>NZ_CAJPHP010000002.1:0-403899 GCF_905339975.1 Burkholderia sp. BCC1999 | reverse complement strand
TTGACATAACGTGAATTATCAACGTGACTGGTACATTTGGAGGTGTTGCGTAGCGCACCGCAGATCAGCTGCTTCAGCGCAACACCGAGCTCCCTAGATGGTACTTTTCGGCGTTGCACCGAGGTTCTGCCGGCATACTGCAGTCCAGCAGTTCCGTCTTCACGCCGTCCGGAATCTTGACGCAGTCTGAGTTACCGCTTGCCCCAACGGTTGGAAGCCATGCGCGACAGCGCTGCATTGGCAGCACGCAAATCGAATAATTCCGCGTCGAAGCCGGATCCGATCCAGTTTCGGTAACGCTCTGCCTGTTCCCCGTCGTGCAATTGACGGTGTCTGCAATCCAGACAGGCGGCACGGCCGATTCATCGGCGTTCGGCGCACTATTGATGACCGGAGCGCACGAAGGTGCGGAGGCTAGACACATTTCCCAGTCGATCAGTTTTGCGAATAAATCATGCTGTAGTGATAAGAAAAATTATCTTATCAACTCGACGAGACTCTATCGATCCCACGAAGCATGCGTCGTCGTGAATTCTCCGATGGAGAGGTTGTTCCGCAGCTTCAAGACCAAAGGCTGCCCTCAGTGGGCTACATGTCAGCGCAGGAGGTACGCCAAGACATCAATCACTATCGGATGTACCGGTACACCGGCAACTGTCGCATCAGTTCGATGGCGCACTGGCGACGGCCGTTTCTGAAGAAAACCTTAATGTAGTGTCCGGGGTTGGTTGACCCCTACAAGGTTCTTTGGATCAGGTTCTCGCTTTGCGTTCCGTGTTTGCATCAATGCGCGACAGATTTAGAGAAAACGTTGATGATGACGACACCAACAACTATGCATCCAATGCCGAGCATAGCTGGTACGTCGAGAGATTGCTTGAAGACGAAAAAGCCAACTGTTGAAATAAGGACGATCCCGAGACTACTCCAGATCGCGTAGGCAATGCCAACTGGAAGAACAGTGAGTGTGTGAGACAGCGCATAGAACGCGGCACCATAGGAAATCGCAGTCAGTAGCGACGGACCAAGCTTGGTGAACTGTTGGGACTTCTGCAGGAACGTCGTGCCAATCACTTCACTGACGATTGCGGCGATGAGTGCGCCGTAGGTGAAAACTAGTGGATTCACAAGTGTTTTGCCTTCATGTTTCTGTAATCATCGATTGTCAGGCGGTCCATACTTTCTTGGCACGTTGTTCATTCAATCGAATGGAGGACTGTCCCGGAGGTCCACCGCGTCCTTTGCCGACCTAATTGCGCTATCGAAACTCTGTTCGGTTGCCACATGTCTGTTATCGACGCTGACGAGCCACTTGTTCTCGGTGTGACGCCAGCGTATGCGGTGATCATCCATCAACGACGAAAACCATCGCCATACGTCAGCGTCGTCGGCGTTCACGGCGAGCGCGGCTTCCGCACGCACCCTTTGCAATTCGTTCTGACCAACCATCGTAACTATCTTTCGGTAAAATTCGGACTCACGTTACCGGGGAAAAATCCCGAAAATGTGAGAGCAGGTCGCCGGTGCTCGCATCATCGGCCACATTGATGGGCAAAGCCCTCGGCTCTCGTTTGATCCAAGCGCTGTCCATCAAACGCGTGATGCAGACCCCATGCGAGATCGTGCAATTGGGTTCGATCCACCGTTGCATCAGTCACTTCGTGATGCGTCATTGCTCAAACTACCAGAGCATCCCCGCTGCAAGACAGTTCGCAGTAGTTCCATGCCGCATTCGGCAACGCTGCATCCGACGGCGCTGATGCCCGCTCGATACAAGCGCTCCATCCAACCCAGGGGCGCCGGCTCAGCCGAACCCACGCCCCGCGCCATTGAGGTTATGCGTCGAGCTTGAGGAACGATCCGAGTTCCTCATAGTTCACCTGCCAAAGGCTACCGCCCTCTAGCGTCTGGTTATGAAACGAGCGGAACCCGATGAGCTGTTGTGCGCGCGGGCTCAGCGTGCGCACCATTTCGATCGGGACCTGGAACGGATAAGCCTCTTCCGGCATCAGCCATCCGGGGCAATAAGCCATGGCCAGCGCCCTGCGGGGCTTGTTACTGACGTTCGCCCCGCCGCCATGGATCACCTTGCCCGAGAACAAGAAAGCATCACCTTTTTCCATCACCGCGGCAACGGTGTCGGCCTGCGTCACCGGCCTTAACCAGTCCTCCCATTTATTGCTCCCCGGAATGACCCGCGTGGCGCCCATCTCCTCCGTATATTCCGAAAGCGCGATCAGGCAGTTCATCGCGATTTCCGGCGCACCCGCACCAAATTGTCTGAACGCCGGATAATTGTCGCCATCCCGGTGAAGAAGCTGCGCCTTCTCGCCCGGCTGCAGTTCGATAAGCTGGCTGGTACTGAGCCAGTAGCTGTCGCTCGTTTGCAGCATGAAGGGATCGACGAGTTCCAGCAGACGTTGATGATCGAGCAGATGCTCCCGGAAATACGCACTCCGGTTGACCAACTGGGTAATCCGCTTGGTCTTTCTCCCGGCGAACTCGCGCATGAACTCATTGCCTTCGATACCCACCTTGTAGCCCGCTACCAGGTCGTCGATTTCGGCATTCAGCCCGTCGGCCTCGTCGCGGAACAACCCTTTGATGATCACACCGCCGTCTCGCTCGACGGCCGCGCGAACCTGCGCGACGGACGCGGACGCAGGCAGGCGTTCAAGATCTCTGTTTCCAGTCATTGTTTGTCTCCATGTTTGAGTAGAGGGGGAAATGAGGTTCGCCAAGAATCGGCCGCTCGCGATTGGGGTTGCCGATGTCTTCATGAACGAGGCTATCGCTCCCCGGAGCGTCGCGATATCCGCTATCGGCAAGCGCTGACGTTCGCAAGCGTCGTCAGCGATGCCTAGTCTGCCGGGCTTACCGCTTGTTTGATCCGGCGGTCACGGTGACAAACAGGGATTCGCCATCGCAATCGAACACGACCGTTTCACCTTCCCGCAATGTGCCATCGACGATTCGCCGCGACACTTCCGCCATCAGCCGATGCTGCACGACGCGCAGCAGCGGGCGGGCCCCGTTCCCTGCATTGGACATCGCAAGCAACGCCCTCGCGCGCGACGAGACCTCGATACCGATGTTGCGCTCCATCAGCCGGCTCTCGACCGTACGAATCTGCACGTCGATCAACTGCACGAGACCGTCGGCATCGAGCGACGAGAACGGTATGGCGTCATCCAGCCGGCCGATGAAATCGGCGCGGAAATACTGCCCGACGGCGGCCAGGTCCACGAGGCTGCTCGTCATCACCAGCAGCGTATTGCGGAAACTGACCTCACGCCCCTGGCCGTCGGTCATCACGCCGCTGTCGAGCACTTGCCGCAGCAGCCCCAGGATGTCCGGATGTGCTTGATCGATATCGTCCAGCAGGATGACGGAATACGGCCGGCGCCTGACGCTCTCGGTCAGTTGCCCGCCCGCTTCGTAACCGACATAACCCGGCGGTGGTCCGATCAGCCGGCTCGCGGACTGCTTCTCCGCGTACTCCGTCATGTCGAGGTGAATCAGGAAGTCTTCACTGTCAAGCATGACCTGCGCAAGCACCCGGGCCAGGTGGCTCTTTCCCACGCCGCTCGGCCCGCAGAACAGGAACGACGCGATCGGCCGGTCCGGATCTGCCAGCCCGGTTCGTGAACTCCGGAGTGCAGAGCATATTCGGCCGATCGCCGCAGGCTGGCCAATCACCTTCTCCGCCATGCGCTCGTCGAGGCTCGCCAGCTTCTTGAGCTCCTCCTCTCGCAGCCGTTCGGCAGGAATCCCGGTCCATTGCGCGACGACGCGCGCGACGTCCCGCTCGTCGATACACACCGCATCACCGTGGCCATCCCGCGAACCGGCATCAACGTCGATCCGCTTCTTCGCGCACGCCTCGTCGATCAGGTCGATAGCCTTGTCGGGAAGGTAGCGATCCGCGATATAACGCTTGCTCAATGCAACCGCTGCCGTGAGCGCGGAGTCGGAAATCCGGACCCGGTGATGGCGTTCATAGCTGGACTGCAATCCGCGGAGCATTTCAACGGCGCTGGACGGGCCGGGCTCGGCCACCACGACGGGCTGGAACCTGCGTTCCAGTGCGCCGTCGGACTCGATGTGCTTGCGGTATTCGTCGACCGTCGTGGCACCGATCGTGCACAGCTCGCCGCGCGCCAGCATCGGCTTCAACAGGTTACCGGCATCGACCGCGCCTTCCGCCGCGCCCGCTCCGACGATCGTGTGCAGCTCGTCGATAAACAGGATGATCCTGCCGTCCGCCCGCTCCAGGTCCTTCAGGACGGTCTTGATCCGGTCCTCGAACTCGCCTCGAAAACTCGCGCCCGCGACCAGGCTGCCGACATCCAGCGCGATGATCCGGCGATCCATCAGCGCGGCGGGCACCTTCCCGGCGACGATGCGTTGCGCGATGCCTTCCGCGATCGCGGTCTTGCCGACGCCGGGATCGCCCACCAGCACCGGGTTGTTCTTCCGGCGCCGCGTCAGCACCTGGATCGCACGCTCGATTTCCGCATCGCGACCGAGCACGGGGTCCAGTTGCCCATGGAACGCAAGCTGGGTGATGTCCCGGCTGTATCGCAGCAGGTTCTTCGACACGTCGACCGGACGCCATTCGGACTTCAGGTAAATCCGCTCCGGATCCTCGTCGAGCACGCGGGCCGGACCGCGCAGATGCAGGACGGCGGCGATGACGCCCGCCCGCTCGGCGCCCGCCTCCTGAAGCACCCCGCCGACGGAGTCGAGCCGCCCGGCCACGGCGATCAGCAGGTGCTCGACGGAGACGAACCGGTCTTCCAGTTGTTGCGCCTCATGTTCCGCAGCCCTGAGCAGCGACGTCATGCGTGCGCGAGCGTCGGACTGACCGGCCACCTGCACCACCGCATGGTCCCGCGCTGCCTCGAGCAATTCGGGATGCCCGACTCCGAGCCGGGTCAGGATGGGTGCAACCAGCGTCCCGGCCTGTTCGAGAACGGCAACCAATACCTGTTCGGGCGCGGCGGATGCACATGCGTCATGGGCGATCGATTCGGCGCGCGCAAGCGCCTCCAGCGAACGACGCGTGTAAGGGGCCTTCAACCCCGAAAGAATCGAAGGCGTACCCGATGCGCCATGCGCGTCAGTCCTCAACGGATGCCCCCTCCTTCGCACTGGCACGCTTCGCGCCAACTCGAACCTTGAGCTTCACTTCCATCACTTCGCGCGTCATCAGCCGCTGGGCATCGATAGCCGCCTTCTTGCCCATGTCCACCGCGCCCTCGATCCAGCCGGGAAAGGTGGTAGCGATATCAGCAGTCGCGAAGAACAGCCGCTCGTCGGGTCTGACGAGCTCCGAATGCGACTTGCTGATGCGGCCGGGCTGGAATGCAATCCAGCCGCCATGGCCCGACCACGGGTCCGTCCTCCAGCGATGCGCCTCGAACGCCACCAGCTCCGCGTCGGGGTAAATGGTCTGGACGAACGCTTCGATGCCCGGGAAGTCGATCGAGAAACTCTCGCGCTCGGGATGATCGATCAGGAAGCCGACGATGATCTGCCCTTCGTCCCCCAGGTCGTGCTGCGTGAAGGCCATGAACGCGCCTTTCGTACTGACCGCGTCGACGACGGTTGCGACCGGCTTCAGCGCATTCTTGATCTGCGCGATCACCTTGACCGGATAGGCGACATGACGCTCGGCCGCCGCAGCCGTTTTTCCCGCGCTCAGCGCCGGTGAAAACTCGATATCGGACCAACACACCATCGGCGTGGCCACCACGGCGGTGCGGGTTGTGAAGCGCTCGCCCGTCCGCGTAGTGATCGTCACACCTTCAGCATCCTGCTCGACACGCGCAACTGGGGTATTCAAGCGAACGTCGGCCCCGGAATCCGTAGCCATCGCGTTGATCAGCGCACCGGTGCCTTCCTTCAGGTATTCGTCGATCATGCCCCACGCGCGCAGCAGACTATGGTCCATCCCGGCGATAAGGGCCAGGGCCGGGAGCGCCGACGTTTCGTCGGGATAACGCGCGAATGCGTTGTAGAAGAACATGCTCAGATACGCACGCGTCTTCTTGCCGACCTCGAGTTTATCCAGGTACTCGCCGTACGGAATATCGAGATCGGTCAAGTTCTGCAGATCCAGCGGCACCCCCACCTTGATACGACGCACATCCGCCAGCATCAGGCCGACCGCTTTCTCGAAGTCGTAGAGTTCCTCGAACGGTACAGGCCACGGGCCCGGATTGTGCTCACCATGGGAGAGCGTCGGAAAATGAGCCGTCTCGGGCGAATGCATGATCGTCATCCCGTAGCGCTCGATCTCGTTCCTCATGTGCATCTGGCGCTCGGACCAGACCCACTGGCCGCCGTACTCCACGACCCCTTCGAAATCACCCACTTTTTTATGTTCGGACCAGGTCCGGCCACCCAGACGATCGCGTGCCTCGAGCAACAGGACCGAATAACCCTGGTCACCCAGGTCTCTGGCGGCGCTCACGCCGGCGTATCCACCACCGATGACGATGGCATCGTAGTCGAATTCTGCAGAACTCACGAATCTCTCCTTTCTCGTTTCCAGCGGGTCGCTTGCCCGCGATCAGGCTATTTCTGGGGCCGCTACGATGACAGCGGCCCGGCCCGTCGCGACCAGAGCTGTACGCCTTATGCGTTGAATTCGCCCAAGACCGTGAACACTTCCCGCATGTGCGTCTTCACTTCGAACACGACCTCCATACCGGGCGTGAAGAACGCCAGGCCACCCGCGGTGAGCTCGATCACTTCATCGCCGTGCGTGATGGTGAGGTCGCCTTCGAGTACTTGAATGGACGAGTAGTTGTTGATGGTTTCGCGGATCGCGCATGCTTCCCACGTGGACAACGCGCACCACATCGTTCCGTTGTTGACGAAGTCGTGCACCTGCGTCGCCGGGTTCCCCTTGAGGGTCTGCCAGCCGCCCTCTTCCACGGTAAGGGGCTTGAAGTTGTTCGCGTGATGAATGTTGCCGGTAACGATCTTGCCGTTCATGTCTCTTCCTTCTATTCAGTTCTACTGATATGTATGAATGGTATTCGCCATGCCTGCTTAGAACCGCCGCGCCAAAAGCAGACACGACGCAGCGAAAGGCTTCGTATATCGCGTGCCTTCGTGATTCGAGCCGTCCTCAGGCAACGGCCCGGGTTCACCTGACCAGGCTGATGACAGCTTCTGCCACTGCCGCGGAGGAAGCCGGATTCTGCCCGGTGATGATCATCCCATCCCGCACCGCATGCCCGGCCCAGTCAGCCGCCTTGGTATAGCGAGCACCACGGTTTCTGAGTTCGCTCTCGACCAGATACGGAACCTGTTCGACCATGCCGACGGCCGCCTCTTCACTGTCGCTGAATGAGGTGACGTTCAGCCCGTCGACCAGGAGCCCGCCGTCCGGCTTCCTGACTTCGAGCAACGCACATCCGGCGTGGCAAATCGTTGCCACGGGCTTCGACTGCTGGAGCATCGAGCCGATCAGCGCGATCGACTCGCGATTCGTCCGCAGGTCCCACAACGGACCATGGCCACCGGGATAGATGACGGCCGAATAGGCATTGCCGGTGATCTCGGGCAACCATCCCGTATTGGCGAGGGCACCCTGAATGGTTTCGTCATGCACGAAGCGCCGATAGATTGCCGTGTCCCTGAGCGCATCGACCGAGAGCGGGTCGATCGGCGCCTGCCCGCCCGCCGGCGTAGCGATGAATGCCAGCAGGCCTGCGTCGATCACCTGGTAGTAAGGCACCAGGAATTCTTCCAGCCACGCGCCGGTTTTTCGGCCCGTGTCACCCAATACGTCATGTGATGTCAGCACAAACAGCACGCTCATGATTCACCTGCGGGGATTCGGTTGGTGGTCGTTCAATCGATCGATGCAACAAGGAATCAATGCGCCTGCTTGTTCCAGAGTTCCACGGCGTCTTCCCACGTCTGGTTGTAGAAGCGCCCTTCCGGCAGCACCCAGGTGATCGGGCCGACCATCTGCAAGATGAACGTCGTGTCTTCCAGCATCTTGGTCTCGTCGTGGTGAGCGCCGGCGGCCTCGTAGACGTAGCCGTCCTTGATGCAGTGTGCACCGCCGTTTTCCGGGCCGCCGCGCAACTCGAGGATGCCGTCGAAGATGTAGCCCTCGGCCGGGCCGTGGTGAATGTGCGGGCCGATTGCCGAATGCTTGGGGCAATGGAACAGCACGGTCCACGTGCCGTTTTCAGGCGCGACATGCAGAAGCTTCCACTTCACGCCGCCGGTATGGAGATGTTCCGGGAAATCCTGCCATTGAACTTGGTTGACCTGCACATACGCATCTTTCGGTTTTTGCACTTGCATTGATGACCTCGTCACGGTGTGGGGTAATGGATGCTTCCGTGACATCAATCTAACCGTCGATACCGCCTTGTCCTATCCGAAATCGGCAATGCACTGAGTACCGATATGCGGATGTCATGACAGCAGTTCATGACGCGACGGCCGAATACCGATGCGGGTTCAGATGGAGGAATTTCGCAGCAAACTGACTTGCTGAAAGTGAATGTCGGGCAGTTCCGGCCGACGACGACATGGGCCGAGAGAGCACCCTAAACGGTCAGGACAGGCTGTGGAACTTTCGCGCAGGGGGTATGCAACCGATTGAAGCTGCGGGGCTTGTTTCATACCCCGCCTGGCGTGGACGGGCCCGTTTCGGCACGCGCGTCGCACCAGCGTGCCGACGCGCCGCTGAACCGCTTCTCATTGCATTGGCGGAACGTGATCGTGTTCAGCCGGCTTCGGCGAACAAGTGAGCATCACGCCACATTCGCTGCTGTGCGACCATCCGTGGCAGCGAAGCCGCGCGCCTTGCTGACCGTCGCCGACGGAAGCTCGCCGAAGAAGTCGAGATAGTATTTCGAGAACCTGCCGAGATGCCCGAAGCCCGCATCCATTGCCGATCCCTGAATGCTTTCGCTAGGCTTCGTCATGATGCTCTGGCGGGCTATGTTCAATCGCACCGACCGCATGTAAGCCGACGGCGACATGCCGATGATCGTCTCGAAACTGTACTGCAGGGTTCTTCTGCTCACCCGCAAGCGCTCGCACAAATCGACGATGCCGAACGACTCGTCGCCGAAGTGCTGGGCGAACAGCTCGCAGCTCTTGTCGACGATGTAGGCGCGAGTCGCGGAACTCATGCTGGCAGCGTCGGAGCGGCCGTCGTCGCCGACGATATCCGACACGGTTGTCAGGATTTTCTCGAGGTACTTCGTCGGCAAATCGCTCTGTGCGGGCTCCCGATCGAGCTCGCCGAACAATCGGGAAAACAGAACGCGCAAGTCCGCGGCGGTTCCATCGGACGGACGGAGAAACAGCTCGAACGGCAAACACTCCCGGATTGCCGTATTCCTGACATTGAAACTGTCGAAAAAGCGCTTCTTCTCGACCAGCAGCATGTTCGTCGTCGACGCGCTCCTGGAAATCGAATGCGCGACCTTTCCCGATGAAATGTAGATCGCCTCGCCGTTGATCAGGCGGCCATTGATCAGGAAATCCTCATCGCCGAAAATCTGCGAAACCAGCACCCACTCTGGCCCGATATATCCGACGTACTCCAGCGAGGTCGCCGACAACGATTCGACACTGGCACGCAGCGTGTCGCCGACCGAATAGTCTCGTAGAACGCCATTGAACGGCTCGTTGGCGGCGAGCGAGTAGTACACGCCACCCTCGAGATCCTTGAAGTTGTTGGCGTGGTCGACCACACTCGATGCTCTCGAGACCTCGTAACAGGCTGTTGAATCTTGTGGCAGCAACGTCATACGAAACTCTCTCGACACGATCGAAAACCATCAACGACACAAAATGAACCAGGAAATCCACAGGCCAACTGCCGATGAAGCCCGTTTGGAACGCATCGTCAGAGGCTACCGATCGGACTCCCCATGATCCATTCGAGCATACCCCACCTGTCGAAACGTTATCCGGAGACAGCCTCATCAAACCGCTCACCTCGCCGGCAGATGCACCTGCCATGACGCGCAAACGACACGCAACGCGGCGGCCAGTGGCGCAACCGCCGCGTTCAGGGAATACTTAATTGACGTCGGCTCCCGTCACGCGTTCGCGGCCGGCGACTCGCACGCGAACCGCATTCGATTCCGGCATGCCGGCGCCTCGGCCGGCATGCCCGTCGGCGGCGGCCTGCGCGGCTACAGCGAAACGGTCACCGCGTTGCCCGTCGGCTTGGCACTCAGCGTCGCCTCGCTGTATGCCCGCTGTCGATCGCGATACGCCCCCTTTCCGAGCGGGATGACGATCAGCTTCACGGCCACGTAATAGGCGATCGCGGAGAGGATCACGCACGGCACGGACGCACCGAGATACCTGAACGGCTCGGCCGTCGTCCCGCGAACAGGGTTGTACAACCACAGATACCCCCATGTCGACAGCGCGGTGATGGCGATCGCGACCCAGTTCACACCGCGCCAGTACGCATATTTCCCGCCGTTGGCCGCGAACAGGTGTGCGGGATCCAGTCGCTCCCTGCGAAGGACAAAGTAATCGACGAACGTGATACCGGTCACGCCGACGAACATCACACCGTTGTACGACAGCCAGCTCATGACCGACTCGATCAGCCATTCTGTCCGCAGCGCAAAGAGCGCACCCGGCGCGAGGAGAATCGCGAGCAGCAGCTCCCACCGGATCCGGGCGAAGAACTTCACCTGCTGGATCGAAATGCCGGCCAGGTAGATCATCACCACCATCGTCGCGATATTCGCCGTCAGCACGACGGCCATCGTGCAGCTGCCGACGACGTTCCCCGCGACCTTGATCATCCACACGGTCGGATCATGCGTCCCCGCGCTGATTGCGGCGAGCGCGGCAACCGTCGACACCACCGGCCCGCCGAGAAAACCGACGCCCAGCACCGACGGGCCCAGGATATGCGCGCGCCGCTTGACCAGCCTCGTCAGCCCGCCCATAACGGGCCACCATGTCATCGCGGCCGACGCGCCGAATTCCACCGCGAAGGCCATGCCCTTCAGCGGGTCGTGCGTGATCATCTGGTCGGAAGGAACCTGGCTCGCCCACAGCGTGTGCAAGCCGTACCGCCTGACCAGTATTCCGAACATTATCAGCGTGATGAGCATGTGCAGCGGGCCGATGTAGCTGTTGAGCCGCTCGAAGAATTTCGGACCTTTTGCCGCGATCAGCCACACGAGGACGATGCACGCAAACGCCACGGCGACTACGAGCTTTTCGTGATCGTCGCTGGTGAAGCTCGCGCCGGTCATGGCCACCGCAATGTTCGCCGCACCGCGCGACGTCAACGCCTCGACCACGTACGACCATCCCAGCAGGGTCGCAAGCAGGCCCAGCAGCGGAACGACGATGCCGCGCGGTCCGAAGGAGGTCTTCGCGGTGTCGATCACATCGGTTCCGTACTTGAAGCTCGCCGCGCCGGATGCAAGCGCGATCACCGCCATGCCCAGCGTGTACCCCACCGAGTATCCGGCGATTCCGAGCCGCCAGTCACCGACATACGGCAGGAACCCGCCGACGAGGAAGGCCCATGTCGCGGCGGAGAATGCGCAGCATGTCCAAAGAAAGGAGCCGTATGTCCCGTACACACGCTCGCTGGCCAGAACGGGCAGGCGACCCGACAGCGCCTCCTGCTCGACACTCGTGTATTGATTGGTGTGTTCATTCATGATTCTGAAAATGACTTGAAATAAATCCGACAAGGTCTGTCGAAACCGCCAAGAACCTAGCGGCAATCCGATCCGCGTATCCGTTCATGAAGGCCCGGACGGCATAGTTACGGAGCGGAAAGGACACCTTCGCTCGAGAACAGCAGCGGTTTGCCGCTCGCATCGATCAGCGCTGCCGTGAGCGTCGCGCGATCCTGACGTTGCGCGACGTCGAACGGCCCACCCGAGACACGCTGCAGGAACGTCACGCCGTCCAGTCCGACACCGATCAGCCCGCCACCGGTCGCGACGAGGTCGGTAATCGAACTGCGCACGCCGGAATTCAGCGCGGACCACGTCGCACCGCCATCGGCGCTCTCGAACAGGCTGCCGAGCAGACCACCGACGACGATCCGGCCATCGGGCATCGCCACACCCGTCCAGAGCGTGCCCTTTCCGCCGGTCGCAAGATAAGCCCAGTTCGCACCGCCATCCGTCGACTTGAGCACCGTTCCTTGTTCGGCCACCACGTACAACGAGCCTTTACCGTCGGCGAAGACGTGATAGAGATTGCGGTCCGCCTTTCCGCCGCCCGGCGGTTTCGGCAACACTATCCGCGTCCAGGTCTTGCCGCCGTCGCGGGTCTGGAGCATCAGCGACCACAGGCCTACCGCAATACCGTCGCGGGCACTGGTGAAGTGGACGGAAAACAAGGGTTGATCGACCGACGTGTCGACACGCTGCTTTTCCCACGTTTCTCCACCGTCGCTGGTCGACAGAATCACGCCCCACTGACCGACCGCCCAACCATGCCGCGCATCGACAAAGGTGATCGCCGACAATGTGGCCGACACGGGTACCAGACGGGCCTGCCGCCAGGACCTGCCTTCGTCGTCCGACATCAACACGAGGCCGTGTTCGCCCACGGCGACGATGCGTGTACCGGCGCGCGTCGCATCAGTCAGCATCATCCGCGCCGGTGCGGCCCACACGTGCGCCGGCTTCGCAGCCCAGTCCGCCATGGTTCCGGTGGGTTGGGCGAACGCCACCGCAGCGGCACAGAAAGTGATACAGGCAACAAGGGTCTTGATCATGGCTGCGTCTCTTGAATCTCATGCATACGCATCAGTGGTTGAACAAATCTGCCCAGCCATGCTCGGCGTGGCTAAGCTGAACGGTCGATTGCGTCGCTGACGCCTGTTTGCGCGACGCTTCTCGTACCGATCCGAGGTGATTGGCTGACGGAAAAACGACGCCGTGCCTGCCTGGCTCTGCGGCGTTTCCGCCCGGGCTCGTCGCCTGATCAACCTCGATATGGAGAGACTCCGAATTGACCGTGACCAATCGAAGGAATGACGCGAGCGCGGCGGTCGCACAAAGCGCAACAACGACAACACGAGTTTTGATCATGGCGGTTCCTGTCGTGGTGCACACCATGTCAATGGCTGAACAGACCCGGCGCGCGCGCCGGCTTGCGGCGCGGGAACCAACGCTCCAGCACTGACGCCAGCGCGGGCAACGCAGTCATCGCCATCAGAAGGTTGACGAGAAACATGAACGCCAGCAGCTTGCCCATGTCGGCCTGGAACTTCAGTGCCGAGAAGCTCCACGTCGCAACACCGATCGCCAGCGTGATCGCGGTGAAGATTGTCGCCACGCCCACCTCGAGCATCGCGTGCTGGACCGCCTTCACGATGGTCTGGCCGCCGGCGAGATGCACCTGCAGCCGGTTGTAGATGTAGAACGCGTAATCGACACCGATGCCCACCGCCAGCACCATCACCGGTAGCGTCGCCACCGTCAGCCCGATCTGCAGTTCCTTCATGAACCAATAGCCGATGAACGTTGCCACTGACAGCGGCAAGCAGCACGCGAGCATCGCGCGCCAGTCACGGTATGCCAAGAACACGAGGATCAGGATGGCCCCGTACACGTACAGCATCATCGGCAGCTCGCTCGTTTCCACCTCCTCGTTTGTGGCCGCGAGCACGCCCGCGTTGCCGGCCGCGAGGCGCACGTTGATGCCCGGAAACACGTGAGAAGCGCGGTATTGCTTCACGTCTTCGAGAATCCGGTTGATCGTCGTCGCCTTGTGATCGGTCAGGAACAGATGGACGGCCGTCATGCTGCAGTCGGATTTCATGAAACCCTTGACCCGCGCCACGTCAACGGATTCGGCACCGTAGTTTTCCGGGTCGATCGGAACGACGGTCATTTTCGGATAGCCTTCGTTGTAGCCTTGGTTATAGGTTCGAAGCATGGCCGAATATGACTGCACCGATACCACGCCGGGCTCTGTCCGCATCGCAGCCGTGAAATCGTCTTCGTACTGACCTACGGCCGGATCGTCACACGCCTTGCCGCTGGACTCGATCGCGACGGTAATCCAGTCGAGGCCCACGTCGTAGTTGCCCGCAATCGACGTTGCATCGCGGTTGAAGCGCGCATCGGCGCGAAGTTCGGGTGCACCCGGCTGCAGCGTCCCGATCACGCGATCGCGGCTTTGCCAGGCGGCCAGGGCGAACACAACCAGCGTCACGGCGACAGTCGCACCCGCATACTTGGGCTGTGCAATTCGCGCCAGCCCGCGCAGCCAAGACGCGCGTCGCTCGCCACGCTTGAGCGCGCCGTCCGCGTAGGCTCTCTTGAAGTTGAAGCATGAAGCGGCCACCGGCAGCAGAATCAGGTTCGTCACGATCTTGTACGCGACACCGAGCGACGCGGTGATCGCCAGCTCACGCACCATCGGAATCGGAATCAGCAGCAGCGTGATGAACGATACTAACGCCGTCAGGAGTGCCAACACACCCGGGATCAGCAAACCGCTGAAGCTACGGCGCGCGGCAACGTACGAGCTGTGCCCGTGCGCGATCTCCCGCACGATGAAATTGACCTGCTGCACGCCGTGCGAGACGCCGATTGCGAACACAAGGAACGGCACCAGCACGGCCAGTGGATCGAGCCCGAACCCAAGCAGCTTCAACGTGCCGAACTGCCAGACGAGCGACGTCAGCGAACACGCAATCAGCAACACCGTGAAGCGCACTGAATGGCAATACCAATAGACGGCGAGCGCGGTCAGCAGCAGTGCAATCGCGCAGAAACCGAGCACTGCGGTCGCGCCGTCGGCTATGTCCCCGATCTGCTTCGCGAAACCGATGATCTGGACCTCGTAGCCCGCATCCTCGAAAGGCTTGCGAATTTGCTGCTCGAGCAGGTGATTGAACGCGACGTAGTCGAGTACCTTGCCGTTACGATCCCGTTCGTTCAGTTCCGCCGTGATCATCGCGCTGTCCTGGTTATGCGAAACGAGCGTGCCGACATAACCGGCGAGTGCCGTCGAATGCCGGATCGACGCGACGACTTCGGGCGTCAGTTGATCCGGTGTAATCGTGCCTGAAATAATCGGCTCCGCGCGAAACCCTTCGTCAGTGATTTCGTTGACGAATGCGTTCGGTGTCCACAGCGACCGCACACCGATCCGGTCGATATTCGGCAGGTACGTGACGGCCTGTGTCACCTTGTAGAGCCGCGTCAGCCCTTCCTTGCTCCAGATCGTTCCGTTGCGCGCGCGCACGACCACGGTAATCCGGTTCGCGCCGAGCAGGTCGGACCGGTATTTCTGGAACGTCCGGATGTATTCGTGATCGGTGGGCATCTGCTTCTCGAAGCCCGCGTCCATCCGCAACTGCACGGCGAACACGGCCATCGCGGCGGTAAACACGCCGATCACGGCGAGCACGCTCGCACGGTGGCTGAAGAAAAGCTTTTCCAGACTGCTGACTAGACGATTGAGCACAACATTACCCCTTCAAGTATTTCAACGGAGGACGGCATGGGCCGCCTCCCTCCGGTCCACCGCTCAGAAGTTCCGGGTGACGAACATCCCGACGGAATTGCGGTCCGCGTAAGGCTGCCCCAGCCCCTGATGCCCACCGAAAAATGCCGTGAAATTGACGCCCGCCTGCCAGACGGTCGGATTTTGATTGAAGAGCACGTAGACGTTGACCGATTTCGCACCCTGCATGTAGTTGCCCGAGAGCGTCGGCGTGTAGCCGTACAGGCCGGTCGCGAACGTCAGACCCGGGGTCACCTGCCAGCCCGGAATCAGCGTGCCGTCGTAAGTCCAGTTGAAATCGATCGTCGCGCCTACCGAACTCGCCGTGCCTTGACCCGCCACGATCGGATAACCGAGTTCCGAACCGCTGTTCTGCCACGCCAGATAGCCGGCTGCCGGTGCCTGCGTGACGGCCTGGCCGCCGATCGTGCGCGTAACGCCCTGCGCGTTCAGGCCCGGGTAATGAATCCACGTCAGTTCCCACGTCAGATTGGCGGTATCCGCGCCGATCAGCTTCAGGAACGGATACTCACTGCGCGTCAACGCGAGCAGGCCGTTGATGTCGTACTGGAATTTCTTCTTGTCGGCCCACTGCTGGCATTCGATGCCCGCCACGGCATTCGTGTTCGCGTCGAGCGGGCCGCCCGCGCCGAAGCAACCCGACAGCGTCACCGCGTCGCGCGGCCGATAGGACAGCTCGGTGCCGATCGCCCACGGACCCAGCGAGAAGTTCGAGCTAACGCCGAAGAGCTGGCGGTTCCCGAGGTACGACCACTTCGCCGTTCCGTTCGCGAGCGTCGACAGTACCGGCGACTTGTCGGTGTAGTTCTCGTAGTAGAACGCGAAGTTCGCATCGACCCAGCGCGGCGAATAGTTGAATTTCACGCCGAACTGCGGCTTGTACTTCGACGGAGGCTGCCACGCCACGGGCACCCCGATGTCGTTGAACGGCGCCCCGGCGTAGGTGCCGTTCACGAGCCCGTTCTTGATCGCATTGAGCGTGTCCTGATTGCCGGCTCCGCCCGGCCCAAGTGCATTCGCGATTGAGCCCGGGCTGGGCCCCGAGACGTTGAGATTATTTGTATTGACCGTGACAGGCTCCGTACCGCGGCCCAGCGCGTTCGTGGTCGACCAGAACGTGCCGACAGGCGGATAACGGTTACCGTTCCACTGGAACTGGTAGTACGCCTCCGTGCTGACGCCATGCGACAGGTCCGCCGCAAAGCTCATCATCGGCGCCGGCAGCAGCACCTGCTTGAGTTGCGTGCCGGGAATCAGCAACTTCTGAAAATCGAGTGAGTTGGTCGAGTTGATGCCGTTGCTGGCAAACATGCTCTCGCCCCAGTTGATCACCTGGTTGCCGACTCGAACGTGCGCGCTCCGTCCGCCGATCGTGAAGTCCTTCTGCGCCCACAGATCCAGCAATTGCGTGTTGTAGACGACCTGCGCCGACGCCGTGCTCGACAACGGCGTTCTCGCCGTGTCCTTCGCGAGGAAATCGTACATCCCCGTGCCGCGAACCATGAACTTGAGTCCTTCGCCCGGCACCTTCAGCAGCAACTCGCTGGTCGCGCTGATGTAGGTGCTGTATGGCTGACCCTTGCGGTAATTCAGGTCGCCGTCGTCGGCTGCGCCCCATTGCCCGGTATTCGCCGCTGCGCCGCAGCCATATGCGTTCGGATCGCCGGTCAGCGAACAGCTCGGGCTCTTGGTTCGAATCGCCGCGCCCGCCGTGACATTGCTCACCCACGATCCCTGCACGGCACCGTCCCCCATCGTGAACTCATAACCGTACGCGTTCGACGTCAACGCACTAGCGATTGCAATCTTAATAATAGGATTTCTAAACATCTTCGTCTCCACCATCTCCTCCCCATCCGGACATCCGGTGCCGGCGCGCTGTCACCGCGTGCCGGCTTTATCTTTTTCAGCCGCTTGAGATCAACGCTCGCTGGCTGCCCGCAACGCCTCCGCCGAATAGAAGTCTGACTTGAACCGCGGATCGTCGGTCTTCATGAACCAGCGAAGGTCCTTGCCTTGCCCGATCGGCGACTGGTCCGTGATGTAACGTCCGTTGATCAGGTCGTATTGGGCGAACGGTTCGGCATCGCACGTGCCGCCCAGTTCCCACACCGGGATCGGGTAGGTCTCCCGCACCTTCCACAGCTTGCCCTGTGCGTCGTAATCTTCGCCCACTAGCGCCAGCCAGCTGTCTTCGTCCAGATAGAAGACCTTCTTGGATGCGACGTGGCGTGCCGTAGGTTTGAGCGTCGCCTCGACGACCCAGACCCGATGGGTCTCGTAGCGCCGGGAGCCGGCCGCGATGCCATCCGGTGTGATGACGTCATGCAATTTGCTGTTGAACTTGTACATGCCAAATGCGTTGTACGGCACGATCAGTTCCTTCTTGCCCACCAGCTTCCAGTTGAACCGGTTCAGGGAGCCGTTGAACATGTTCGCGTCGTCGATCAGGTACTGGTTCTCGAACCCGATCGCCGGCGCATCGTGCGTATAGGCTGGCATACGCCGCACCCGCCGCTGCCCCGGGAAGTAGTAGTACGTCTCGGACTCCTTGTTGAAGAACTGCCGTTGCACGAAAGCCTGTCCGGCAAGCGCCGCCGGTGTCAGTTCCTGGGAGTAGACGCCCTCAGCCATCTGGTCGACATCCTGCGGCGTGTTCTTGCCTGGTTTGCCCGACGGGAAATACATGGTTGCGACAGCCGTTGCGTCGATCCAGTCGCTGCTACCTGGGCGGGGCGAAACCGTCGTGATCGTGCCGGGCCACTCCACGCCTTCACCTCGATACCGCCATTCGAAGTTCAGCATCGCTTCCGCCCCGCTCTTCGGTTTCGGAAATGCCACGCCGGGAAACAGCGCAGTCTGGATGGTTTCACCGTCCGGGCCCAGTTTTGCGGCGGCAAGATTCGCCTTCGAGTTCTCAGCGACGGCGTCGGGCACCTGGCATTCCCGATGAGACGGATAAACATCCATCCGGTAGTTCTTCTTCTGCTTGATCAACTGGATCTGACCCGGCGTCAGTCGATCCGCGTACTTGTCGACATTCGAAGCATCGATCGAATAAAGCGGCTTCTCGTTCCGGTGTTTCCAGAAATCGCCGCGATACTTGCCGTACTCCCATCCGGGTTCGGCCGGTTGTCGCCCGGCATACGCCGGCACATCGCCATCCTTGCTTGCCGCCCGGTCACCGCCTTCCGGCGTAAGGTCGTCAGCGGCCGCAACGCTGCCGAATACAACGCATGCGGCTGCCGCAATCGCGGACACGACTCCGATGCTGCGCTTCTTCATGATGCTTCTCCTCCAGTTTCATTAGGAATACATATAGCGTCACGTTCGCGTGGCGCATGTTATTTTCACTTCGATCTCCGGCGAGCCGAATCCAGCAGTCCGTCGTTCCGGTATGGATTCCGGATGGCTTCCCGCTGCTACGAAGCCAGGTAGATCGCCGCCACCCAGACGATCGCGCCAGCCAGGCTCCAGAGCACGCCTTCGATCAACATCGGCCGCCCCGATGCCCAGCAGTCGGACAGGACGTGGTCACCGCTGACCATTTCATTGATCTGCGAGACCAGATCCTGATTCAGGCGAAGGGCGTTCGCACCCGGGCCGTCGTCGATTCCGACATGAGACGAATTCATTTGAATCTCCGTTTCAATCCGCAAAATGTTTTTTCCGGCGTCACCGCATCATTCACATCCGGTCAGGCAGACGGCTCCATTACAACGATTCGTTTAATCGGGTATTACATTTATGTAATGTTTTCCAATAACGCTGGAATGAATCCGTAATCACCAGGATCGTGAACCGATGGCATCACTATGCGATCGACGAAATTCGCTTCGTATCCACTTTCGGCAAGTAGCGATTTCCGCCGGTCGCGCCGAGGCCACACGCAATCCAGCGCGGTGCGGCGCCATGAATGGTCTGATGGATCGTGCCGATCCTTGCGTCTTGCGGGTCGCTCGCGTGCCGTGCTTTGCGCTGACCATCGCGTTCTTGGTGCCATGTCCGGGAAACGTCAGGGAAAGTCCCGACGCCGGCATTCCGATGAATGAAGTACGGCCCCGTGGGCGTGCGAGATCCGCGGTTCGATGTAACCGAAGGGCGGCAAGACGGAGAGGAACGGTCTATGACGGACACATCGCTGCGAACTTGTCGAGTCGCGAAGGTTTTGCGATTGGCGTCTCGTCGCGCATTGCATGTGCGACGGCAAAAATACGTTGCATGCTGACCTGACGGTAAGCGTCGCGACGGAAAAGCGCAGCTACAGTCGCTACCGCGTTCACACTTCGTCGCAGCGAGCGCCACGCGGCGCCACATGTCCAGACACAGGCGATTTCATATTGATTCGAGGTACCCAGTTCGTTCGCCCCTGACGCCGGCCCGGACCGGAGCATATGCCGGCAATCCGAGGCGACGACCGCCCCGGATTGCGCCGGACGAGCACACTACCCTTGTGCTGCGGCGTCGAAGGTCAACGGACGGCACACCATGGAGCGGCACGGCCCGTGACCCTCGGGCCGTGCCGCGACAAGCGGTCGTCACGACGGAGCACGACACGCGCTTCCGCGCCGCCCGCAGCCCGTCACTCAGGAATCGCCCGCTTCCCTGACAGCGGCGCTTGCCGCCTTCGAACGTGCGCTGAGCCTGACCTCCATCGCTTCGCGCGTCATCCGCCGCTGCGCGTCGATCGCCGCTTTTTTCCCCATGTCGACCGCACCTTCGATCCAGCCGATGAAACTCGTCGCGATGTCGGACGTGGCAAAGAACAGGCGCCCTTCCGGCCGGCCGAGTTCGGAGTGTGACTGGCTGATGCGCCCCGGCTGATAGGTGATCCAGGCGCCGTGACCGGACCACTCGTCCTGGGTCCAGCGGTGCGCGTCGTAGGCGACGAGTTCCGCTTCCGGGTACAAGGTCTTGATGAAGCTTTCCACACCGGCGAAATCGATCGTGAAGCTGTCCCGTTCAGGGTGATCGATCAGGAAGCCGATGATGATCTGGCCGTCGTCGCCGAGATCGTGCTGCGTGAAGCCCAGGAAGGCGCCCCTGGTGCTTTCCGCATCGACGACGGTGGCGACAAACTTCGGCGCATTCTTGACCTGCGCCCAGACCTTCACGGGATACGCGACATGACGCTCGCCCGAGGTCTCCCGCTTGGTCGCGCTCAGCGGCGGCGAAAACTCGATGTCGTTCCAGCACACCATCGGCGTGGCAATCACGGCCGTGTTGGCGGTGTGACGTTCGCCGGAGCGGGTCGTGACCGTGACGCTATCCTGGTTCTGCACGATGCTCGCTACCGGCGTACCAAGGCGAACGTCCGCGCCCGAACCCGCCGCCATGGCGTTGATCAATGCGCCAGTCCCTTCCAAGAGGTATTCGTCGACGACGCCCCAGGCCCGAAGCAGGCTGTGATCCATCCCCGCAGCGAAAGCCAGAATCGGAAGTGCGGACGCCTCGTCCGCATAACGCGCCCCGTTGTTGTACAGGATGAACGAGAAGAACGCGCGCGTCTTTCTTCCGACTTCAAGCTTGTCCAGATACGCGCTGAACGGAATGTCGAGGTCGGACAGGTTCTGCAGGTCCAGCGGGATGCCAGGCTTGATGCGGCGCACGTCCGCGAGGATCATGCTTGCGGCCTTCTCGAAGTCGTAGATCTCCTCCATCGGCACGGGCATGGGCCCGGGGTTATGCTCACCGTGCGACAGCGTCGGAAAGTGAACGGTCGTCGGGGAATGGGCAATCGTGATGCCGTAGCGCGCGATTTCCGCCCTCATGTGTGCCTGTCGCTCGGTCCAGACCCATTGGCCGCCATGTTCGACCACACCTTCGAAATCGCCCACCTTCTTCGATTCCGCCCAGGTTCGTCCGCCGAGGCGATCGCGCGCCTCCAGCAGCAGCACCGAAAACCCCTGATCCGCCAGGTCTCTGGCGGCACTTACACCGGCAAATCCACCGCCGACGACAATGGTGTCGTAGTCGAATTTGGTTGACGTCATCGTTTCCTCCAATATGGAACCGAACGGCCAACGCCGTTCGTTATAAGAATGGCTCGCTGTTGTATCGCGCAGCCATGATTCATCGCGATCTCCGGATATCTGGACTTTCGAACCGATCACATCGATGGCAGCGGAAAAAAATATCAAATTAACGCGCGCCGTCGATATCCGGATTCGGCAACGATTCCGGCCGACGATTCCATCGCGGCAACACGTCCGGTTTCCGGGTGCCTCCGGTTGAGGGCCTGCGAACGTTGCGACATCGCGAGCCCCGCATCGCGCACGGGTTCTGGAGGTCGCGTTGCCGAAAGCGGATAGGTGTGCGCACGCAATGGCCGCAGCATCGAGCAACGGCCCGACAACCGTCCGTCGTCACGTCCAGAAGCGTGCGGATAGCGGAACGTCGGCATATTGGAGTGACACACATGAGGCAAATACGATGAGTAAATCCGTAACTGTTATCGGCACCGGCCTGATGGGTTCCGCTTTCGTCAATACGTTGCTGAAGGCGGGCACGAAAGTGACCGTGTGGGACGGACGCGCCGAAGCGACGGCGGGCGTGGTGGCTAACGGCGCCGCCGCTGCGGCCTCGTTCGAAGCAGCCGTTCACGCCGGCGAAATCGTGTTGTCGATCATCAGCAATGCGTCGGACGGCGCGGCGCTCTTTGAAGACAACGCGCCAGCGCTCGATTTGTCGAATCGCATCGTCATCAACCTGAGCACGTCGATGCCGGAAGACGGCGAGCGCTTCAGGGCGGCGATCGAGAACAACGGCGGGCTTTTCATCAATGCCGCGATTTCGTCCTATCCCGACTTGATCGGCACGCACTACACGGTCATTCAATACGCCGGGAAGCCTTCCGTATGGGCCGCGGCCAAGGGCACACTGCAGCCGCTCGCGCCCGCGGGCGCGATCTATACCGGGGAAGACCTGACCGTACCGAGCATTGTCGATGCCGCGATGACCGGCAGCTTCTACGCGGTCAGCCTGGCCGGCTTTCTCGAAGCCGCTGCGTATGCGCACACTCAGGGTGTCGCCGTCGGCCAGCTCGCGGCGGTCGCCGAGAAGATGCTCGATGCACTTCGCTACAAGGTGGACAAGAGCATCAAGGAAATCGAGACCAACAACTTCGAGACGATTCAGGCAACCGTCGACGTGTATCTCGATGCCGTCACGCAATGGCGCAATGCCTTGCAACAGGCCGGCCTGCGCGCGAATCTCATTGGCGCCGTGGCAGACGGCCTGACTGCCGCGCAGCAGGCCGGTCACGGCGCGCTCGGCTTCTGTGCGCAGTATCTGACCGCGAAACCGTAGCCTGCGGGATGACGCAATCCGGGGCGGCGGGTAGCGCAGCGGGCGCCATTCATTGCACGGCGCGATGCCGCGAAACCGGCAATGGCGCCGTTGCCCGCGGGCGACATACCCGTCGATCCGGTCATGGGCAAAGGCCGCGCCTGTCCACTAACGTCATGCGGACAGGTCGACAATTGGGCATACCGACGCGCGTCGAAGCGGCTGCGACGCGCCTGCATGTCCACGGAGCCCTTTCGGAGCGGGCCGACAACGCCGCGTGCAGTCGCGTGCGATCGGTTATCGGACACGTCACGATATTCCCGTATCGAAGATCCCGGCCGTCCAGCGCAACCCGTCTGCGACAGCCCGCGCGCCACAGGCAAACAGTCGGGAGGCCCCTGCGCGAGTGCATTACCGATCCTGCCACTCGCGAAAGCGCCCCCGGCCGCCCCCGTTCGTGTTGCGACTCCCCGGCGCAGCATTGCCACGCATGCCAAAGCGTTCGTGACGACGCGCCTTCTCGCGCCGCCACGGCAAGCCCACGGAGCGCCGCTGCGCGGACGGCTGCCCTCCCGCCTCATTATTCACTTGACCACATCGCCACGAACATGAAGGAAACGCAATGAATTCAGACCCGCTCTTGCTGGCACCATCGCCGTCGGCATACGTCTATCCGTTGATCGTCAAGCAGTTGCTCGTAAACGCACTGCGCCAGCATGGAGATCAGCAGATCAGCTATCGCACGCAGGTTCGATACGGCTACCGCGACTTCCATGCGCGCGTCGGAAAACTGGCAAACGCGCTTGCCCGCCTGGATGTTCGCCCCGGCAACACGGTAGCGGTGATGGACTGGGACAGTCACCGGTATCTCGAATCATACTTCGCCGTCCCGATGACCGGCGCGACGCTCTTCACCGTCAACGTGCGCCTGTCTCCCGCGCAAATCGCCTACACGCTGCGCGACTCGGAGGCGGAAGTCCTGTTCGTGCATGAAGACTTCGTTCCCGTGATCGAACAGATTCACGCGCGACTGCCCGGCATTCGCCATATCGTCGTGCTGTCGGACACCGGAAGCACGCCCGCTTGCGAACTGCCGATCACCGCAGAATACGAGTACCTGTTGTCGAACGAGCGCGCGGACCACGACTTCCCGGAACTCGACGAGAACACGCGCGCCGTCATCTTCTACACGACGGGAACGACCGGCGACCCCAAGGGGGTCTGCTACAGCCATCGCCACATCGTCCTGCATGCGCTGACGACGGCACTCAGCCTGTGCTCCCCGGCGCACATGCAACGCCTGCATCGATCGGATGTCTACATGCCGATTACGCCGATGTTCCATGTGATGGGCTGGGGCTTGCCGTATATCGCGATCATGCTCGGCATGCGCATCGTGCTGGCCGGCCGTTATGCGCCGGACATGCTTCTTCATCTGCGGGAACGCGAGCACGTGACGTTCTCGCACGGCGTGCCCACGATCCTGCAGATGCTGCTCGCGGAGGCGGGCAGGACCGGTCAGGACCTGAGCGGCTGGAAGTTCATGATCGGCGGCTCGGCTTTGTCGCCGGGTCTCTGCGAAGCCGCCCTCGCCAGAGGAATGGATGTGTTCACGGGCTACGGCATGTCCGAGACAGGTCCGGTTGTATCGCTGGCGCTCTCACCCGCCGACGGCGAACCAACAAGCGCCACCGAGAACATCAAGCGCCGCTGCGCGACCGGCAAGCCGCCGCTACTGGTGGACCTGCGCGTGGTAACCGAAGAGATGCGGGACGTGCCGAGCGACGGCACGACGCCGGGCGAAATCGTGTTGCGCGCCCCCGCACTCACACCGTGCTATTTCAAGAATCCCGGGGCGTCCGAGGCCCTTTGGCGCGGCGGATATCTCCATACCCAGGATATCGCCGTCATGCATCCCGACGGTTCGGTGCAGATCGTCGACCGGCTGAAGGACGTGATCAAGACTGGTGGAGAGTGGGTGTCGTCCATCGAGGTCGAAGGGCTCATCACCCAGATCACCGGCGTGCGGGAAGTGGCCGTGATCGGCGTGCCGGACGAAAAATGGGGCGAACGCCCGATGGCTTTCGTGGTCGCGGCCGATGCGGTCGATGCGGACACCGTGCGCGAACATCTTCTCGCCCAGGTGCGTGCCAAACGATTGAGCGCGTATGCGGTGCCCGAGCCTGAACGTATCCGCTTCGTCAGCGAGATTCCCCGAACCAGCGTCGGGAAGATCAACAAGAAGCTGCTGCGTGAAACCCCGCCGGCAGGCTGACCGTACAACGCTCTGGAACGCGAACAGGCTTCCCGTTCCAGGGTTGTGCGACGACGAGGATCACGCCCGCCGCTGCCCGATCAGCGCATGGGTGCGCCCGGCCGCCGGCGCGCGCATCGGCGCACACCGGCTGTCGCTCATTCGAAGCGGGCCATGATGTGGCGCGGGCACGTGTAGTCCTCGAGCGCGTAGACGGACATGTCCTTGCCGTATCCCGACCGCTTCATGCCGCCGTGCGGCATTTCGCTGACGAGCGTGAAGTGCGTGTTGATCCACGTGCAGCCGTATTGCAATTCGGCCGCGATCTTGAACGCCTTGTTCACGTCGCGCGTCCAGACCGAACTCGCGAGCCCGAAGTCCGAGTCGTTCGCCCACGCGACCGCCTGGTCGGCATCGTCGAACCGCGTGATGGACACGACCGGCCCGAATACTTCACGCTGCACGATTTCGTCCGCTTGGCGCGCGCCCGCTACGACGGTCGGTTCATAGAAGAAGCCGCGCCCGGGCGCCGGCTTGCCGCCGGCGGTGATCTCGATGTGCTGCTGACTGGCTGCACGCTCGACGAAGGTCGCCACGCGGCCACGTTGCCGCTCGGAAATCAGCGGCCCCATCTCGACGCCGTCCATGTGCTGCTCGCCATAACGAATCTCGCTCACGGCCTGCGACAGATCCGCGACGAGCCGGTCGTAGATCTTCGGGCCTGCATAGACCCGGCATGCCGCGGTGCAGTCCTGCCCCGCGTTGTAAAACGCACCCATCTTCAGGCCCGCCACGACTTCGTCGAGATTCGCGTCGTCGAACACCAGCACCGGTGCCTTGCCGCCCAGCTCGAGATGCGTACGTTTCACCGAACGGGATGCGGCTTCAAGAATCCGCTGACCGGTCGACACATCGCCCGTGATCGAGATCATTCGTACCTGCGGTTGCGAAATCAGCGGCCCACCGACCGTGTCGCCACGCCCGGTCACGACGTTGACGACGCCCGGCGGGAAGATCCCGGCGATCAGCTCGGCGAGCTTCAGCGTCGTGAGCGGCGTCTGCTCGGACGGCTTCAACACGATCGTGTTGCCGGCCGCGATCGCCGGCGCGAGCTTCCAGGCGGCCATCAGCATCGGGTAGTTCCACGGGGCGATCGATGCGATCACGCCCAGCGGATCGCGCCGCACCAGGCTCGTGTGGCCGGCGAGATACTCACCCGCGATCGGCCCGTGCTGCGTCCGGCACGCGCCGGCAAAGAAGCGGTACACGTCGGCCACGGCTGGAATCTCGTCGTTCAGCGCGCCGAGATACGGCTTGCCGCAGTTCAGCGATTCGAGGCGCGCGAACTCGGTCGCCCGGCTTTCGATCGCGTCGGCAAGCTTCAGCAGCATCGTCGCGCGATCCTTCGGCGTCGTCCGCGACCATGCGGGAAACGCACGGCTCGCCGCATCGACCGCCGCTTGTACCTGCTCCAGCGACGCTTCGGCCACATGGGTAATGACCTCGCCGGTCGCCGGATTCAGAATGTTTTCGACGGCACCGTCGCCGGCGACGAATTCGCCCCCGATCAGCAGCCGTGCTTGCATCAGATTTTCCATAAGAGCTGTCTCGACCCAGTAAAAGTTCAGTGATTATTGATTGCGTCCGCGTGCGGCGTCGAACCGCTTACCGACTACTGCCCGCGGTACTCTCCGTGTCGCGTGTCAGGTACCACGCACCGAGAATCGGAACCATCGTGATCGCCATCACCATCAGCGCGACGACGTTCGTCACCGGCACGTCGCGCGGGCGCGATAGCTGGTTCATCAGCCAGATCGGCAGCGTGTGCTCCTGGCCTGCCGTGAAGGTCGTCACGATGATCTCGTCGAAGCTCAGCGCAAACGCGAGGATCGCGCCGGCGAGCAACGAGGTCGCGATCTGCGGCAACACGACGTGACGGAAGGTCTGCCATCCGTCGGCACCGAGATCCATCGATGCCTCGATCAGGCTGCCGGGCATCCGTCTCAGCCGCGCGACCACGTTGTTGTAGACGATCACCACGCAGAACGTGCCGTGCCCGATCGCGATCGTCCAGAAACCCGTGTCGAGGTTCGCGGCCTTGAAGGCGGACAGCAGCGCGATCCCCGTCACGATCCCCGGCAGCGCGATCGGCAGGATCAGCATGAACGTGATTGCCTCCTTGCCGACGAAATGCCGGCGATAGAGCGCGAGCGAAGCCAGCGTGCCGAGCACGAGCGCGAGCAGCGTCGCGAGCAACGCGACCTTGATCGAAAGCCAGGCGGCCGCAAGCATGTCGTCTCGCGCCAGCGCGTCCGAGAACCAGTGCAGCGTGAAGCCCTTCAACGGAAAGCTGAACGCGCTCGTTTCGGTATTGAACGCGTAGAGTGCGACGACGAGAATCGGCAGGTGCAGGAAGGCAATGCCACCCCACGCCGCGAAGCGCAACAGGCGCGAAGGTCGAAGATCAGAGTGCATCGAACGCTCCCAGTCGTTTCGCAAGCACGAGGTAGATGCCGATCAGGACCATCGGCACCATCGTGAACGCAGCCGCCATCGGCACATTGCCGATCGAGCCTTGCATCGTGTAGACCATCGTGCCGATGAACAGGCCGCTCGGGCCGATCAGCTGCGGAATGATGTAGTCGCCGAGCGTCAGCGCGAAGGTGAAGATCGAGCCGGCCGCGATACCCGGAATCGCAAGCGGCAGGATCACGGTCCGGAACGTCTGGCCCGGACGCGCGCCGAGATCGGCCGACGCCTGCAGCAGGTTGGCGGGAATCCGCTCGATCGACGCCTGTATCGGCAGGATCATGAACGGCAGCCAGATATACGTGAAGACGACGAAGCGCCCGAGATTCGAGGTCGACAGCGACGTGCCGCCGAGCACCGGCAACTGCAGGATCGCGTCGAGCGCGCCGCGCAAGCCGAGCGTATCTGCGAACCAGTAGACGATCCCGCCCTGCGCGAGGATCACGGTCCACGCATACACCTTCACGATGTAGCTCGCCCACATCGGCAGCATGACCGCGACGTAGAAGAAGCCTTTTTTCCAGCCTTTCGCATAGCGCGCCATGTAGTACGCGATCGGGAACGCGAGCAGCGCGCTCGCAACCGTCACGCAGACGGCCATCACGGTCGTTCGGACGACCACGTCGTAGTTCGCCGGATCGCGGACGATCGCGACATAGTTCGCAATCGTCAGGTCGGGCGTGACCGCCATCGTGAAATCGTCGAAGCGATAGCCGCTCTGCACCAGCAATGCGAACAGCGATCCGAGATACACGACGCCAAACCACAGCAATGGCGGTGCGAGCAGCAGCAACAGGTAGAGATTCGCGTGCCGGTACAGGAAGCTGGACACGCGCCGCACGAGGCTCATGGGCACCGTGGACGCACGCTCGAAAGCCGGACTGGATGTCGAGGTCATGTTCATCCCCGCTGCTCCAGCATCACCATCGACCGGCGCGGCCAGGTCATCGTGACGGCCTCGCCGACATCCGGCAGGCGGACGAAGTCGTCGTCCTGGTTCGACACGGTGACCGCGATCGTCTGGCCGGCCTGCGTTCGCACTTCGAAACGGCTCGTCGCGCCGTAGTATTGAATGTCGATCAGCGTGCCCGGCATGCGCACGATCCCGTCGCGCTCGCCGGCGGTGTCGGCGAAGCGAATGTGCTCGGGCCGGATCGAGAACGGCTGCGCTGCGCCAGCGAGCGACAACGACGCGAGATCGTCCACGACATTGGACGTGCCGACGAAGTTCGCGACGAACGGCGTCGCCGGGCGCGTGTACAGATTGCGCGGCGTATCGATCTGCTCGATACGCCCCTTGTTGAACACGGCGACGCGGTCGGACATCGACAGCGCCTCGCCCTGGTCGTGCGTCACGTAGACGAACGTCACGCCGAGCTTGCGCTGGAGCGCTTTCAGCTCGGTCTGCATCTGCTCGCGCAATTTCAGGTCGAGCGCGCCGAGCGGCTCGTCGAGCAGCAGGATGCGCGGACGCCGGACCAGCGCGCGGGCGAGCGCGACACGCTGCCGCTGCCCGCCGGACAACTGCCCCGGTCGCCGCGCGCCGTAGCCGCCGAGCGCGACGAGTTCGAGAGCTTCCTCGGCTTGCCGGTGGCGCGTGCGCTTGTCGACGCCGCTGACGAGGAGCCCGTACGCGACGTTGTCGAGAATGCTCATGTGCGGGAACAGCGCATAGTCCTGAAACACCGTGTTCACGTCACGCTCGTACGCCGGCAATCCGGTCGCGTCGCGCCCGAGCAGCATGACATTGCCGTAAGACGGTTGCTCGAAGCCCGCGATCAGCCGCAGGCAAGTCGTCTTCCCCGAGCCTGACGGCCCGAGCATCGAAAAGAACTCGCCGTCCTCGACGACGAGCGATACGTCGTCGACAGCCCGCACGCCGTCGTAATGACGGCCCACCTTCACAAATTCGACTGCGCTACTCATGTCATTTCTCGCTTTGCTATCCACATCGGTGGAATCGGTTTGGCCCCGCCTGGCTTCCCGCAGTGCGCATGGCCGGACGCTCCCCGGCAGGTTCGGACACTCGCCACATACCGTCTGGATGACGAAATAAAAACATCACGAACCAGCCTGTCATTCCGGATTTACCGCCCCCTGCGTGACACGCTTTCCCGGCTGCCGATCCGGGGGTTCAACCGCTTGCATCGGCGTTCAGGCATCGGGCGGAAAAACCATCGCATGCCGCGTTCCGCGACATCCCTTTTTCATCGGTGCACCGATATATTCGACGAACGGCCGGACTACCCCGTACGACCGGCCGCCACACGCTTTTCGAGGGAGCCAATGCGGGCGGGGCCGACGTCGTTCGGCACGGTGGACCTATCGCCCGCCCATGATCGCGATGAAGTCCTGCGTCCACCGGCTGTACGGTACGCAAGTACCCTGCGTTCCGCATTTCGCCACCGGCGTCTTCCAGAAGTGAATCTGGTCGAATTTCGCGTAACCGTTCGTCGCGCAGAAATTCGTGCCGCCGACCGCCTTCTGCGCGCAACCGCCGGCAATCACCGGATTCGACCCGAACCATTCTGCGAGGTCGGCCTGCAACTTGCGGTTCAGCGACCAGTTCATCCACTTGTACGCGCAGACCGGATGCGGGGCATTCACGTGCATCATTGTCGTATCGGCCCAGCCGGTCGCGCCCTCTTCCGGAATCGTCGCGGCGATCGGGAATTTCTCGGCCTGCAGCGAATTGACCGGATAACCCCATGCACTCGATACGGCGACGCCTTCGTTCTTGAAGTCGTTCATCTGGACCGTCACGTCGTGCCAATAGCGATGCACGAGCGGTTTCTGTGCGCGCAGCAGCTTGAGCGCCGCCGCGTACTGCGCATCATTCAGCTCGTACGGATCCTTGATCCCGAGCGACGGCTGCGCGCGCATCAGGTAGACCGCCGCATCGGCGATATAGATCGGCCCGTTGTATGCCTGCACGCGGCCCTTGTTGGCCTTGCCGTCGGGCAACGCCTGCGGGTTGAACACGACGGACCACGACGTCGGTGCCGTCGGAAAGATCTTCGTGTTGTACGCGAGGAAGTTGGCGCCCCACTGGTACGGCACGCCATAATGCACACCGTTCACCGTGTGCCACGGCGCATTCTGCAGTCGCGGCTCGACCGTGTTCCAGGCCGGGATCAGCGAGGTGTTGATCGGCTGTACGCGCTTGCCGTAGATCAGCCGCAAGCTGGCGTCACCGGACGCGGTCACGAGGTCGTAGCCGCCCTGGTTCATGAGCGACACCATTTCGTCGGATGTCGCTGCGGTCTTCACGTTGACCTTGCAACCCGACTCCTTCTCGAACGGCGTGACCCAATCGTATTTCTTGTCGGTATCGCCCCGCTCGATGTAGCCGGGCCACGCGATGATGTCGACCTGCCCCTCGGGCTTGCCGAGCTGCGCGACTGAAGACGCGGGGCCTGCCGCGTTGGCGGCAACCGCCGCCCCGATTGCGACCGCCGCCATCGCGATCGCCCCAATCTTGTAATGGATGTGCGACATGCTCCGTATCCCCTCCTGGTTGTCTCGGCCCTGCCGCTGCGCGTCGACGCAGTCACGTTCAGGGTCGGACGTATTCTAGGGGGCGCACTTCCACGGCTGATAGACCGAATCCCAGATGCGACCTATCGGCAAAACAGAATGCTGGCAGACTTCGAATGGCTGGAAATGAGGCCGCATGTGATGCATGGATTTTTTATCAGTAAAAACCCTTAAAATCCATGCGACAGCGAAACCATCGAACGGAAATTCAGAACGATACCGGCTTACTATCTTAAAATTAGATTGAAGACTTGGCATGAGTGCGGGAAAACTCGTGTGCAACGATCAGGAAGTGCTGGACCATCTCCGGCAACGCCAAGCTTCGGCGCCACGCAATCCCGATATCGACGGTCGGCAGTTCGCCAAGAATCTTGCGCACCTCGATCCGGTCGCCATCCAGTGACCAGGGTCGGTAGAGCACGTCGGGAAGAATCGACAGCCCTGCCCCTGTCGCGACGAGGCTACGCACTGCCTCGACCGACGCGGTCCGCATGACCGTCTTCGGTCGAAGCCCCGCAGCCCGCCAGAATGCCGTCGTGTTGTCTTCGAGTTCGTCGACCTTCAGCATGATCATCGCCTCGTCGGCGATTTCCTGCAGCGAAATGCTGCCGAGCCCCCGCAAGGAATGGTTGGCTGGCAGCCACAAGCGCCACGCTGCCTTCGTGAGCGCCTCGGTCTCGATCGCCTGATTATTCTTCACATTCGAAACGATCAGCACCGCGACATCAAGCTCGCCGTTGACGAGCAGATGTTCGATGTAGTCCCGCTGGTCCTCGATCACCTGCACGTCGACCTTCGGATACACCCTCTTGTAATGGTCGAGCAGGTAGGGCAGGAAGTAGCCAGTCATCAGGCTCGTCACGCCGATATTCAGATTTCCCGTTTTCGTGTCTGGTCGTGCGGACAACGCTCGCTGAGCGTTGCTCACGGCCGTGAGAATCTGGTGCGCATGACGCAGAAACTGATGCCCGGCGTGGGTGAGTTCCATCCCGCGAGCATGCCGAACAAAAAGTTGGGCGCCTAGTTCGGCTTCGAGGCTCTTGATCGACTCGGTGATAACGGACTGGGAGATATTGAGCGTTTGCGTCGCGCCGGTAATCGATTCTGCCTCGGCGACGGCAATGAAGTAGCGCACGCTCTTGACTGAAAGGCTCATTGATATCCTCCCATCTGATTTTACGAATAGATGTGGAATATATCGGAATTCCGGATAGACCGCTCCGACGGAAGTGCTCCGCCTGTTTGAGTGAGCGGTTGGCAGGCACCGTTCCTAGTGGGGGTGGGCGACGCTAAAGTCCATTTCGAGCCCGTAGCTGCCCTCGCCCTAGTGCTCTCGATGCGTTTCAATTCGACACCGCCAGCCGACGCTGCTGCGCCCGCATTCCCGGTTCCACTTCCTCGATACGCCGATGACGAATGGGTTCCTGACGGCGACTTGACTTTCACTGATCGCAATGCTACATGGGACACCTCCGTAGCAATCGGCCTCGCTCACGGTTTTCGACAAATTCAAGCCCCCAACAAAGAGGACTCCGGCGATTGCTTGTCAGTTATGACGAACATGGACGGTATGCGCATGACGCAGGTCTTCGGGAGCGAGATCATTTCCTCCTCGAGTTGCCGAACCCCAAAAATCTTGAATTGATCGATAGACCCACGGGCGACAACCATGTCGTTGCATCGCATCAGCAACCGTCGGCATACGTCAGCTAGGACGTAGTGCATCACCGACTCGTGCTCGGCCAACTGGTAGCTAGAATCCTTGTACGCATGCCACACTTCCCGCACCTAACCGAGTTCGGTGAGTTGCGCGTCGCGAATGCCATCACAATTCGGCATGCTTCGGCGTCACCGGTGGCGCAATGACGACTTGGCCGCAAGGGTTCCTGTGTCCAACCTCGCTCGGCACGCATGCGGCGGAGATTTATTGCGAGTACTTCACGGGCCGGAAGTGACTGCGGAGGCGGAACGAGACGAGTGCGCGACATGCGCAGAATACTGCGAATACTACGGCACCGAGTCAGTAGCCTTTACGTCACAATATGGATGCTCGTTTGCAGAGGTGCCTAGACAGCTCTGTCTGGGCTTTGTCGAGTTGCGTGGAGGCCACGGGGGGGACTGCGCCGGCGAGCGGTGCGAAAGCTGGCGCATTCCAGATCGACCTCCTGGCGGAGGTGAAATGACGTAATGGGCTTGTCGATTGGATGCAACACCGCGGCTGCGCAGCGAGTTTCTGGAAAACCGATCTGTTGCCCCCCCTTACCAGCGATGATCGCAACAGATCGAGGTGGATCGACGTGCAACAGCTCGCCAGCCGAGAAACCCGATATTCTGTGAGCACCCCACCTTTACTACGCCTAGAAATATAAGAGGAGCGTAGAACCAAGCGATGCAACACGGTCCCTCAAGTACCAAGATTCATTCTGACTGGTGCATTTGGAGGTGTGCGTCCTGCGCCGAGGATCAGCCACTTCAGCGCAACACCGAGTTCCGTAGATGGTACTTATCGGCGTTGCACCAGAGCCTTCCTGTCGGCTTACGGCAGTCGCGTCAGAGTTCACAACTTCGGGAGGCTCCGTTGGCATGCTCGCCGGTCTTGACGCGGTGCGAGTTACCGGTTTCCCCAGCGGTTCGAGGCCATGCGTAACAGCGCTGCGTTGGCAGCACGCAGATCGAACAATTCCGCGTCGAAGTCCGGGCCGACCCAGTTGCGATAACGTTCCGCCTTTTCACTGTCGGCATCGTTGGATAGCGTATTGAGGAACGCTTCATAGCCCGATGGACCGCCAACGTCCTCCGGCGGACAAGCACGAGAGCCGTCAATGACTTGGGCTTCTCCCCACGGTTCGCTCTCGACGGTTTCCATCTTCTCAACGACGACGGTGTGATTCCAGCCGTCCCCGAAGTCATATCGGTAAACAAAGCGCGAACCTGGTTTCAGGATCGTCTGCAGACGAATCTTCCGATCATCTGCAGTCGTGCCGGGGTCAGCGAAATCCACCACGTCATCAACCTCAAACATGGCGTAGGTCATGCCGTCGATCAGGAAGTCGTGCAGATGGGTGTCTTCCCATCCGAAAGCTGCCTGTAGGATGTGATGGAGTTTGCGCAGAGATTCGGTTCCTTCGACTTCGATCTGACGCCAAATCGGCGGATCGATGTGCTGAAGCACCACGTTGAGGGTTAGGCGCTGGAACGATTTCGGCATTTGATCTCCGGAGAACGAGAATCTCCACTATTGTCGCCTTGACATGATTCGCATGATCTACTTGAACACGGAAATCCTGCCCCGCCACAGGGAGCGCCGGCAATGAACGCGACTGGAACGATCACCATGACGATCTAAAAAAGCTTCGTCCCGTCAGTCAATCCCGGCGCCTCAACACGGAACTCGCCCGCCAACCCCATTGCCCATCATGGTGCACCAGCGCTGCGTCTCGACCTGCGGCGCCGGATACGGCAACCCGGTCCGCGGATCGATCGAGTCAAGCGGATTCGGCCCCGGCGGATGATTTGCCGCATGCATCGCGGCGTTCTCCACCATCTGTCTCGCGGTCGCCGCTTGCTGCCGGGCAAGGTCCGCCTTCTGCACGTCGTCCACCTTCTTCGTCATGGTCACCAGCCGCGCGAATTGGGGATCGCGAACATCCTGCAGCGGCGGCAACGGCGGCGCCACCGGCATGAAAAGCAGCGGCCCGTTGTATTTCGGAACCGCCAGTTTCGACGGCTTGCCGAAATCCGCGGCCATGCTGATCTCCCACATGCCGGCGTTCATGCCGAGCGCATGCTCGTAGTGCCGGTTCACGTCCGCCAGGCTCGGCGCACCGGACGACGCAGGCAATGGCTGAAGGGCTGGCGGAAGCGATTGCCGGGCGGCGGGATAGATCGCGCGAACCCAGCTCACGGCGGCAATCGAGTATTGATGGAGCAGCGCGTCGTACTGTTGCAGCACTTGCACGCGACCATAGTTACGGGGATTCTCGAAAACGGGCTTGTACGCTGCCAGGCTATTGAGGTACTGCACGTTGGCATTTCGCTGCTCGATCACAAACTGTTGCTCGGGATCGGCCGGCGCGGACGAAGTCATCGCAGCGCATCCGGAAAGCACGCTGACGACGAATGCAACACCTGCCGTCGTTCGACGCGCGGATGTAAGTGGACACAAGAAGTTGGCCATCGGGAACGCCGTTGAGACTGGGTGGATTGTCACGAATCGGCGATTTGCCGGGCGCCCCCGGCAGTCGCCCTGCGCATTCCATTCTGCCCCGCCCCCGCGTCGTCCCCGGTGGATTTGCATCTCATCCTGGTGGATTTCCATTTCGGACGACCACCCGCTTCGCCAACCACCCTCCTTCACCCCACAATGACCTGCTGCCCGGTATCGATCTCGCCCGGATGGGTCGCCAGATTCCGGTTGAGCTGCAGGATCTCGTTGAGCGCGACGTTGATCCGCTGTCCTTCCGACATTCGCTGCTGTTCGTCCGCCGGCACGTGGGCTGCGGCAAGCAGCGATCCTTCGTGGCGTTCGGCGATCGTCCACAACGAATCGCCCGCGGCCACGGCCACCGTCACCGGCGTGGCGCTCGGCGTGGCACTCGGCGTACTCGACGGCGTCTGCGCCGGTTGCGCCGGTTGCGACGGCGTCGCGGATGCGTTCGGCTGAACCGGCGTCGTCGTCGCGCCAGGCGTCGGCATCCCGTTGCTCGGGGCAAGATGATTCGTCGAAGAACCGGGCGCCTTGTGCTTGTCGTCCGGCGCCGTCACCGACGTAATCAGGCTGATCCCTTGCGTGATGCCGAAGATCGCCACCGGCGCGAGCGCGATGCCGGTCGGCAAGCGCGCCAGCCACGGCGTCGCGTTCGGGAAATGCGAATGCAGGCGCCCGGCACCGAGCAGCAAGCCCGACATCGTCGTCAGCGTGCCGGTGTACGGATCGCCCGTCATCGCGGTATGAATGCCGCCCGCGATGCTCATCGCCGAGGTCACGTAATCGCCGGTCGCGCTCAGGGTACGCGCGAGCTGGCTGCGATTGTCGGCGTTCATGCCGCGCAGGCTGCCCCGGTAGACGATGCCGGTATACGCTGCGCCGAACATTCCGCCCAGGGCCTGTCCGCCGGCCAGCAAGTCGCCGGTCGCCCTCACCTTGTCGATGTTCAACTTGATCGCGACGCCGTAGCCGCCCAGCGAAAGCACGCGGCCGATCCGGCCGACCGAGTGCCGCGGGCTGCCGTGGTGCAGCAGCTTCAACGACGTCCCGCCCACCACGCCCTGCATCTGCGAGAGCATGTCGGCGGCGATCGCCTTCGTATGCGTCACCGTGTCGTCGAACGACAGCTGGCCGTCCTCGTTGAGCCCGCGCAGCTGCGCAGCCTTGGCCTTGCCTTCGTACGCGATCTGCTCCAGTTGCGCGCCGCGCCCCGCCACGTCGAAGCCGTTCGCCTTCAGTTGCGTCTGCAACCCGCGCACGAGCCGGTCGACGACCCGGTCGAATACGCGCGGATCGCCGTTCTTCAGGCTGGCGACCGCACCGTGATGCAGCGCCTGGAACACGCGGCCGACCCGCAGCCCCGCGTAAAAGGAATTCGTCGCGGTACGCACCGATTCCCTGCCAACCGTAACGAGCACGCCGGCCCCGGCGGCGCCGGTCACGGCCGCCGCTCCGAGGTCGCCGCCAGCCCGCTTCCACCGCGACGTTGGCGGCCGGTCGACGCCGATCGGCTCGTTGTGCACGCGCAGCGCATGCAGCTCCGCCTGTGCGCGCTGCGCGTCGGGAATATCGACCTTCGCGAGTTGCGCGGCCTCCCGGCGGCTCGTGCCGATAGGCTTCGTGCCGTCGTTGAGCAGCGCGGGATCGCGCACGACCGCACGCCAGTAATCAAGCGGGTCCGCCGCGGCAGGCTGCGCGCGCGTCTTCACCCGTTTCGGCACGCCGCTGCCGTATTGCTCCAGCCAGCGCCCGCCGAACGCACGCGCGCCCTTGTCCGTGGGGAAACGCGGCTTGTTGCCATCGGCCTCCCACTGCTTCGTCGCATGCTCGATCGTCGCCTTGCGTGCCTGATTCAGCCACACCGTCGTGTTGCCTTCGTAGATTTTCTGGCGCAACCCGGCGATTTCGGCGGGCGTCATCCCTTGCGCGGCGCCGAGCCGCTCGACCTCCGCAAACAGCAGCTGATGTTGATTCGCCAGCGTCTTCCGGTCGACACGTTCGAATACGCGTGTCAACGCGTCCGCGCCGTGCAGGCGGTTGATCACGTCGGGCCGCTTGCGGTTGTCGACGATCAGCTTCGCGAGCGCGCTGGTGAGCTCCTGGTTGCCGATGAAGTCGGCGCCGTGCGTGCCGTACGACAGCCCCATGTGGACCCATTCGAGCCCCTTGCGCTCGAGCACGGCGCGCAACAGCTTCTCGTGCCCCGCGCCCGGCACCGATTCCGGCACCGTGTCCCAGCCGTGGAACGTGACCATCACGTTCGGCGCGACCGTATCGGGATGCGCGTTCGACCAGCGTTCGAGCGCCGTGACGACCCGCACATAGTCGTGATACGTGTCGTTGGTGCCCGACTGGAACCGGTAGTCGACGCCGGACACGAGCGCGCGCGACGGCGCCGTCTCGAGCCGGATCGCGAAACCCGTGCGCGCCGCCTCGTCGAGCCAGCGGTGCAGATGGTCGAGATCGTCGAGCGCGAGCGCTTTTCCTTTCGAGCCCGGCGCGGGATGAATCATCCCGTTCTCGCCGTCGAACTTCGCGCTCTTCTGGTCGCCGAGCGCCTTCACCGCGCGCAGGAAGTCCGGATCGTGCGCCTTGCCGAGCGCCGCCGCGAGCGAGTGCGGGTCGATCACGAGCGTAACGACCGGCGTCACGCCGCCGTACCGTTCGACCTGCGCGCCCATCAGCGCCGGATCGTCGCTCAGCGAATACGAACGCGCCATCGGCACCATCCGGTCCTGCAACTGCGGGGCCGAGCGCGTGAAGAATTGCCGGATCCGCTTGTCGGCGACGGTCGCCGCGCCGACGCGGCGCGTGTGCGGGCGCAGCTTACTGTTGACCGGCAGGAATCGCGATGCCGACGTCGACACGTCGCGCGCGACGTACAGTTTGTTGAGCAGCGTGCGCCACATGCCGACGTCGACCATCACGGCCTGCGGGTCGCCATTCAGCACGAGATTCACGTTGCCGGGCCGCTGCGCCTGCTTGTTGTACGCCTCGACCTGGTCGTAGGTCGGGAAATAATCGTCGGACTTCGCCGCACCGTTGCGCAGGCTGAACTCGACGACCGTGGCCGACGGCAACCCCGGCTGGTACGGTTCGATCGACAGCGGCTCGGGAACCTGGCCGCTGCTCCGCAGGCGCCGCAGTTCGCCGCGCACGTCGTTATAGCCGTGCTGAAGGCGGGCCGCCAGCGCGCGGAAAGCGGCCGACTGCTGGCCGCGCGCCTGCGCGTCGGACACTTGCTCCTTGAGCGCTTTCTCACGCGCCTCGAGCGCCGCGACACGCGTCGGCCGCGCACTGTTCAGAAAATCGCGCGGCTGCAACTGCGTGAGCAGGAAATGCACGTCCGCGCCGAAGCGATCGGTGCCGATCGGAATTTCGTCGAGCGCAATCCCCGGCTTGTTCAGGTTGCCCGCGTGCTTGATCTCGTCGAACCAGCGCATCTCGCCGTTGCGCGCCGCGATCGCGCCGAGCGGGTTGTCGAGCGCCTCGGCCACCGGCTGGTCCGTCTTGAACACGTAGATCACGTGATGGCTGCCGTCCAGCGAGCCGTTGCGGATCGCGGTCAACAGGTGCGACACGCCGTTGCCGCTGAAGTCGACCGCGTTGAGCGTGGACTTGTCCGACGGCATCAGGTGCGGATCGACCGGCGGCCGCGGCGCCACGTTCGTGCCGCCGCCCTGTTCGGCGGATGCCAGCGGCTTGCGGACCGGCACGATCGACTGGAACATGTCGCCTGCCGAGCGCAACGGCTTCTTGTCGGGGGCAGCGGCGTCCTTCGCCGGCCGGAACCCGCCGATACGATCGACGACCTCGGGCCTGACGTCGCTGACCACGAACCGGATACCGCGGCGTGGCGAACGGCCGACCGGAATGCCGCCGCGGCGGCGGCGCCGGAACACCGTCCGCAGGTTCTGCTCGGGAATCTCGGTATCGCCGAGCGGCGCCTTCTCGACGTACTTCCATTCGTGGTTCGTGTTGCGCTGTGCGTAGCCGAGCACCTTGCCCGTCTCGTCCTCGATCACGTGAATCCAGCGATGCGCCCCTTCGACCGCGCGCACGGCCTGGCGCGGCCGCTTGAAGGCCGGCGCGTCCTGCAGCTTCGACACGTCGGCGGCGAGCGCGGGATCGATCGTGCCGGCCGATGCGGTCACGGGCCACGACGTCTTGCCGTCCGGCGTCTCGATCTTCGACGGGCCGCCGAGTTGCACCAGCTCGTCGCGTGCGACCGGCGATACGTAGAAATCGTACTGGCGCCGCACGCGACGCCCGTGGCCGGTGGTTTGCTCGAGCGCCTTTTGAAGCGTCTGCTGCACGCGTTTGCCGTTCAGCATACGCACCGGGCCGAGCGTGCCATGCGCATCGGTTTCGAGTACCGCGACGACCTTCGGCGCCGCGTGTTCGGCGCCGTCGGCGGGCGGTACGGTATGCGCCGTGATCAGCACGTGCGCATTGGGTCCGAGCTGGTGTGCCAGCCCGTCGAGGGTCGGCGCGTGCCGGCCGTCGATGCGCGTGAGCGTGCGCCGGCCGACGCTGTCGAGCCATGTGGCGGCACGCGCCTGCTGTTCGGCCGCCGTGGCCACCGCGGTGCCCTGCGGCGCGGCGGGCGCGCCCGCATGACCGGCGACGGGGGCAGGCGTCGCCGCGCCGGACGGGTCGCCGGCGGAGCCCGCAAGGCGGCCGGCGGCCGGGTCCGCTCCGCCGAGCATCGGCCAGACCGGGCGGCTGCCGACCGCGCCGACCGCGCGCAATCCACTGGCATGCACGGCCGCATACCCTTCCGGCAATCCGGAACGATCGATACCGGCGAGCCGGTACGACACGTCGCCGGTGGCCGCGTCACGGGTTCGCACGACATACATGTCGACGCCGGCCGGCTTGAACAGCTCGCCGCCGGGCGTCGTGATGCGCAGCGCGCGTGCCGGATCGTGGCCGAGCGCCGACAACAGCACGACGTCGGTCGGCGTGGCGGCCTCGACGGCGTCCAGGTGCGCCGTCGCGTAGGCCGCGACGCGTTCCTGCGCCGTCAGGTCGCCCTGCGCGAAGGCGGTTGCGTCCGGCAGCGCATCGGCCGGCACGTACGCGTGATGGCGCGGCCCCGTATGCGCCGCATCGAGCGCCGGACCGAGATCGTCATGCGCGACCACCCGCGTGCCTTCCGGCAACGCGCGTTGTGCATCGGGCGTCGCATGGCCCGGCGCGTGCGTTGCCGCCACCGTCGCGTCGGGCACCGTGCCGCTGAAGCGGAACCACCCGTCCTCGGGATCGAGCCGGCGGAAATCGGTGCCGCTGCCGAGCACGATACTGCCGTCGCGCGTGACGAATTCGACGCGCAGGTCGGTCAGGCCGGCTTCGTCGAACGCCTGCATCACGCCGTCGATCACGCGGGTCGGCTGCGGTTCGTCGAGGAAATAGCTCGGCCAGCGCTGGCTCACGGTGCCGCCGGCCTGCGTCACGCGCGCAGCGTCGCCGATCACGCCCGGCCGATCGGCCAGCGCGCTGCGGAACGGATGGTCGAGCGTGACCGATTCGAACGTACCGTCCGGAATCGCGGTGAAGTCGTAGCCGGGATCGGCAAAGGTCGGATCGGACACGCGCGGCACCGTTGGGCGCACCGGCGCCTCGCGCATCGGCCGGGCCGCCGTCGGAGCGGCGGCAGGCGACGGCTCCACGCCGGCGGGAAGCGCCGGGCGTCCGGCGCGCGCCGGGTCGCCGCGGAAGCTCTGCATCGCCAGGCGATCCTTGTCGACCTGGCCGGTCGGCCGCGTGCCGCGCACGGCCGCCGAGCCGTCGGGCTGGACGAGCAGGATGTCCGGCGGCGCCCACACCGTCGTCGGCCGGCCCGTGAGCTCGGACAGACGCTGTGCGAGCGTGGCGGCGAACGTCGTGCTCGCGGCCCTCACCCGGCCAGGTGCGACCCGCAACGGATCGTGCTTGGTCGACCCGCCGAAGCACGAGTACAGCGTCACATCCTGCCCCGGTTCGAGATGCGGCGCGACGCGCGCGGCCACCTCGTCCGGTGTGAGCGGCCGGCCTTCCGGGCCCAGCATCGCGTCGGCCGATATCCCGTGTCCGAACACCACGTGATGACCGGGCGGCGACATCAGCGCGCGCGCGCCGATCGCATGCAGCGGGTCGCCGGGCGGCATCAGCAGCGTGTCGGCCGGGCGCAGGAATTCCGGATGCTGCGTCGCATCCACGCCGGTCACGTCGTCGAATCCCGTCTGCAGGATCGACTGGCCGTGGATCGTCGTCGTGACGACGCCGCCGTCGACGATCCTGCGATCCGTATAGACGCGGCTGTTCTTCGGATAGGTCTTCTGCGGGATGCCGGACAGGCCGTCGTCGGCCTCGTCCGCGATGGCCTGCTCGGTGCGCACCGCCCATTCGTCCGCCGTGAAGATCTGCCCGGGCCCGACCTCGACGATCGGCGTCGGCACATAAACGGGCGGCTCGCCCGCGTCCGGTTCGGAGCCGAGACGTGGATGCGCGGGCCCGCGCGGCGTCGGCACCGGCTGCCCGGCATCGCCTTGCGCACCGGCGTTGCCGCGCCGCCCGCTGTCCGCTTCCGGATCGATCTGCGCTTCGATCGGGCGCACCGGTTCGACCGGCGCGTTGTCGTGCGCGGCCGCGTTCGGCACGGGCTCGCCGCGTCGTGCGAACACCATCGGCGGCTCGCTCGCGTCGGGGGCCTCCGGGATATGCAGGTAGAGCCGCGTCGACACGTCGGGATCGTGCGCCGGCACGATGATGTCGTCGCCAATCGGATACAGGTACAGCGCCCCGGTGCCGCGCACCGAGTTGGACGCGATCGACGCGATCACGGGCACCTGCAGCTCGTATGCCAGCTCCTGCGCGAACGGGTAGCCGCCGGAGCCGAGATAACACCCCGTCAGCAGCACGCCGTTGCCTTCGGTGTAGGCGGGATCCTCGAGCAGCTTGCGTGCGAATTCCCTCGGCGACATCGTGGTGCCGTCTTGCGTGACGGCGCTCGAGCTGTCCCAGCTCACGTCGCGCGGCTGCGTGCCGTGCGATTCGGCGATATCGAAACCCGACACCTTCAGGAATTGCCGCGCGGTCGCATGGCCAAGCAGGTTCACGACGCTCGAGCCCGGCACGGGCCGCAACTCCAGCGGATTGATGCGAACCGGCTGCGCCCGGCCCGGCGAGAACTTGCCGTTCACGTCTGGTTCGATCTGGAAACGCGCGAGCCGGCGGCCCGGATCGGGAATCGCGCGCCGCCACCCGGCCGCGTCGTCGTCGCCGAGCCGGCCGAATACCGGCGCCTGGATCAGGTCCGCGAATTCCTGCAGCAACTCGGGATCGGCGCCGCTGTGCGGCCCCTCCAGCGCGACCGGCACGCCCGGCGTGTAGCCCTTCCACGCCAGATCCTCCAGCGCGTACGTCATCTCGAGCGCACTCGCCGTGCGGCCGCTGCGCGGATTGACGATCGCCCCGCGATTCGTCAGCACGCGCCACACGTACACGCCGAGCGGCACGCGCGATTCGCCCGTCTCATCGCGGCCGCCCCAGCGGTTCGACACCGGGCGCGGCGCCACGGTGCTCCAGTCGACCGCATGCGCGCCTTGATCGATAACCGCCAAGGCCGGCGAGAATCGGTAGGTGCGCGGCGCATACTGCACCGAATGGTCGGGCTTCCCCGCGTAACTGGGGGCGCCGGGCTCCAGCTCGATGCCGGCCGTATAACCGGAGTCGGGGCCGTCGCTGCGATAGCGCGGCGAACGCCACACCACGAAGCCGCTCGAGCCATATACGTCCACCCCAAGCACGTTCGCCAGCAGTTGCGCGAACGACGTCACGCGCGTGCCCGCACCGCACGCGTAAAGGATCACCGGCGATTTGCCGTCCCAGCCGCTCTGGCGCACCATCGCGGCCACGTCGTCGGCGCTCATCGGCTTGCCGGTCGCGCTCGCGATCGCATCGGACCACGCGTGCGCATACACGGCGAAGTAGCCAGGCGGCACCGGCATCAACGGCCGCTCGCCGGCCGGCAGGCGGTTCTCGGGCTGCGACGGGTGGTTCGAATAGATCGCGAGGTCGGCTTCGCGGCGCGGATACGCGCCCCACTGGGTTTCGTGCATGCCGGGCAGCGCGTTGACCACGTCGATGCGTTTGCCGTCCTCGTAGCGGATCAGCGGCTTGGCCGGGTCGAATCCGCGCGGATACACCACGCGCAGCGTGCGATCGTACGTATCGTTCATCGACAGGGTCAGCGCCTTGCCGGCATCGTCGAGCCCGACATGGCCGACCATCGCTTCGGGCGGCACCGTGCCGTCCGCGGCGAGCCTCGTGGTGTCGACCAGCGCGACCTGGTAGCGGCCCGCCACCGTCCCGCCGAGCGCGACCATCATCGCGTCGTGGTACGACGGATATCGCGTCACGCCGATCGTGCCGTCCGCTTCGGGAGCCGCTGCCGCGCGTGCCGCCGCATCGTTGCCCGCAGCCGCACGCCGTCCGTCCGCGTTTGCCGCGCGGATGTCGTCCGACAGGTTGCCGTGGCCCGTCGCCGGCAGTCCGTCCTCCTCCGGGTTGCGCACGTTGCCTTCGGTATCCTCCAGCGCGTACACGTAGTATTCGATGTCTTCGAGACGGTTGCCACCGACGAGAACCGATCCGACCACGCTGCGCAGCACGTCCGGATCGGCCGCCGCACGCGCGGGAATTTCCCACGATGCGGGGTGGCCCGTCGTTGCCGGCGTGCCGGCCCCGGCCGGCGGCGCTTCGTCGGCGGCCAGCGCATGCGCGATTGCCGGCGTCGATTCGCCGTCGATTGCCTCCGGGTCGGGCGCCAGCCGCAACGGGATCGCGTCGCCTTCTTCCGGTGTGCCCTGCGTGCGGCGCGCGCGCAGCCACGCGGAGAAGCGCGACCGCAGTCCCGCGTCGGCAGGCGACACCGGCTCGCCATCGCCGGCCGATTCGCCGAAACTGTTCGCCTGTTCCTCCGCGTGCTGCCACGGGTTGCCGATCTCACCGACCGCGAGACGCTGGTTCGCGAGCCCGTTGGCGAGCGTCGCGTTCACGACGTCGACCGCGACCGGCCGCGGTGTCGACGGCGGCGCGGGTGTCTTCGTGATCGCGCGGATCGGCCGCTCCATCAGCGTGTGCGAGCCGAGGCCCATCTGCGCGACGCCGATCCCGAGGTTCAGCAACTGCTGTGCGCGATCGGAATCGGACATCGCGTCCCAGTTCTTCACCAGCGACACGCCCTGGTCGAGCATCTGGTAGCCGCCGATCGCGCCGCCGGTGACGTTGAACACGCCGGCCGTGCGGCCGGTCATCTGCGCGAGCGTCTGGAACGCGTCGGCCCCCTGCGTCAGACGACCGACACCGGCCGCCTCGGCCGTGACACCCTCGCCACGCGATGCGAGCGTGATCATGTCGGATACCTGCCCGGTCGTGCGCAGCAACGACGACGCTTCGGCGAGCGACTTCGCCGCCACGCCGAGCCCGCCACCCGCCATGCCCGTGCCGCTGCCGATCAGGCTGATCCAGTCGCCGCGCGCCTGCGCATTGCCGAAGCCGATCGACTGGCCGTGATCGCTCAGGTTCTTCAGGTCGCCGATCGCGGCCGGCACGCCGACCGCCATCCCCACGCCGACCGTCGTCCACGCGGCGCCGAGCAGCGCGCCGCCGACCGGCGCGCCGATCCCGCTCGCGACCAGCACGACGCCGCCGGCCGCCGCGAGAATGCCCGTGCCGATCTCGAGGTAGTGCTCGACGTGCTGGTACCACTCGGTCTTGTGCGCGTCGATCGACTGGTATTGCGAGAAACCGCCGGTCGCGGCATCGGTCGTCATGCTTTTCGGCACATACAGCTGGCCATCGTCGGACAGCGCATTGTTGTGCTGGTAGTTGTCGACGCTGTCGTATTTCCAGCCGCGGTCGTCGATCAGCTGGTACTGGCCCGGATGCCCCGCGACCTGCACCTTGAACAGCGCGCTCGGCGCCGTCCCGGTTCCCTTCGACACGTAGTAGATCGGCACCAGCGACACGACCGCGTGATCGCCGCCGACCTTGCGGATCTGGTCGACGACGGTCTGGATCATCTGCGTCGCGGCCGAATTCTTTGCGTAAAGCGACTGGCTGTTCACCGCCGTACCGCTCTGCAACTGCCCGTTGCTGACGATCAACTGCTCGAGCGTTGCCATCGACGGCACGTCGTTCCGGTCAGTCGGCACCGCGCCCGGGTCGTCCGGCTGAATCCCGAGCCCCACGCCGACGAAGTTCGTGAGCTGGTCGGAACCGACCGTGAACGTGCGGGACTGGCCGTCGAAGTTCTTCTGGAAATCGTTGAAATACGCTTTCAGCTGCTGGTCCGGATTGGACTTGAACAGGTTGTAGCTGGCCGTTGCGGCCTGACTGTTCTGTTTGTTCTGCGCGTTCTGGGCGCCTTGCTGGTAACGGAGCTGGAAGTCGACCGCGAAATTTCCGCGGAACTGGTCATTGCCCTGCATCTTCGACAGCAGCGCCTTCGCGAGCGAAGGATCGACTCCGGACGACAGTGCCACGCGCACGCTGTCGAAACCGTAGCCCGGGTCGCTGCCGCGTAGCGTGTAGATCACCGCCTTCGCATTGCTCTTGTCGTCGAGCAGCCAGTTCGCGACGTCGTCCTCGCGCTGCACGGGCACGCCGTTCGAGGTCGGCTGCTGATCGGCCAGCCCGACCGCCTTGCTGAGCCCCTTGAAGAACTCGGTGCCCTGCCCGTATGGCTGCGGCGTGCCCGTGTTCGTCTGCATCCATTTGTTGTTGAAATCCTTCTCGACGGTGTCGAGCACGACGCCCGCGAACTCGGGCGGCGCGTTGTTCAGGATGTCCTGCATCCACTTGCCCGCCTTGTCGGCGTTCATCGTGTCGTCGTAACGCGCACGCATGCTCGCCTGATCCGTCGCATCCGCATCGGGCTTCTGCATCAGCGGATCGATCTGCGAATGGATGAACTTCGCGTCGAAATGCGGCTGGCCGGCCTGCGTCCACAGCGCCTGACGCTCGTCCAGCGAGAACGACGCGTCCATGTTGGTCTTCAGCACCTGCAGCGCGGCGCCGGGATTGCTGCCCGGATTCTGCATCAGCTGGGCGACCTGCTGCTTCGTGTACTGCAGCCGCACGTCGGGTGCCGCCGCGAGCAGCGTCTGGATCTTCTGGTACGCGGGCGAGTTCTTGTCGACGTGCGCCATCGCATACGCAAACACGCCGCCCGCCTGGTCGATCTGCGCGTTCAATGCCTTGGCGTCCGCGTCGCTCAGGCCCGCCGGGTTCACCGGCACCCCCGTCAGCTTGACGAACGCCTCCGCGAGCGGATTCTGCGCGGCCAGCGCCTGTTCCTGCTTCGACAGCTTCGGGTCGTTCGGATCGACGGTCTGGCCCGTGTCCTGCATCAGCGCGAAGCTGACCGGATCCGACTGCGCAAGCTGTTTCATCTGCGGCGTCAGCGACGGATCGTCGGGATTGATCGTCGCGATCGTGCGCGTCAGCTGGCTTTGCTCGCCGAATACGTCGACGAGGCCGGTGTACCACATGCCGTCGTGGTTCTGTTTCACCGACGCGACGGCCTGGTTCTGCTCATCGGGCGTCACGTAGGTCAGCGCGGTGTCGTCGCCGCCCGTCACCACCTTGTCGTACTGGCTCTGCGCCTGCGACATTTCCTGCGTGATGTCGGCCTCGTCGGCGCGGCGCAATCCGCCGGGTTCCTTCTGCCACGCCGCATAGTCGGCTTTCGCGTCGTTCATGCGCAGCGTCGCGGCCGATACGCTGTATTCATGACGCAATGCGTTCGTCAGCGCCGTGTAGGCGGTGTCGGAGTTGGCATCGGCCGTGCTGGCCGCCTGGCGCAACTGCGCGCCGGTATCGGGGTCGTCGCGCCGGATCCCGCCCGGCAACGCGTTGTACTGCTGCAAGTCGGTATTCGCGTCCTGGTCCCGCTGCGCGGCCTGCGCAAGCTGGAAGGCCTTTTCGTTGGTCGCCCGCTGCGGCGCCGATTCGGCCGAGACGGCCTTCTGCGCGTCGTCGAGGACTTCGCCGAGCACGGGATCGTTCGGCGTCGCGTTGCGCAGGTCCGTTGCGACGCCGGCGATCGCCTTGTTCGTGTCGCCGCCGCCGTCCGCCGCCACGCGCATCTGGTTCTCGACGGCCACCTGCACCGCGCCCCACGCGGTTTCGGCCTTCTTGACCTGGTTGTCGAGGTCCGCTTGCGACGCGCCCTGGTCGTTCAGCCGCTTGAGCGTCGCCATCTCGGCCTGCGCAAGCTGGAGCAGCCGCTGCGTCTCGGCCTGCGCCGCGGCGAGGGCCTTCTGCTCGGGTGTCTGGGCCGGAGGGGCGCCGTTGTTGTTCGCCCCGTTGTTGTTCGTCGGGTTGTTGTCGTTTTGTGGCTGCGGCACGTCCACCGGTCCGCCACCGCCTCCCACTGCCATCAACACCATGTCCGTTCTCCCGGGCAGGCGTGACGGTCCAGGCAAGCGGCAAGCCGCCACGCGCAATGGTCCATTGTGCCGAACCGATCACACGCAAAAAGTCGCGAATTACGTAGTCGCCGGCCCGGTTACGCCGGCTGGCGCAAATGCGTGCTACGAATATGACGCGGGGAACGGCCGTTGCTTTCCGATGCCGGCCCGATACCGCGCGAACGGTAAATTTTTCTCGTTGCCTGCAGCCATGCCGTCATTCCATACTCCCTGGTCTGGCAAAATCCGCGGCGCCTGCCGCGTACGCCCGTACGACGTGCATCCCCGCACCGTCACCGGAGGACCTCATGGCGATTCTCGACGTCTTTCCCTATCTGCGCGCCAAACGCGCGGACGACGCCATCGCGTTCTACACGAAGGCATTCGGCGCACGGGAGAAATACCGTCTCGTCGAACCGTCGGGACGCATCGGTCACGCGGAATTGCAACTCGGGCCGTGCACGCTGATGCTCTCGGACGAGTTCCCCGAATACGATCTACGCGCGCTCGACGCAGACGGCACGGCGCCGATGCTGCTGCACCTGCACGTCGACGATGCCGACGCGACGATCGCCGCGGCCATCGCGGCCGGCGCCAGCCTGACACGCGCGATCCAGGACCAGTTCTACGGCGAGCGTTCCGGCAAGATTCGCGATCCGTTCGGGTACGACTGGGCGATCGGGCATGCGATTGAAACGCTCGAGCCCGATGAAATGCAACGACGTTACACGGCACTGCTGTCCGGCGATCAGTAGCCAGTTTGCTCCGGGCCACCACCACGACATTCGCGATGCACTACCACCCCGACGACATCAGCCGGCTGTTCCTGTTCGTGCCGACGCTGCACTTGAACCGCCCGGCGCCGGCCGAATCGTTCCTGGCTGCTGCCGTCGCGACCGGCGTCGAACTCGAGCACGTGCTGCGCGACTACCCGCAAGTCCGCTACCAGCCGCTCGACTTCCACTACGTGTGCCAGCAAAGCCTGTCCGTGCTCGACGACACGCTGCTGGCCGACCTGACGGTCGACCTGCAGTTCGGATGGCGCGGCGCGCACTGGGCCGCGTGGCTGATCGCGCTATCGGGCGACGCGCGCTATTTGCCGCATCTCGACGAAGCCAGACGCCATCGAGGTGTCGAATGGACGGCGGGGATGGCGGAAGCTTCGATGCACCCGGAAGCATCGTCCGCGCGGTTTCGTTGCGCCCGGTTGATCGTCGACCTTCGACGTCAGCTCGCGTCACTGCCTCGCGTGGCCGTACGCCTGCGCAAGCAACCGCCACCGGACGTCGTGGCAGCCACGGAGGCAGCTGTGCGCGCCGCGTATCGCCGAGGCGATGTCGCGACCGCGCTCGCCATCGCCCGCGGCTAGGTTCGCAACGCTCGTCCTGCCTTACCCGTGACGGCCTACTCGACGTTGTCCGATATGTCCGTCATCCGGATCATGTGCGGCAGCATGCCGTCGTCATCGGCATTCACAGCCTCCTTCGGGTGAATCAGCGCTTCGAGCCGCGCCTTCGTCGCGATGAACGCCGGCGAATTGACCTGCGAATAATCGCGCGGCCGCGGCACCGGCACCTCGATCAGTTCCTGCACGCCCCCGGGGTTCGCCTTGAGAACGAGAATCCGGTCCGCCAGGAAAATCGCTTCGTCGAGATCGTGCGTGATGAACAGGATCGTCACGTCGATGTTGCGCCAGATGTCGAGCAGATGCGCCTGCATCCGCGCACGCGTCTGCGCATCGAGTGCGCCGAACGGCTCGTCCATCAGCAGGATGCGCGGGCGGTTCGCCAGCGCGCGAGCGATCGCCACGCGCTGCTTCATCCCGCCGGACAACTGGTGCGGATACACGTCGGCGAAACGCGCCAGCCCGACGAGATCGAGCCACTGCAGCGCTTCGCGCTCGGCCTCGCCGCTGCTGCTGCCGTTCATCCGGAGACCGAACATCACGTTCTTCTTCACGGTGAGCCACGGAAACAGCGTATAGCCCTGGAACACCATTCCGCGATCGGCGCCCGGCCCCTGCACCGGCTTGCCGTCCAGCAGCACTTCACCGCTCGTCTGTGCTTCGAGCCCCGCCAGGATGCGGATCAGCGTCGACTTGCCGCAGCCGGACGGGCCGATCACGCACACGAATTCGCGCCGGTGCGTACGGAAGCTGATGTCGTCGAGCGCGACGCACTCGCCCTGCGGTGTCGCGAAACGCTTGCCGACATGGCGCACGTCGAGTATCACGTCACGGGTTTTCAATCGTGCGAAGCGCTCGCGCACCGCGTCGGACTGAATCAGGTAATCGGGAACGGCTTGCGGATTCTGCATGATGCCCTCTGCGGAAATCGGTCGATGATTGCGAATCAAGGGGCTTCACGCCTTCAGCGTGCGATCCCACGGAAACAGCTTGCGGCTGAGCAACCCCAGCACGATGTCGGTCCCGAGGCCGATGACCCCGATCATCAGGATCGCCGCATACACGTTGTCGAAATGCTGGTAGCGCGCCTGCTGGCTGATGTACCACGTGATGCCCGAGCTCGTGCCGACGAGTTCGGCAACGATCAGGTAAGTCCACGCCCAGCCGAGCAGGATCCGCTGGTCGCGATACAGGTCCGGCAGCACGCCGGGAATCACGACGTGCGTCAGCAGCTTGAACTTCTTCGTGCCGAGCGTCATCGCGGCTTCGAACAGCCCGTATTCGAGCTTGCGCGTCGTGTTCGCGATGATCAGCACCTGCTGGAACAGTGTCCCGATCACGATGATCGCGATCTTCGGCGCGTCGTAGATGCCCAGAATCGCGACCATCAGCGCGCCGAAAGCCGGCGCGGGCAGGTAGCGGAAGAACTCCAGGAACGGCTCCTGCAGCCGCGCGAGCGCACTGAAGGTGCCGCAGACGATGCCGAGCGGCACGCCGATCGCCGACGAGATCACGAAGCCCCAGAAGATGATCCGGATGCTGTGCCACAGGCTCTCGTGCAGCCATACGCCATCGCGGGACGCAGGCGGTGTCGTGAATGCCGTGTAGAACGCGCGCAACACCTGGTGCGGCGCGGGCAGGTAGACCGGATTCGCGCGCTCGCCCTCCGGCACGGCTGCGTGTGCCGCCCGCGCATGCGCGAGCTCATCGTCGAACACGTCCCGGTCGATCTGCATGCCGGTCTGGAAATAGTCGACGCTTCCCGGATTCGTGATGCGCATCTGCGGATGCCAGACGAACGGCACATAGCTGATCAGGCACCAGACGGCGAACGGCAGCAGGAAGGACGCGAGGCCGAGCGTCCACTTGCCGCGCGTCGTCAGTTCGCGGCGCACGGCCAGCCATCCGGTCGCGTTGCGGGTCATTGACATGGGAATCTCCGTATCGTTTCGGGTACCGGTCGCGCGACGCCCGTGGCATCGCACGACCGGGCGTTCATAGCAACGCGCTGCTCGCGGCGTGGGCGCGGTATGCCCGCCAGCCGCCGAAGCGCGTGATGTCCGTCGCATCGTCGAGCGCCGCGTTTTCACACAGGAAACCCTGCACGCGCGACCCGTCGGCGAGCGTCAGCGTGCCGATGCCGAGCGGCGCCGCAATGCCGGCGACGAAGCTGCCGTACGCATCGACCGGCATCTCCCAGATCTCGACCGCGATCGGCGCACCGCCCTCCGGTACGCGCACGAGCCCCGGCTTGGCGACGCCGCCGCCGGATGCCGTGTCGGACAATGCGTAGAGACGGTAGGCAGCCGCCGTCGTCGTCGCCGCGACGAAGTGCGCCCCCCGCTGCGTGAGCTGCCCGTTCAACGGCTCGCCGCGCAGATGCGCACCGACAACGGCCACGCGCACGAAGCCAGCGGACGCCACAGGCGCGGCGATCGCCGTTGCAGCAGCCCCGCCATCACGGACAGCCTGGTCGCCGCCGTCCCACGCCTGTGCGAGATCGAGCAGCCGCGCATCGTCATGCGCGCGGCCGACGAACGTGATCCCGAACGGCAATCCCGCATGCGGCCCGATTTCGCAGTAGCCGGCAGGCACCGCGATCGCCGACAGGTCGAGCAGGTTGACGAAGTTCGTGTAGTAGCCGAAGCGCGAATTGACGCCGATCGGGTCGGCTTCGAGCGCCTCGACGGTCGCGGTCGTTGCCGAGGTCGGCATCACGATCGCATCGAGCCCGGCCCATGCCCGGCCCGCCTCGATGCGCAGCGTCGCAAGGCGGTCGAACGCGGCGAACGCGTCGGCCGCGCTGAAGCGAGCCGCGCCGCCGACGATCGTGCGAATCACCGGATGCAGCGCATCGGGTTCCCGTGCCGCGAATGCGCCGAGTGCGGCGAGCCGCTCGGCAACCCACGGGCCCTCGTAGAGCAGCCGCGCGGCGGCCAGGAACGGGCTGAAATCGATCTCGACGATCCGCGCCCCGGTCGCCCGCAGACGTTCGAGCGCCGCACCCCATGCTGCGCGGTACGACTCGTCGCCGCAGAATTCGAGCTGGTCGGCACGCGGCACGCCGAACACCGACTGGCCAAGCGAACGCGCCGGACACGCGCGCAGTCCGTCGGCACCCAGCAGCGGCTGCCACGCACGCCCGTAGGGGTCGCCTTCGGTCACGCCCTGCGCGACGGCGAACACCGACCGTGCGTCGGCCGGCGAGCGCGCGAACACCGACACGCAATCGAGCGACCGGCAAGCCGGCACGACGCCGAGCGTACTCAGCACGCCGCGGGTCGGTTTGAGTCCAACGAGCCCGTGAAACGCTGCCGGCACGCGCCCGGAACCGGCCGTGTCGGTACCCAGCGAGAACGTCGCGACACCGAGCGCGACCGCCACCGCCGACCCGGAACTCGACCCGCCCGACGCGTAGCGCGGATCGAGCGCATTGCGGCACGCGCCGTACGGTGAGCGCTGCCCCGACAGCCCGGTCGCGAACTGGTCGAGATTGGTCTTGCCGACCGGAATGGCGCCGGCCGCGATCAGCCGCTCGACGACGGGTGCGCTGCGTTCCGGCGTGTACGCATAGGCCGGACAGGCCGCCGTCGTCGGAATGCCGGCGAGGTCGATGTTGTCCTTGATCGCGAACGGCACGCCGTAAAGCGGCAACGACGCGATGTCGCGCCCGGCCAGCGCGTCGGCATGGGCCGTCATCTCGGCGTGAGTCAGCGGCCGGATCCACGCATGATGCGGATCGCCCGCGTCGAAATGTGCGGCGATCGCGTCGACGAGCGTGCGCGGCGTCAGGGTGCCCGCCTCGTAGCGCGCGCGCAGTGCGGCGATCGAGCCAAGCTCCGGCAGGAGCGAGCGTTGCGTCGTACTCATGCCACCTCCTCGTCGGCGCCCACCTTCTGCACCATCAGCCGCTGGCCGGCCACGACCGCCGCGGCCGGCGCGCAATCGATCGTCTCGATCATGCCGTCCTCCGTTGCCGTCACCGTTACCTCCATCTTCATCGATTCGACGATCGCGACGACCTGCCCTTCGGTCACGCGCTCGCCGGGTTCGACCAGCACCTTCCACACGCTGCCCGACACGTCAGCGACAATCGCGCACTGCGTCTCGTCGAGCGCGGCCGTTTCCCGCGCCGCCTGCGCGTCCCCCTGCTCCGCTTCGCCGACGTATTCCGCGTGCCCGGCCGCCCGCCACCGCTCGCGCTCGGCTTCGAACGCGGTTTGCTGCGCGCGCTTGAACGTCACGATCGACTCCGCCTCATCGCGCAGGAAGCGGTTGTACGCGCCCAGATCGAACACGGATTCCTCGATCTTCAGCGCCGCGCGGCCCGCGATGAAATCCGCGCGCAGCGTCTCCAGCTCAGCCTCGCTGACTTCGTAGAAGCGGATCTCGTCGAAGAAACGCAGCAGCCACGGTTTGCCGGCTTCGAATTCACGCGTGGTGCGGTAGCGGTTCCACATCTGGACGGTACGGCCGACGAACTGGTAGCCGCCAGGCCCTTCCATGCCGTACACGCACAGATACGCGCCGCCGATGCCGACCGCATTCTCGGGCGTCCAGGTACGCGCGGGGTTGTATTTCGTCGTCACGAGCCGGTGCCGCGGATCGATCGGCGTCGCGACCGGCGCGCCGAGGTAGACGTCGCCGAGCCCCATCACCAGATAGCGCGCGTCGAACACGATGCGCTTCACGTCGTCGATGCTCTCCAGCCCGTTGATCCGCCGGATGAACTCGATATTGCTCGGGCACCAAGGCGCATCGGGCCGCACCGATTGCATGTAGCGTTCGATCGCGATGCGCGTCGACGGGTCGTCCCACGACAACGGCAAATGCACGATACGGTTCGGCACGCGCATGTCGGCCACATCGGGCAGTTCGCGCTCGGCGGCCTGCAGGTGCGCGAGCAGCGCGGCGAGCGGCAACGTCCGCGCGTCGAACTGGACCTGCAGCGACCGGATTCCCGGCGTCAGGTCCATCATGCCGGGCAGCCGGTGCGCGTCGAGCCAGCACATCAGCGCATGCACGCGAAAGCGCAGGTTCAGGTCGAGCGTCGGCGGCCCGTATTCGACCAGCACATTGCGGTCGCCCGAGCGCCGGTAGACGACGCCGATGCCGCCGCCAGCCGACGGATCCCGATGCAGCACGCAATCGTCGGCCTTGCTCGCAGGTGGCACGGCATGCCCGGTCGGCACGCGGGCGCGCACGAACTGCACGGTATCGCCCGGGCGCAACTGTCCGAGCTTCCACAGCTCGTCGCGCACGACCGTCACCGGACACACGAAGCCGCCCAGGCTCGGACCGTCCGGGCCGAGGATCACGGGCATGTCTCCGGTGAAATCGACCGCGCCGATCGCATACGCGTTGTCGTGGATGTTCGACGGATGCAGGCCGGCCTCGCCGCCGTCTGCGCGTGCCCATTGCGGTTTCGGGCCGATCAGCCGGACGCCGGTGCGGCTCGAGTTGTAATGGACCGTCCACTGCGTACCGTAGAGCATCGCGATGTCGTCCGGCGTGAAGAAATCCGGCGCGCCGTGCGGCCCGTCCAGCACACCGAGCGTCCACGCATGCGTCAATGCCGGCACGTCGCTTTCGGCCAGCGTCGCGCCCGCCTCGCCGCGCCCCGCGTCCGCGTGCAGATGCAGCACGTCGCCCTTGCGCAGTGCGCGCCCCGCATGGCCGCCGAACTGGCCGAGCGTGAAGGTGGCCTTGCTGCCGAGATAGTCGGGCACCTGCAGCCCGCCCTTGACGGCCAGGCACGCGCGCACGCCCGCGCCCGTCACGCCGCCGAGCTTCAGTACCGTGCCCGGCCGGGCGCGCAGCACCTGCCAGAACGGCGCGAGCTCGCCGTCGAGCGTGGCCGCGAGCGGCGCGCCGCCGAGCACGAACAGTGTCGCGGTGTTGAAGCGCAGCGTCGCGCCGACCATCGTGAATTCCAGCCCGGCCGCGTCCCGTGCGTTGCCGAGCAGCGCGTTGGCCAGATCGAACGCACGATCGTCCATCGGACCGGACGGCGGCACACCGACGCTCCAGTAACCGACGCGCCCGGGCGCCTGTTGCACGGTGGTCTGCACGCCGCCGTCCAGCACGTCGATCGTGTGCGGCGCGAATGCGAAGCGCGACAGGAACGCCGTCGTCGGCGCGCCGCGCGCGAACGTGTCCGAGCCGGCAATCGCGCGCAGGTAGTCGAGGTTGGTTTCGATTCCGTACAGCTCGGTCTGCGCGAGCGCGGCCTGCAGGGCGACCAGCGCGTCGCGGCGCGTATCGCCGCGCACGATCAGCTTCGCGAGCAACGGATCGTAGTGCGCACTGACCTCGGTGCCCGCGTCGATCCAGCCGTCGACGCGCACGTCGTCCGGAAATGCGACGTGCGTGAGCAGGCCGGCACTCGGCTGGAACTGCTTGTGCGGATCCTCCGCGTAGAGCCTCACCTGGATGCTCGCGCCGCGCGGCGCAACGGCGAGCGTGTCGAGCGGCGGCAGGTCGCCTTCGGCCTGCAGGATCATCCACTCCACGAGATCGATGCCCGTGACCGCTTCGGTCACGCAATGCTCTACCTGCAGGCGCGTGTTCACTTCGAGGAAATAGAACCGGCGTGCATGAGCGTCGAACACGAACTCGACCGTGCCGGCCGACGCGTAGCCGACCGCGCGGGCGAGCCGCACCGCGCTCGCGTGCAGCGCGTCGCGCTCGGCATCGGTCAGATCCGGCGCCGGCGTTTCCTCGATCACCTTCTGGTTGCGACGCTGCACGGAGCAGTCGCGTTCGCCGAGCGCGATCGCACCGCCGCGGCCGTCGCCGAAGATCTGTACCTCGATATGCCGCGCGTGCTCGACGAATTTCTCGAGATACACGCCCGCGTGCGCGAAGTTCGCCTTGCCGAGGCGCACGACGGATTCGAAGGCCGCCTCGAGCTGCGCGGCGTCACGGCACAGCGACATGCCGATTCCGCCACCACCGGCCGTACTTTTCAGCATGACCGGATAGCCGATCGCACCGGCTTCGGCAAGCGCCGTCGCCACGTCGTCGAGCAGGCCGGTGCCCGGCAGCAGTGCGACGCCCTGCGCGGCCGCGAGCTCGCGTGCGGTGTGTTTGAGGCCGAACGCACGCATCTGGTCGCCGCGTGGCCCGATGAAGCGCAGGTTCGCCGCTTCGCATGCATCGGCGAAACCGGCATGCTCGGACAGGAAGCCGTAGCCGGGATGCACGGCCTGCGCGCCGGTCTCGCGCGCAGCTGCGAGGATCGCTGCGACGTTCAGGTAGCTCTCCGCCGCCGACGCCGGGCCGACCCGCACGGCTTCGTCGGCAAGCGTCACGTGACGCGCATCGCGGTCGGCGTCCGAGTAGATCGCGACCGACGCGATGCCAAGCCGCTTCAGCGTACGGATCACGCGGCACGCGATTTCGCCGCGATTCGCAACGAGGACTTTGGCGAATCTCATTCAGCCTCCCACACGGTGAGGCGCACGGGCGTCGGGTTGTAGCCGTTGCACGGATTATTCAGCTGCGGGCAGTTCGAGATCAGCACGGTGACGTCCATCTCCGCACGCATCTCGACGTACTTGCCGGGCGCGGAAATGCCGTCCTCGAACGTCAGCCCGCCGAGTGGCGTGACAGGCACGTTCATGAAGAAATTGACATTGCCGACGAGGTCGCGCTTCGTGAGCCGCGCGCCCGCGCCGCACGTGCAGTGCGCGATCGCATTGAGGAAGCTGTCGCGGCAGTTGTGCATGTAACGCTTGTCGAGCGCATAGCGCACCGTGTTGCTCTCGGCCGCGCATGCGCCGCCGAGCGTGTCGTGACGGCCGCAGGTGTCGGCGACGATCGTCACCATCGCGTTGCCCCGGCTCGACAGCAGCACGCTGCCCGCGCTCAGGTACAGGTTGCGCTGCGCGCGGATCGTGTCCTGCGCGCTGTAGCGCTCCTCTGGGTCGTCTGACCGGTAAAACAGCGTGTCGACAGCCTGGTTGCCCTCCAGGTCGAGGATGCGGAACACCTGCCCGCGCTTCAGGTCGTGCAGCCACGGTTCACCCGCGTTCAGCGTGACGTCGTGGATCGCGTCCCGCGTGTCGAGTCGGCTTTCGATGATCGGCATGGTCCGGCTCCTTACGCGAACAGGCGGTCGGTGTTGGTGAAGCCGCGCACGTTCTCGGCGCACGCGCGCCGGCACGGATCGTCTTCGGGCGCGGCGCCGTCCACCGGATACGCGCGGTACGCGATCAGCTTCACCGGCTTCGGCGCATAGTCCGCGCACGGATCGAGCGGATGCGGCGCGGTCGAGAACGCCGCGAGCGTATTCATCTCGAAGCGCAGGTCGACGGCACTGCCGGCCGTCGAATGGCCGGGGACGAAGTCGAGCGCACCGTCGTCGCCCGTCTCGAGCTTGCTGAAGAAATTGACGTTCGCGGCGAGGTCGCGCGCCGACAGCCCGTATTTCACGAGTTCGAGCACCAGGCTGTCGCGGCCGTTACGGATCATCGCGTTGCGATCGGCCTGATACGTCGTCGTGCCGTACTTGCGCGCGAACAGGCGCGCATCGCCGACGCCACCGAGCGGGTCGTGCCAACCCAGCGTATCGGCCGTGATCGATGCAATCACGCGCCCCATGTCCGTGTACAGCGCATGCCCGCGCGTGAGGTGCGCGGTGTGTTGCGCCTTCAGCGTATCGGCCATGTTGTAGCGTTCGAGCGGGTCTTCCTGGCGATGAAAAACGGCGGACAGGTTCGCGCCGCCTTCGACATCGACGATGCGCAGCGCGAGACCGCGGCGCAGGATGCCGGACCAGTGGGTTCCGGCGGGAATCAGCGTTTCCCACGCGACGTGCGGCGGTGGGGCGAGGACGGTTTGGGGGCGCGGCGACATGGCGGCTCCGTGGTCGGTTGGACAAAAGGCGTGAGAGGGCGACCGAACGACATCGCGACCTCCCGGGCTTTTATCCCTCCGTGGAGCCTCGCCGTTTCCTCGAATCGAGGCGAAGGCAAGACCGGATTGCTCTCGGACCAGGCATCGCACGGCGCGAACGCGGCACGACCGGAACCCTAGCGATCCTGAAGATGATGCAAATTGCTTCGCACCTCTCGGACGACGATTAAGCGAGTTGCGTGCCAGCCTCGACGAAACGACCGCACACTGCGGTGCGGCGGCCCGCAGACACATCGCACGCACGCCCCTGCAGCGGCTGCTTGCCCTTGCGGCGGGCGTGCCGCGCACCAAGCGGACGCGATCCCGCACCGCGGCAGTGCGTGCCGCGTGTGCATGCACGGCACGATCCGCGGTGGCACGGGCATTGCATCGATGGAGACACCCTCACTCGACATCCGACCGCTCATGAACAAGCTCGACCTGCTCCGGCGCGCGCTGACAGCCATCTTCTCCGCCCGCTTCATCGAACTGCAGCGCGCCGCGCGCCGCCGTTGAGCGGCACTCGTCGCACGTCGTTGGCACGGTTCTCGCTCGGCAACTCGCCGAGAGGTGCGGCGGCGTCGCATCTTAGGGATGCTAGGGTTCCGGTTCATCGAACGTCTGGTCCGAGAGCAGCCCGGCACGGGTTTGCCTGATCGCGAGAGCGGGCACGCACGCGCTACACGGCGGGACAAAAGCCCGGGAGATTGGCGATGGCAACGGCCGTCGCGCCTCTCCGTGGCCGTTTCGTTCGTTCCGCATCCGCAGGAACCGGCCACGCGGCCGGACCGTGCACTGGCACGGCCCGTATCGACGATCCCGATCCCGGTCTCCTGGAGAAACACGATGACCCGTCCCGCCCCGGCACGCCGCCTGTTGTCCTTCCGTTCCATCCGTCATGCATTGGGTGCCGCCGCCACGGCCGCGACGCTGCTTGCGGCACCCGCCGCGCACGCGGCAGCGCCACTGAAGATCGGCTACAGCGACTGGCCCGGCTGGGTCGCGTTCCAGGTCGCGCTCGACAAGGGCTGGTTCAAGGAGGCCGGCGTCGACGTCGATTTCGAATGGTTCGATTACTCGGCGTCGCTCGACGCGTTTTCCGCAGGCAAGCTCGACGCGGTCGCGGCCACCAACGGCGATGCACTCGTGACGGGCGCGTCCGGCGCGAAGAACGTGATGATCCTGCTGACCGACTATTCCGCCGGCAACGACATGATCGTCGCGAAGCCGCCGCTGCGCAGCGTCGAGGCGCTGAAGGGCAAGAAGGTCGGCGTCGAACTCGGCCTCGTCGATCACCTGCTACTCGAAACCGCGCTGCAGAAGCACGGCCTGAAGGACGGCGACGTCACGCTGGTCAATGCGAAAACCAACGAGCTGCCGCAGGTGCTGGGCTCGTCGACCGACATCGCCGCGGTGGCCGCGTGGCAGCCGAACGCGGGCGAGGCGTTGAAGCGCGCGCCGGGCGCACGCGCGATCTTCACGTCGGCCGATGCGCCGGGGCTGATCTACGATGCGATCACGGTCGCGCCCGCGAGCCTCTCCGCGCGCCGGACCGACTGGGCCAAGGTGATCAAGGTCTGGTATCGCTGCGTCGCGTACATCAACGATCCGAAGACACAGGCCGATGCGGTCAGGATCATGTCCGCGCGCGTCGGGCTCGCGCCGGAGCAATACCTGCCGCTACTGAAAGGCACGCACCTGCTCGACGAGGCTGCCGCGAAGCGTGCGTTCCGCAAGGGCGACGGGCTCGATTCGATCTATGGCTCGACGCGCAACGCGAATGCGTTCAACGTGCGCAACGGCGTGTACAAGCAGTCGCAGGACGTCGACGCGTACATCGATCCGCGCCTGGTGGCGCCGCACTGACCGAAGCCGAATCCGGTGTCGCAGGCAGCAAGCGCTTGCCGCGACATCACCCGCCGCCTGCACCGGCCGCCTGAACGGCGGCCGGCTTCTCCCCTCCCCGCGATTCTGCCCGATTCCGCACAGGACCTTTCCTGTGCAACGCCTTAATCGACGGCCGCACGATCTCCAATAATGGCCGCTCGATCCGTCGGCCAGTATGCCGACGCGACCCGCCGGCCATCGTGCCGGGCCAACGATAAAAAATCCTATGCATTCCTACCAGATGAACAAGCATGCCGGCGCACGTGTCGCGGGGACCGTCATTGCCGCATGCCTGACCGGCATCGCACCGGGCATCGCGCACGCACAGAGCAGCGTGACTCTGTACGGCCTGATCGATACGTCGATCACCTACGCGACCAACCAGCGCACGCAGGGCGCGGGCTCGCCCGGCGGCGGCACCGTCGCGGTGACGAGCGGCGCACTGAATGCGTCGCGCTGGGGGCTGCGCGGCCGCGAGGATCTCGGCGGCGGGATGGCCGCGGTGTTCGCGCTCGAGAACGGCTTCTCGGGCACGAACGGCAAGCTGTCGCAGAAAGGCGTCGACATGTTCGGCCGTCAGGCATGGGTCGGCGTGAGCGCGAAGGCGGCCGGCACGCTCACCTTCGGCCGCCAGTACGACCTGATCCTCGACTTCGTGACGCCGCTCGGCGCGTCCGGCCCCGGCTGGGGCGGCAACCTCGCGGTCCATCCGTACGACAACGACGATTCGAACCGCAACATCCGCATCAACAATGCGGTGAAGTACACGAGCCCGACGTATCACGGGCTGACGTTCGGCGCGATGTATGGCTTCTCGAACGCGGCCGGCCAGCTCGCGAACAACGCGGCGTGGAGCGCGGGGGTGTCGTACGCGAACGGCCCGCTGAAGCTCGGCGCCGGCTACCTGAAGATCAGCCGCGATCGCAACTCGCCGAACCCGGACGGTGCGCTGAGCACGGTCGACGGCTCGGCGACGATCACGGGCGGCAACCAGCAGATCTGGGCCATGGCCGGCCGTTATGCGTTCGGGCCGCATTCGGTCGGCGCCGCGTGGTCGCATTCGACCACCGACGGCGTGACGGGCGTGCTCCAGGGCGGCAACATCGCGCCGCTGAAAGGTGAATCGCTGGTGTTCGACAACTTTACGGTCGACGGTCGCTACTTCGTCACGCGTGCGCTGAGCGTGGCCGCCGCGTACACATACACGATGGGCCGCTTCGACACACGTACGGGCCAGACACGCCCGAAATGGAACCAGGTCGTCGCGCAGGCCGACTATGCGCTGTCGAAGCGCACGGACGCCTATCTCGAGGGCGTCTACCAGAGCGTGAGCGGCGGCAACGGCAATCCGGCGTTCAACGCCACCGTCTGGACGCTGACGCCTTCGGCGAACAGCAACCAGGTGGTCGTCGCGCTGGGGCTGCGGCACAAGTTCTGACGACGCGTAGCTCGATCGTCGCCAGTCGCCCCCATAAGGCCGCGCCCGTGCGCGGCCTTTTTGCTGTGGCAGCCCGTACCGCACAGCGGGCGGGAGCAAGAATGTCTATCCGACTGTCGCGTCTGCGCAAAAAATGCGGAGAAACTGGTCACGCTGTGACATTTTTCCTAATCTGTTTGCAGCGACGCCGTATTTCGGCGCGCCGGACGCAATACTCTTTCATATGGCGCACCGCCGGCTTACGAATATGCATCACATCGACGGAGCCGGTTTTTCGCGCCATTGCGGCCGGATACGTGCATGCGGATGGCATGCGCCACGCTTTCAACGCAGTCCACCGCTGGAGACGAACGATGAGCAAAATGAACCGATTTGCGGTCCTGGCAACCTTCGTACTACTGGCCGGTTGCCATAACGCGGCGAAAACGCCCGAGAATGCCGGCACGCCGCCGGCGCCCTCGAGCGAAGCCGTCGCAACGGTGACGGCCGACGATCTCGACAATCCGAACAGCCCGCTCGCGAAGCGCAGCATCTACTTCGATTTCGACCAGTACACCGTGAAGCCTGAATTCCAGTCGCTGCTGCAGGCACATGCCGACTACCTGCGCAGCCATCCCTCGCGGCGCGTGCTGATCCAGGGCAACACCGACGAACGCGGGACGTCCGAATACAACCTCGCGCTCGGCCAGCGCCGTTCGCAGGCGGTGAACAGCGCGCTCCAGACGCTCGGCGTGCCGGCGACGCAACTCGAAGCCGTCAGCCTCGGCAAGGAAAAGCCGGTCGCACTCGGCCACGACGAGGATTCGTGGGCGCAGAACCGTCGCGCCGATCTCGTCTATCGTTGATCCGGCGCCGCCGCAACGGCGGCGTCCGTGCAAGGAAAAGCCACGCGCGCCGCTGCCCTCGGTCGCGGCTGCGGGTGCGATTCGACGTGTCCGGGTTCATAGGCGTCGCGGGTCGCGTGCGCGGTCACGGCTCGCGTCGCGTTCGACCGGCGCGTTCGAGCCGCCGATGCAGCCAGCGCGACATCACGGCGGAGGTCACGATCGTATCGAGTATCGCGATCACGTTGATGCCACCGATGTCATCGGACTTCAGCAGCCGGGTCACCAGCAGCACATACCCGACCATCATGCCGGTGCCCACGACGATCCCCAGCAACACGAACCAGCGTCGCGTCATGCGCATGCCGATCGCGCCGAGGATGCCGCCCGCGATCGTCGCGGGCATGAAGTAACCGAACGCGAACGACGCGACAAAAACCAGCGGCACCATGACCGCGCCGGCGCCCAGCATCTCCCATGACGGGCCGTCGATCAGGGACCACGCGATCAGCATCACGGCCGGCCACACGAGCGCCGCGATCAGCGGGCTGCCGACGGCAAACGACACGCAGCCGAGCACGACGGGATGGGACAGGCGCGACGATCGACGCGGCAGGCGCTCGACGGGTGCTCTCATTTTTTGTTCGGAATCGGAATGGCGGCGTGCCGGAGTGTACCAAGTCGCCGCGCCATACTTCGGATCCGGCCCCTTCGCGCACGGCAATACGCAAAAAGCATGGAATAAACGCCCCGCCCGACGCGTTTCGTCATCGCGCAGACGCGCGGTTCACGCGAGCCTGCCTTTCCAGCGGCCTGCGCGCTGCAAGGAGATTGCAATGAAATCGGCAAGGTTGGCCGCGGCGCTGATCGCGGCACTGGTGCTCGTGCTGTCGGCGGGATGCATGTCATCCGGCAGCGGCGTATCGCAAGGGCCGGGCATGAGCCGGTACGGCGGCGGCTCGGGAGGCAGCGGAGGCGGTGGCGGAGGGGGCGGCGGCTACTGACGCGCCGCTGGAGAAAATGGGGCAGCGCATCGCGCGCAGGCGCCGGAAACCGGCTGCCTCGCGCGCGACGCCCTGCCCCGCGGCACGACTTAACGCATCGCCTTCACGTCGGCCGGCGTGACGCTCGCGGGCTGGCCGCCCCACGTCGCGCGCAGGTAGTTCGACAGCTGTGCAAGCTCGTCGTCGCTCAGCGTGTGCGCGAAACCCGGCATCGGCTGCAGGTTCTCGAAACCGGCGAACTTCTGCTCGCCGATGCCGTCGAGCATCGCGACCAGCAGGTTGCGCGGATCGCCCTGGCGCACCGTCGAGTTGCCGTTCATCGGCACCGCCACGTGCGGCTTGCCTTCACCGTTGAAGCCGTGACAGCCCGCGCAGACCGCGAGATACACCGAGCGGCCGGCCGCGAGCTGCGCGGCATCGGCCGACACCGGCTTCACCGGTTGCGGCGCGGGCGGCGTGTCGCCGAGCAGGTACACCGACAGCGCGCGCAGGTCGTCCTTGGCCATGTATTGCGTGCTCAGGTGCACGACCGGATACATCTCGCCGAACGCCGAGCCTTGCGGCGCGATGCCGACGCCGAAGAACGTCTGCAGATCGGCGCCCGTCCAGCCGCGCGCGGCGAGGCCGGCCGGCGTGATGTCGGGCGCGGCCACGCGGCCGAGTGCGGCACCGGCGAACGGCTTCGCGCTGTCAAGCTGGCCCGTGAACGCGCGCGGCGTATGGCATTCCGCGCAGTGGCCGAGCGCACCCGCCAGATAGCGGCCGCGCTGCCAGTCGGCGGACTGGCCGGCCGATGCATCGGGCAGGCTGTCCTTCAGGAACACCATGTCCCAGAACACCATCCCGAAACGCAGGTTGTACGGGAACTTCAGCTCGTGCTCGCGGTTTTCCTGCGCGACCGGCTTGACGGTCTTCAGGTACGCGTACATCGCGTCGGAATCGGCGCGCGTGAGCTGCCGGTACGACGTGTACGGCATCGACGGATACAGGCGCTTGCCGGGCGCCTTGCCGTCGTGCAGCGCGGCGTAGAAGTCGTCCGCGCTCCAGCCGCCGATCCCGTGATCCTTGTCGGGCGTGATGTTCGAACCGTAGAACGTGCCGAACGGCGATTCGAGCGCGGCGCCGCCGGCGAACGGTGCGCCGTCCTTCGCGGTATGACACGCCGCGCAGTCGGCTGCCTTGACGAGATAGCGGCCGCGCGCGACCTGGTCGGCGCCGGGTGCACCGGAAGCCGCGTTCGAGGCCGGCGCGTCGTGGCCGCCGCACGCGGCGAGCAGCAGCGCGCAGGCCGCTGCGAGCGCGGGCAGGCCCGCAGCCCGCGCGACACGATGAGCGAATGTGCGTTTCATGCGGCGTCCTTCACGAGTCCCGGCGTCGTCAGCACCACGTCCTTGACGGCTTCGTAGTAGCGGACATAGCCCGTGCAGCGGCAGAGGTGCGCGTCGAGCGCCTCGGTGATCGTGCGTTCGACGTCGGCCTTCGCGATCGGCTCACGCTTCAGGCGTTCGATCAGCACCGTCGCCGCATTGACGAAGCCCGGCGTGCAGTAGCCGCACTGAAAGCTGAAGTGCTCCAGGAATTTCTGCTGGATCGGCGACAACTCGACCACTTCGCCGGCTTCGTTGCGCTTCGCGTGGCCTTCGATCGTGCGGATCGAACGGCCGTGGAAGAAGTGCGCGCCGGTGATGCAGGTGCGCATTTCCTCGCTGCTGCCGTCCGGCTTGTCGACGATCACGACGCATGCGTGGCAGATGCCCTGCCCGCAGCCGAGCCGCGAACCGGTGAGGCCCGCATATTCGTGCAGGAACTCGATCATCATCAGCCCTTCGGGCACCTGCATCGGGCCGACGGACTTGCCGTTGATCTTCACCGACAGCGGCTTCTGCTGGAACCGGACGAGCGGACGCTCGACAGCAGCGGGAGCCGATGCCGGCGCAGCCGGCGCGGCGGAAACGGATGCCGGTGCGGCCGAAGCTGCCGCCGGTGCGGAAGCGCCGGTCGCAGCCGCGCTGGCGCTCGCGGCCGAAGCCGCGGTTTGGGCGGTCGTCATGCGAGCACCTCCTGAATCTTTTGCGGGGTCACCGGCAGGTCGGTGAAACGATGGCCGATCGCGTGCGCGATGCCGTTCACGATCGCGCCGACGACGGGAATCATCACCACTTCGGCGACGCCCTTCGGCGGATCGGTCTCGGACAGCGGCGGGAGCACGTCGCCCGTCTGCGTCCACACGGCGACATCCGACGCGCGCGGCAGCTGGTAACGGTTGAAGTTCCACGTGCCGTTGCCCGGGCCGTCTTCATAGAGCGGCAGGTACTCGTGCAGCGCATGTCCGATGCCCATCGCAAGACCGCCCTGCAACTGGCCCGACACGAGCTGCGGCGAAATCTGGTTGCCGCATTCCATGATCGAGTGGTGCGTGAGCAGTTCGACCTTGCCGGTCGCTTCATGCACGGCCAGCTCGACGAGCGTGCCGACCGCCGTGTAATACGTGACGGCCGCGTTGTTGCGGCTCGTCGGCGGAATGAACACGCGCTTGCGGTCCAGTACGCGGTAGCCGTTCGCGGTCGGCGCCAGCGTGCCGCGCATCGTGGTCGAGCCGGCCGGTGCAGCGGTGCCCGGCACCGCGCCGTTGTCGGCGCCCGTCTTCGGCGTGCCGACGCGCAGCGACAGCCCGTCGACCGGCAAGCGATCAACCGCGCCGCCCACTTCGAACTCGGCGTCGGTCCACTGCCAGCGGTTGAACACGTGCACGACGGCGCCGGTCGGCAGGCCGAGTGCATGCGCCTGCTTCGCGAGCTGTTCGAACGTCAGCGGCTCGAGCCCGTCTGCGGTCAGCTTGCCGTCGACCCAGCGCGCATCCTCGATTCGGATCGTGTACGGCGCCGCCTGGCCGCCGCCGAGCCCGCGCGTCCAGATCGACATCGCGGCCGGCCACAGGCCGTAACGGAACACCGCACGTGCGGCTTCGCGCGTGCTGTGCGTGAAGTAGTACGCGGAGTTCGTCGCGCTCGACGGCGACGCATAACCGGGCGACCAGCGCGGGTTCGCGCTCAGTCGATCCTGGTCCGCCTGCGACATGATGTACGGATCGCCGCTGGTCTCGACCGGCAGGTCCGGCCATTCGGTCACGGCGACCTGCACGTCCGTCGCCGGACGGCCGAGCCACTTCGCGACGGCAACTGCCTGCGACGTCGACATCCCGGTGCCGATCTCGGCAGCCGTGTGCCGCAGCGACACCTTGCCGTTCTCGTCGAACTCGACCTTCGCGAACGACGCTTCCGCGCCCGTGCCGAAATCCTTCTGCACGCACGCGAAGCCGACGCCGTAGCGCTTGCCCGGATTCGCGGCCTCGAATTCGGCCTTGCGCGCGGCACGGCGCGTCCACAGCGGATGCTGCTTCGCGCGCTCCAGTACCTCGTCGACGCGCAGCGCGCCGGCGGGAATCGCACCCTGCGTGTTCTTCATCCCCGAACGCAGCGCGTTGCGCAGACGGAAATCGATCGGGTCGATGTTCAACTGAGCGGCGATCTCGTCGACGGCCATCTCGGTCGCGGCCATGCTCTGCAGCGTGCCGTAGCCGCGCGCCGAGCCCGCATCGATTGCGCGCGACGCGATCGCGACCGCGGCGAGGTCGCTCTTCGGGAAGTAGTAGATCGATTGCGCGGCCGTGGCGCCGACCATCGCGACCGACGGAGAGAAGTTCGAGCGTCCGCCGCCGTTCGCCTCGAAGTCGCCCTTGAACGACTGCAGCAAGCCCGTGTTGCGGTCGACCGCGATCCGGTAGTGCATCTTGAACGCGTGACGCTTCAGCGACGTCTGGAACTGCTCGTAGCGGTCGTTCGCGAAACGCACCGGACGGCCGTCCGCGTACAGCGCGCAGACGAGGCCGTAGAACGGCACGTTGAAGTGATCCTTCGAACCGTAGCCGACCGTGTAGCACGGATGCACGAACAGCTTCTTCACCGGGAAGCGGCATTTCGCGACCATCGCGGCCGCGTTCTCGCACACTTCGAGCGGCGACTGCGTCGGCACGACGAGGTGCAGCGATTGCGTCGCGGCGTCGTACCAGCAGTTCGCGTTGTCGGGTTCAAGCGCAGCCGTATCGACCGACTGCGTGTTGTATTCGCGATCGAACACGAGCCAGTCAGCCGACGGATGGTCGAGCTCGCCGGCGATCTGCCCGGCCAGGAACATGCCCTGCTCGTCGAGCTTGCCGTGCTCCTTGCCGTCCGGCCAGACCGGCAGGTGCTTGCGCATCATGCTCGGGAAGATCGGCGCGTCCTTCAGGCTCGAATAGACATCGTCGTCATAGGCCGTCTTGCCGCCCACGCGCACGTAGCGGAAGGTACCCCACGGGTCGCGCTCGAGCGGGCCCGTGACCGCGCCGTAGCGGATCACGTCGTCGCGGAACTTGAGCGCGTTCTTCGCGAAGCGGAAGCGCGCGAAGTCGTGATAGATCAGGATCGCGACCGCATGGCCGAGATACGCGGGCGTCTTGCCGGCCGGCAACAGCATGTCGTCGCCGTAGAACGTCGGGAACGCGACGCCGTCGCGCGCGAGATCGTCGGCCGTGACCACACGGTCCGGCTTCAGGTCGTCGCCGAGCAGCGACAGGTCGAAGCCTTCGTACGTGCGATCGGCCTGCGTGACGCGCAGGATCAGCGCATGCGACTGCTGCTGCGGCCAGTGCGGCATGTCGGCGGCGCGCACGTCGCGGGCGAACACTTTCGAGCCCGTGACCTTCGCGATGCCGTCGATGCGGAATTGGGGGATGCCGGTGACGCTATCCCATTTGACGGGGGTGAGGAGTTTTTCTTCGAAGAGCGCCGCGAATGCGCGGCTGCCCAGGGGCGCGACATACACTGCGACGCCCGCCAGCACGCTGGCTTTCAGAAAACCCCGCCGTGACAGGCCGTGGTTTTTCATTGGGGGGAACCTCCTGATGCGGCTCGGACGGCGATCGGGTGTCGCGACGTTCGGAGCGGCGCGCATTCTGGCATTGTTTTAGATATATCGCCTATAGTATTTCTCGCATGAAATACTTATTGAATTCCTTATAACGGGATTCAGCCGGGCTGCGGCGGGCGGTCGCGGAGAGCAAATTCGTCTGCGTTTACCCCCAGTGCGCTCCGGCCCTGGCCATCTCGTCGGCATGCGGCAGGCACACGCGCCACGCGTCGTGGCCAGCCTCCGATCGGCCGCCGCGCGTCGTCCCGTTCGCAACGATGCTGCCCCCGCGCCAACGAATGCGCAAGACTTTCGCAGACGTGGTTTACGACTAGCGGCCGGCCCGGCGTGGGGTCCTCCCGCCCTGCCGCGCCGTCCATTTTTCATGGTAATGTCGTGCGCATCCGGCCGGGCCGGTGCTTCCGCCACGTGCCGTGCGGGCGCCGCCAGCCATCGCGACATCGTGTCGAGGTAAAAAGACCATGGCAGTCAGGACATCTCTCCTGAACTCCGTTCTCGCCACTCCCTCCTCCGGCAATCACCGCGTGACGGCCGCGCTGCGCCCGTCGATGCTCGTGACGCTGTTCGAGGACGTGCGCCCGATGGCGCTGTCCGGGCTCGCGAGCAGCTTCGTCGCGGCCGTTGCACTGATCCGGCTGCAGCAACTCTGGTGCCTCGCCTGGCTCATCGTCGACTTCGGCCTGCTCATCGCGAGGCTCGCGATCGCGCGCGCGTACGCCGTGCGGCGCAACGCCGGCGACGACCGCGCCGAATACTGGGCGATGCGTTATGCGCCCGTCTCGCTCCTCGCGTGCTTCGTGCTCGGTCTCGGCGTGATGGGCTGCGTGCAAGCCGTCGATGTCGAGCTCGGCACGCTGTCGGTGATGGTCGCCGGTGGCGTATTCGGCGGGATCGCATCGCGCAATTCGGCGCTGCCGCGGCTCGCAATGACGCAGGTCACGCTCGGCGTGCTGCCGATCGGTGTCGGCGCGCTGCTCGCTCACCGGTCGGGCGCGTGGCTGCTGCTGCCGCCGCTCGCGATCTACCTCGCGGCGATGCGCACGGTCGTCCAGCGCCACTATCGCGTGCTCGTCGCGCTGATCGCCGCGCGCCAGCGCAACGCCGAACTCGTCGCGCGCTTCGACGCCGCACTCACCTATATGCCGCACGGCCTGTGCATGATCGACGGCGACAGCCGCGTGATCGTCGCGAACCGGCGCACCGCGCAACTGTTCGGCTCGCCGCGCGAGATCATGCTCGATACGCCGCTGCCCGACGTCGTCGCCGCGCTCGGTGCGAACGCGGTGACCGGTCCCGGCGACGGTCTCGCCGCGCAGTGCGACGCGTGGCTGCGTCGCGTCGAACCGGGGCCGTTCGACATCGCGCTCGCCGACGGCCGCCAGCTCGAACTGACGCGCCATCGCGTGCCGGACGGCAATGCGGTGATCATCGTCGAGGACGTCACCACGCGCCGCCAGACCGAGCAGCACATCCGGCACCTCGCGCGGCACGACGCGCTGACGGGTTTGCCGAACCGCCACGAACTGCATGCCGAGCTCAAGCGGATGCTCGCACGCCGGCCGCGCCTGCCGAATCCGGCATTCGCCGTCATGTATCTCGACCTCGACGGCTTCAAGGCGATCAACGACCGCTTCGGTCACCAGGCCGGCGACGAAGTGCTCACGCAGGTCGCCGAGCGGCTCGGCAAGACGCTGCCGCCCGGGGAACTCGCGGCGCGCATCGGCGGCGACGAGTTCATCGTCGCGATCGACGACACGACGATGCAGGCGTGCTCGATCCTCGCCGCACGGATCATCCGGCAGATCTCGGCGCCGTACGCGCTGTCGATCGGCGAGACCGTCTGCATCGGCATCAGCATCGGCATCGCGCTCGACGACGGGCACGGCTCGCCCGACGAACTGATCCGGCAGGCCGACAGCGCGCTGTACGACGCGAAGTCCGCCGGCAAGGGCATCTACTGCTTCTATTCGAGCGGCAGCCGCCGCGTGGCGCCGGTCGCCGCCAACTGACCCGGCGACACACACACGGCACGCTGCCTCGCCGTCCTTTCGCAGCCTGCCACATCCTCCCGACGATTCAATTCCGAAACGCTTTGCGGGTTCGCATGTGGCGTCGCGCATGCGCGTGTCACGTGACGTGTTCCGTAACATCGCGGTTTGCCGCGTATCACGTTGACCGCAGAAGCCGGCACGATCGACGCAGCGCAAGGCTTTTCGTGGTTGGCACCCTTATTGCTCTCTGTCAGGGAAACAGGTTGTCAGGGAGACCCAACATGAATACCGTCGAAGTCCTCAGCCGCAGCGAAACCATTGACGAACTGGATGTGATCGACGGCGCATCGCTGATCCGCCGGCTCATGTCCGAACGCCGCGTGCCGGCCGCACGCGAAACCGCCTGCGTCGACAATCCGCCGCTGACGCTGTACGGCGCGTTTCGCCAGGGCGTCGCCGATCACGGCACGCGACGCGCGAATCCGTATCGCGCGGGCAGCCGTTTCTGGGCACTGTGGGAAGAAGGACGTCTCGAAGCTGAAACATCGGGCCGGTAAGCCGGTTGAGCGCACAGGCCCTGTCGCGGCAAGGGCCTGGCGCGAAATCCGGCACAAGAATGCAGCCGGCCCGCGCGCCGGCATGCGTTCATCGCTGCAACATCCGCGCGGCCCCGCGTGTCGTCCTCGCGGGTCTGGATGAACCGGTCATCGTTGGCGAAGCAACGAGGTCGCTTCGCCAGCCGCGGTCGGCCGAGCACATGCAGTTCGACACCGGGCGGTTTTGCACCCACCCGGCTCGAACGTGACATCTCCTTCTTGTTTCGACACGACGCCCGTAACGGGCTGCGGCACCCTGCCCGCTTCCTGACGATCGATCCGCATGGGTCCGATCGTGGACGATACTCGGGTTGCCCGACCGTTGGGCCGGCTGCGCACGATCGATGCGGCAAGTCCCGGTTATCTGGCGTTCATGGATTGAATCGAACCGGTGTTGGATCGGTATTTCGATTGAGGGCGTACGGACGCTCGGCGTTGCACGCGCCCGCGCGGCGGTCGTTTCCCGATAAGATGGCAGATTCCGTTCATCGAACGACGCTGCCATGACCGCCTCCTCTTCACACCGAAATCCCATTCACTGCGAAATCGATCTCGACGCGCAAGGCAAGCACGCGGGCTACCTGCGCCTGCCGCACTCCGTGCATCGCTCGGCATACGGCTGGCTGCCGATCCCGATCGCGTCGATCCGCAATGGCGACGGCCCGGTCGCGCTCGTGATGGCCGGCAACCACGGCGACGAGTACGAAGGCCAGATCATCGTGTCGCAACTGATGCGCGAGATCGAGCCCGAGATGGTCACCGGGCAGTTGATCCTGCTGCCGATGGCGAACTTCCCGGCGGCCGACGCGGGCCTGCGCGTGTCGCCGCTCGACGCAGGCAACCTGAACCGCAGTTTCCCCGGCGACCCGGCCGGCACGCCGACGCAGATGATCGCCCATTACATCGAGCACGCGCTGCTGTCGCGCGCGCAGTATCTGGTCGACCTGCACTCGGGCGGCAGCTCGCTGCTGTACCAGGGCGGCAACATGCTCGCGATCGATCCGCTCGACGCCGACGAAGCCGCGAAGCTCAACGGGCTGCTGGTCGCGTTCGGGTTGCAGAATGCGCTGCTGCATGCACCGAACCCGGTGCATTCGGCGTCGGCCGCGCGTCGGCAAGGCGCGATCTCGATCGTGACCGAACTCGGCGGCGCTGGCATGGCCGATCCGTCGCTGATCCGTCTCGGCCGTCACGGGTTGCTGCATTACCTCGGGTATATCGGCCTGCTGCATGGCGCGCTCGTGCCCGACGCGCCGCCGACCGTCACGCGTTTCATGCGCGTCGACGGCGATCGCCATTTCGTCTATGCGTACGAGCGCGGGCTGTACGAACCGCTCGTCGAACTCGGCGATCAGGTGAAGGCCGGGCAACCGGCCGCGTGGGTGCATTTCCCCGATACGCCGTTGCGCGAACCGGTGCTGCACCGGTTCAAGGGCGATGGCGAGGTGGTGTGCAAACGCGTGCCCGCGCAGGTGCAGCGTGGGGATTGCATGTTTCAGCTGGCGGAATTGTCGACGCCGCCGCGTGTCATCGACTGACGAGCGCGACCGCCTCGCTCAGGCCGTCGCGTATCTGCAATGCCCTGCCGGAGGCGGGGCCGAACCGATTCGCGACACACGCGATCTTCCATGCGCTTTTCAGCGCGAATCCGCCGTCGTATAGAATGACGCGCTTTGCCCGTACTCCCATGTGGTTCAAAAATCTTCAGCTTCACCGTCTTCCGGCTCCGTGGGCCGTCACTCCCGATCAGATGGAAAAATGGCTGGCGCCCCACGCGTTTCAGCCGGGCAACAGCCTCGAGATGCAGCGCCACGGCTGGGCGTCGCCGCGTGACGACGGCGCGCTCGTCTATTCGATCAACCGGCAGATGCTGCTGGTGTTTCGCGCCGAAAAGAAGCTGCTCCCGGCGTCCGTCGTCAATCAGGTGACCAAGGCCCGGGCACTTGAAGTCGAGGAACAGCAAGGCTTCAAGGTTGGGCGAAAACAGATGCGCGAACTCAAGGAGCAGGTGACCGACGAACTGCTGCCGCGCGCGTTCACCATTCGCCGCGATACCCGCGTGTGGATCGATACGGCGAACGGCTGGCTCGTCATCGATGCGGCTTCACAGGCGCTTGCCGACGAGATTCTCGGCCTGCTCGTCAAATCGATCGATCAGTTGCCGCTCGCCGGCGTTCAGGTGGCGCATTCGCCGGTCGCCGCGATGACGGACTGGCTGCTGTCCGGCGAGGCGCCGGGCGGATTCACCGTGGACCAGGACGCCGAGTTGCGCTCGAGCGGCGAAGGCGGCGCCACCGTGCGATACGTCGGCCACGCGCTGGAAGCCAACGACATGCGCCGGCACATCGAGGCCGGCAAACAATGCATGCGCCTCGCGATGACCTGGAACGACCGGATCTCCTTCGTGCTGACGCCGTCGCTGACGATCAAGCGTGTCACGCCGCTCGACGTGATCAAGGAAGCGGCCGATCCCACCGCGCAGAACGACGATGAACGTTTCGACTCGGACGTCACGCTGATGACGGGTGAACTGGCGCAGATGCTGTCCCATCTTGTCGAGATCCTGGGTGGCGATCAGCAGGACGCGATTCAAAAAGCCGCGGCGGCCTGAACCCCGTCGCGGTCAACGATCGTCGCTGTGGCGGCGAGTCGCGGCCGGGCGCCCGCGGCCCGCAATGGGCATCGACGACGCCGACGCGCCCGCGGGCCGGTGCCGGCGCGATTGCGCGCGGCTCACACGCCAGCCATCAATCGGATGACGCCGGCGCCTCGTTTCCCTGCGGCGCACCGCATTGATGGCAATGCGGGAAGAAGTAGAAATTCCGGCCGCCGCATCCGCATACGTTGAAGAGCCGCAATCCGCAATGCACGCAGAACGTGGAGTCGTCGCCACCGAGATTCCATTGCTTGTCGCATGACGGGCAGCGCTTCTTCTCGAGTGAGCGAACGGCCTTTTCGTATCCGATCGTGCGCGCGCGTTCCCCCTGATCCTGCTGCAATTCGAGCCGCTTGCGTTCGGCATAACGCTGAAAGGCCTTCATCATGTAGAGCCCGGCGAACACCGTGAGCGCAATGCCGACCAGGACCCGGACATAACCACCGAAATTCGGCAGATACGGGACCAGTTCGATGAAAAACGCGCTCAGTGCAAACAGGCCGAAGCCATGGACGAAAGGCCAGTAGCGCGCCTTGCGGTAGCGGATGAACAACCCGATCGCGATCAGCAGTATCGGCAGCGTCAGCGCAAGCCGCAGTCCGAATACCTGCAACTCGTAATGCCGGGTCGCCGCGTCGAAGCGCTTTTCGGCTGCGGCGTCCGCGTCGGCAGTCTGCGTGTCGATTTGAGCCTGCTGCGATGCCAGTGCCCGTTGCTGGTCGCCGATCGCGTCGATCTGATGCTGCCAGTCGACCACCACTGCCTGCAGCGTATCGAGCTTGCGGGTTCTCGCCAGAAGGTCCGGGTCCCGCGCGCTGTCACCCGTCACCGAGCGGGTTGCCAGCCAGTTGCGGAAACTTTCCTTCTCGGCCGCGTACGCCTTCGCGGCGCGTCCATGCGCCACCTCCATCGTGCCGGCCTTCTCGGCGAGCGCGTCGTGCCGGGCCTGCAGATCGCGCCGCGCCGCGTCCAGTCGCGCCTTGGTCGGTGCGTCGGCGAATTGCTCGATGGCGGGCGGCCCGCCGCTCGGGGCGAACGCCATGTCGCGAATCACGAGACTGCCGAGCATGTTCAGAAATACGGCGAAGACGATCGCAATCGCCCATGAGGCGAGTCGCAGCAGCCGCGCCGGACTGGTCAGGCCATCGCTGGAAGTCATCATTGTTTTGCCCTTGTTGGAATGGTCATCACCGGATTTGAGCCAGCCTTTTTCGTTGTGCCGGTATTGCCGCCACGTTTCGCACCGGGACGGACGGCACACGTATCGGCACATCATCCGCGAGCGTCGGCCATCGAAGGATATCGTAAGTTCAAGTGCCTGCTGCCGCCGCCTAACCTCACCCCACTCCCGCTGCAAGCCTTCTGACGCCTCCCGCGAAATCCTTATCGAAATTGCTTCGTTCGCCTTTGCCGGCCGCGCCGCTAACGTGTTCGAAACGGCGGCGGCGCGCCACCGGCATCGCACGATGCGCAGCGGCCGCCGCCATCACGACAACTGCGTCGCGATAACGGAACAGACCGGATGGGCCGCGTGCCCGCACCCCGCCAGGAACGTCCGCATCGCGCGCTCTCCGCGATGCCCATGGCCACGAACGACCGCATCATCGACACGACGCCGCTCGACGTCCGCGCGCAGCCGCTGATCGACGCGCTGATCGACGAGTATTCGACCCGTTACGACGCGTACCGCCCCGACAGCCGCGCGTCAGCCCGCGACGAACTCGCGCGCTACCCGGCCGAACTGTTCGCGCCGCCCGAAGGCGCGTTCGTGCTGCTGCTGCGCGACGGCGAAACGATCGGCGGCGGCGCGTTCAAGCGCTACGACGCACAGACCGCCGAACTCAAGCGCATCTGGACGCACGCCGACCTGCGCCGTCAGGGCCTCGCACGACTGATCGTCGAAGCGCTCGAACTGCGCGCCGCGCAGCAGGGCTACCGCCGCCTCTACCTGACCACCGGCTTTCGCCAGCCCGAAGCGTGGGCGCTGTACGACCGCACCGGCTATACGCGGCTGTTCGATTCGTCGATCGACCCCGAAGCGTATTTCCACCTGCGCTTCGGCAAGGATCTCGTCGATCCGTCGCGCACGTCGACGCTGGCCGACCTGTGGGCACCGGTGCCGGAACCGGTGCTGTCGCGCTGACGGCACACCGCCCTGCCTTTCACCTCGCATCTTCCGCTTTCCACGACAGGACGTTTTCATGCACCGAGCCGTACCGCTTTCTTCCCGTACCGTGCGCACACTGGCCGCCGCGCTGATCGGCCTGACCGCCTTCGCCGCCACAGCAGCGGCCGCGACCTTCGACCTGAGCCCCGAGCAGCGCGGCCGGCCGCGCGGCGCGGCCGACGCGGCGGTCGAGCGTGCGGTACCCGCGTCGTTCAGATTCGCCGAGCCCGGCACGCTGACGATCGGCATCGCGCCGAGCCTGCCGCCGATCAGCTCGTATGCGACCGACGCGCGCACGGTGATCGGCTTCGACGCCGACATCGGCCAGCTCGTGTCCGACAGCCTCGGCCGCAAGCTGAAGATCGTCGCGCTCGCATGGGCCGACTGGCCGCTCGCGCTCGAATCGGGGAAAGTCGACGCGGTGATTTCGAACGTCACCGTCACCGAGGAACGCAAGCAGAAGCTCGATTTCTCGACCTACCGCAAGGACCAGGTCGGCTTCTACGTGCGCAACGACAGCAAGATCCAGGCGATCCGCGAACCGAAGGACGTCGCGGGGCTGCGCATCGTGACCGACGCCGGCACCAACCAGGAAAAGATCCTGCTCGCGTGGGACCGCGAGAACGTCGCGCACGGGCTGAAACCCGTGCAGATCCAGTACTACGACGACCAGGCGATGCGCATCGTCGCCGTGCAGTCGGGCCGCGCCGATGCGGTGTTCAGCGTGAACTCGGTGCTCGCCTATCAGAGCGCGCAGCAAGGCAAGACACGGCTCGTCGGCGCGATCAGCGGAGGCTGGCCGCGCACGGCCGACATCGCGATCGCCACGCGCCGCGGCAGCGGGCTCGCCGATCCGCTGACCGTCGCGCTGAACGGGCTGATCAAGACCGGCCGCTACCAGCAGGTGCTCGACCGCTGGAACCTCGCGTCCGAAGCGATCGACCAGTCGCGCACGAATCCGCCGGGGCTGCCGAAGAGCTGAGCGCCGCGCCGGCCTACCGTCCCTCCACGCTCATTTCACTCCCAGGCAGGAACGCCGCCCATCATGTCTTATTCGCTTTCGCTGCTGGACAAGAGTCCGATCGCCGACGGCGCGACCGCCGCCGACGCGCTGCGCTTCACGACGACGCTCGCGCAGCGCGCCGAACAACTCGGCTACGAGCGCTTCTGGGTCGCCGAGCATCACGGCACGCCGGGCTTCGCGAGTTCGGCGCCGGAAGTCGTCGTCGCGCACCTGCTCGCGCGTACGTCGCGCATCCGCGTCGGCTCGGGCGGCGTGATGCTGCAGCACTACAGCCCGTTCAAGGTCGCCGAGACGTTCAAGCTGCTGGCCGCGCTCGCACCGGGCCGGGTCGACCTCGGTATCGGCAAGGCGCCCGGCGGGCTGCCGCTGACCACGCGCGCGCTGCAGTGGTTTCACGACAAGGCGCGCAAGCCTGACTTCGCGGGCCAGCTCGCGGAGCTCGACGCCTTTCTCGGCTGGGGCGTTGCCGAAGATCATCCGCTGGCCGGCGCGGTCGCGATGCCGGTGCCGCCGCAGCCGCCCGAACGCATCCTGCTCGGCGGCTCGCCGGACAGCGGCGCGCTCGCCGCGCGCAACGGCTGGCGCTTCTGCTACGCGGGGCATTTCAACGGCGACGACGCCAATCTCGAACGTTCGCTCGATGCCTATCGCAGCGCAGGCGGCGCGAAGCCGCTCGTCGCGCTGTACGCGGTCGCCGCGCCGACGCGCGACGCGGCCGAACAACTGATCGGGCCGCTGAAGATCTTCAAGCTGCAGTTCGCGGGCGGCCAGAGCTTCAACCTCGCCAGCGCGCAAGCGGCCGCCGAATTCGCACGGCAAAGCGGCGCGTCCGACTACCGGATCGACGAGCTGCGCCCGACCGTGCTGGCCGATACGCCCGAGCGCATCCACCACGCGCTGGACGCATTGAGCCGGCGGCTCGACGTCGATGCATTCGTGATCGATTCGCCGGTAACCGACTACGCGGCGCGGCTAGCGTCGGCCGAATGGCTCGGCGGCGCGCTGTCGGCCACGCCGTTGCAGGCGGCCCTTGCGGCCGACCGCTCCTTCTCCCCTGACCAGAACGCGTGACGCTCCCATGACGACCCGACGATCGATCCCCTTCGGCCTGATGCTGCAAGGCGCAGGCAGCCACATGAACGCCTGGCGGCATCCGAGCAATCCGCCGGACGCCAGCATCAACCTCGACTTCGCGATCGGTGTCGCGCGCAAGGCGGAAGCCGCCGGCATCGCGTTCGCGTTCGTCGCGGACGGCCTCTTCATCAACGAGAAGTCGATCCCGCACTTCCTGAACCGCTTCGAGCCGCTGACCGTGCTGTCGGCGCTCGCGGTCGCGACGAAGAAGATCGGGCTCGCCGGCACGATCTCGACGTCGTACAGCGAACCGTTCACGGTTGCGCGCCAGCTCGCATCGCTCGACGCGATCAGCGGCGGCCGCGCGGGCTGGAACGTCGTGACGACGCCGCTCGAAGGCACCGCGAAGAACTTCGGCAAGGCGCATCCCGATCACGAACTGCGCTACGAGATCGCCGACGAATACCTCGACGTCGTGCAGGGCCTGTGGGACAGCTGGGACGACGACGCGTTCGTGCGCGACCGCGCGACCGGCCGCTTCTTCGATCGCGACAAGCTCCACACGCTCGATCACCACGGCCGCTTCTTCCAGGTCGCGGGGCCGCTGAACATCCAGCGCTCGCCGCAAGGGCAGCCGGTGATCTTCCAGGCCGGCTCGTCCGACACCGGGATCGGCCTCGCTGGCAAGTACGCGGATGCCGTGTTCACGCATTCGCCGTCGATCGAGGAAACGGCTGCGTTCACACGGCGCGTGAAGCAGAGCGCGATCGAGCACGGCCGGCAAGCCAGCGACGTGAAGATCTTCCCCGGCGTCGGGCCGATCGTCGGCCGCACGGCCGCCGAAGCGGAAGACAAATACCAGGCGATCCGCGACCTGCTGACGATCGACGAGGCGCTCGCGTACCTCGGCCGCTATTTCGACCACCACGACTTCACGCAGTACGCACTCGACGCGCCGTTCCCCGAACTCGGCGAGCTTGGCCGCAACAGCTTCCGTTCGACCACCGACCGCATCAAGGCCGACGCGAAACAGAAAGGCCTGTCGCTGCGCGAGACGGCGCTGGCGGTCGCCACGCCGCGCCCGAACTTCATCGGCACGGCCGAGCACGTGGCCGACGAGCTGATCCGCTGGCACGACGCCGGCGCCGGCGACGGCTTCATCCTCGGTTTTCCGGTACAGGCGCAAGGCGTCGACGATTTCGTCGAACTCGTGATTCCGGCGCTCGAGGCGCGCGGCCGCTACAGCCGGGACCTGCCCGGCGCGACGCTGCGCGACCACCTCGGCCTGCCGCGCAAGGCGAGCCGCCACGCGGCGCCCGGCGCGCCGCACGAAACGGCGGCCGAAGCGCACGCCTGACGCCACCGCGCCGCCCGTGCGCGGCGCGCCCGCCCGACAGATTCGAGGATTTCCAACGACATGAGCGACACGACCCATCTCGGCGGCGCACTGCCGCCGCTCTCTTCCCCCGGCGCGCGCGACGCCGGTACGCGTTTCCGGATCGTGCCCGCGCGCCACCGGTCGCGCACGGCCGGCACCGTCCTCGCGCTCGTGCTGATCGCGATCACGCTGCATTCGATACTCGGCAACCCGCAATGGGGATGGCCGGTATTCGCCGAATGGTTCCTGTCGCCGCCGGTGCTGTCGGGGCTCGCGCGCACGCTGGTGCTGACGCTGCTGGGCGCATTGTTCGGCTTCGCGCTCGGCGCATTCGTCGCGCTGGCGCGGCTGTCGCGTTCGCGCCTGCTGTCCGCCAGCGCATGGACCTTCGTGTGGCTGTTCCGCTCGATTCCGCTGATCGTGCTGCTGCTGATCCTGAACAATCTCGGCTACCTGTACGAACACGTGCGGCTCGGCGTGCCGTTTACCGACATCGTGTGGTTCGAAGCGCCGACCACCGAGCTGATCAGCCCGTTCCTCGCGGCCGTGCTCGGCCTCACGCTGAACCACGCGGCGTTTTCCTCCGAAGTGATCCGCGGCGGCATTCTCGCGGTCGACCAGGGCCAGCTCGAAGCAGCGGCCGCGCTCGGGCTGCCGCGCGGCCGCCAGACCACACGGATCGTGCTGCCGCAGGCGATGCGCGCGATCCTGCCGACCGCGTTCAACGACCTGATCACGCTCGCGAAAGGCACGTCGATGGTCTACGTGCTCGCGATGCCGGAGCTGTTCTACACGGTGCAGGTAATCTATCGGCGCAACCTCGAAGTGATTCCGCTGCTGATGGTCGCGACCGTCTGGTACCTGATCATCCTGACCGTGCTGTCGGCGATCCAGGTGCAGGTCGAGCGGCACTATGCACGCGGTGCGCTGCGCAATCCGCCGCCGTCCGTGCTCACCTTTGCGCTCGCGCGCATCGGCGCGCTGTGGCGACGTGCCACGTCGCGCCGCGCGGCTTCGATCGCACGGGCCGCAAGCGATGCCCGCGCCGATACCGCCACGGCCGCCGCACCGCGCACCGGCGGCGAGGTAGCCGTGCACGGCGTGTCGAAGCAGTTCGGCATGCAGCGCGTGCTCGACAACGTCTCGTTCGTCGCGCCGCGCGGCAGCGTGACCGTGATCGTCGGGCCGTCGGGCTCCGGCAAGTCGACGCTGCTGCGCACGATCAACCATCTCGAACGCGTCGACGACGGCTACATCGACATCGACGGCGAGCTGATCGGCTATCGCCGCGACGGCGACGTGCTCCACGAGCTGAAGGAGCGCGACGTGCTGAAGCGACGCACCGCCGTGGGCATGGTGTTCCAGAACTTCAACCTGTTCCCGCATCTGACGGTGCTCGAGAACCTGATCGAAGCGCCGATCGCGGCCAGCGGCGTGACGCGCGATGCGGCCGAACGCACCGCACGCTCGCTGCTCGCGCGGGTCGGCCTCGCGGACAAGGCCGATGCGTACCCGCGCCAGCTGTCGGGCGGCCAGCAGCAGCGCGTCGCGATCGCGCGGGCGCTCGCGCTGCGTCCGAAGGTGCTGCTGTTCGACGAACCGACGTCGGCGCTCGATCCCGAACTCGTCAACGAAGTGCTCGACGTGATCAAGGAACTCGCGCGCTCGGGCACGACGCTCGTGATCGTCACGCACGAGATCGGCTTCGCGCGCGAAGTCGCGGACAACGTCCTGTTCATGGAGCGCGGGCGCGTCATCGAGGCCGGGCCGCCGGCCGTCGTGCTCGACGCGCCGTCGCATCCGCGCACGCGCGCGTTCCTGTCGCGGGTGCTGTGATGCGCGCCGCTTCCAACCTGCGAGGAGCCACGCGATGACCGACCGGCGCCAGTTCATCTCGGCCGCGCTGGCCGCGGCAACCGTCCTGCCGTGGCAGGCCGCGCACGCGGCGACGGCAACCGCCGATCTCGACCCGCGCCAGGCCGGCCGCCTGCGCGCGGATCGCGACGACGCGGCGATCCGTGCGGCAGTCGCCTACCGCTGGGTGCGCGACGGCGCGTTCACGGTCGCGATTTCGCCGCATGCACCGCCCGTGTCGACGTACGCGACCGACGCGCGCACCGTGGTCGGCGCCGATCCCGACTATGCGCAGCTCGTCGCCGACGCACTCGGCCGCACGCTCGCGCTGGTGCCGATCGCATGGGCCGACTGGCCGCTCGGGCTGACGTCCGGCAAGTACGACGCGGTGATCTCGAACGTCGGCGTGACCGAGAAGCGCAAGGAGAAATACGACTTCACGACCTACCGGCTCGGGCTGCACGGCTTCTATGTGCGCACCGGCAGCCCGATCGCGAAGATCGCGGAGCCGAAGGACGTCGCGGGCCTGCGGATCATCACGGGCGCCGGCACGAGCCAGGAGCGCATCCTGCTCGAATGGAGCAAGCGCAATGTCGCACAGGGCCTGAAGCCGGCCGAGCTGCTCTATTTCGACGACGATGCAACGGCGCGCGTCGCGCTGCTGTCGGGCCGCGCCGATGCGGAGCTGAACCCGAATGCGTCGCTCGCGTACGAGGCCGCGCGCAGCGGCAAGATCCGCCGGGTCGGCGTCGTCAACGCGGGCTGGCCCAACAATGCCGATGTCGCGATCGCGACGCGGCGTGGCAGCGGGCTCGCACCGGCGCTGACGCTCGCGACGAACGCGCTGATCGGCAACGGCCGCTACGGGCAGGCGCTTGCGCGCTGGGGCTTGCAGAGCGAGGCGATCGCGCACGCGGAGACCAATCCGCCGGGGCTGCCGTCGTTCTGAAGACCGAAGACAACCGCCCCGGCATTCCGCGACGGAAATGCCGGGGCGATTCAACTCGCGGGCTGTTTGCCTACGCGGGCAACGCCGCCTGATATCGGTCGAGTTCCGCAATCCGCGCATGAATCGCCGGAATCAGGTCGCGCCCGTAGGCCAGCGCATCGTCTAGCGGATCGAACCCGCGAATCAGGAACGTCGATACACCGAGCCGGTAATACGCGCCGAGCGCCCGTGCGACCTGTTCCGGCGTGCCGACCAGCGCGGTCGAATTCCAGCGCGCGCCGGTCAGGTTCGCGACACCCATCCACAACCGCTCGTCGAGCACGTCACCCTGCGCGGCGGCCGCCATCAGCCGCTGCGATCCCGAGTTCTGCGGCGCATGACCGGCGATCGGCTGGCCGTTCGCGACCCGCGCCGCGCGCACGCGTTCACGAATCGCCTCGGCCTTCTCCCATGCAGCCGCCTCGGTGTCCGCCACAATCGGCCGGAACGACACGCTGATGCGCGCCTTTCACGAGCGGCGACGCGCCGCGCAGCCGATAGAACGCGCCGTCGTGATCGACCGGGGCATCGGCCAGCCAGATCCGCTTGAGCACGTCGAGATATTCGCCGGTGCGGCGGTAGCGGGCATCGTGCGGCACGAAATCGCCGTCGCGCTGCAAGTCTTCATCGTCGCCGCCCGACACGACGTTCAGCGCGAGCCGGCCACCGCTGAACACATCGAGTGTCGCGATCTGCCGCGCGGCGGCCGACGGTACGATCACGCCCGGCCGGTGCGCAAGCAGGATGCGGATGCGCTCGGTCGCGGCGGCCGCGAACGACGCGACGATGAAGCCGTCCGCCGCGTTGCTGAAATGGCCGACCAGGACCTGGTCGAAGCCGGCCGCCTCGTGTGCCTGAGCGAAGCGGCGCACGTAGTCGGGCTGGACGGCCGCGCCGCCCGGTACGTCGACCTCCGCGCCGGGTGTCGCGGTGATCATGCCGATGATGTCGACTGGCATGTCGGGATGTCCTCGTGTGACTCGATCGGGAATCGAGGGAATCGGGGGAATGGACGCACGGTCACTGCGCGGCGGCCGTCTTCTGCGCGGGCACGGCGAATGCGCCCGAATACGAGCGGTCGAGCAACTTCGACGTGTCGTACGCGGCCGGAATCACGCCGGCCTTGTGCAGAAAGTCGGCCGTGTTCTGCGCATCCTTCGCTGCCGTGTCGTCGACCGGGCCGACGCGCTGCTTCGCGTTGTTGAGCCAGCGGTACGCGACGTCCGGTTCGAGCTTCGCGCGCTTCGCCCACAGGTCCGCATACTCGCGCGGATGGCTGTCGACCCACTGACGCGCGGCCACCACGCGCCGCAGGAAATCGGTGATCTCGGCACGCTTGCCCGACGCGGCCGCCTCGTTCGCCGCGACGAAACTCAGCGCGGGCATCAGCCCCTGCGCGGTCGTCACGGGCCGCGCGCCCTGCCGCAACGCGAGCGTGCTGACGAACGGCTCCCACAGCGACACGGCGTCGACCGAGCCGTTCGCGAAGGCGTTGGTCGCATCGATCGGCATCAGGTACGCGTACTTGACCGAATCGGCGCGCAAGCCCGCATGTTCGAGCGCGCGCAGCACGAGTTGCTGGCTCCACGCGCCACGCCATACGGCGATGGTCTTGCCCTGCAGGTCGGCCACGGTGCGCACGGGCGAATTCTTCGGCACGAGGATCGCGACGCCGTCGAGGCTCTGCCGCGATACCGCGACGACCTTGACCGGCGCGCCGCGCGCGGCCAGCGTCAGCAGTGCGGAATCGCCGAGGAAGCCGACGTCGATCGCGTTGCCGTTCAGGCTTTCGGCAACGGGGGCGGCGGCCTGGAAGTGCTTCCACTCGATCGTGTAAGGCAGGTCCTTCAGCACGCCGGACGCCTCCATCGACGCCTGGATGTTGAAGTAATTCTGCTCACCGACGCGCAGCGTGACGGTGTCCTTGGCAAGGCCCGGCTGCGCGGCAAGCGCCAGCAAGAGCGCCGTGACGATTCGGCTCGACAACATGATCTCCCGGAAGGTTGGCCGGCTGCCGCGCGATGGCGGCGCCGCGTGGTCCGCCGTGCGCGACGGCCGGCGGACCGGATGGAACCGGTGAAGATACGTCGATCGGCTTCATGAGACAAACGCAATATTCTGCTTTGCAAAGATGCAAATATTTTATGAAGCGAGCGCAATCGACCGTGTTCGCCATCGGCCTGCGCCGCCTGCCGTTCGAATGATTCCTCGATAGATATTTCGCGCACGAAATAAATCACGAACTATATTTCGCATACGAAATAACTACCCGAGCGAGGACGGCCATGACCTCCCAACCCATCGAGTTTTCCGCCGCCGACGGCTACACGCTGCACGGCACGCTGTGGTCGCCGGACGCCGCGCCGCGCGCGCTGGTGCTGATCCATCCGGCAACGGCCGTGCCCGAGCGGCTGTACGCGGGCTTCGCGCGCTTCCTCACCGAACGCGGCTTCGCGGCGCTGACCTACAACTATCGCGGCATCGGCGCATCGCGGCCCTCCCGCCTGGCCGCGCTGAAGTCGCGCATGCGTGACTGGATGGAGCTCGACGTGGGCGCCGCGACCGCATGGGCACGGCAGGCGTACGACGGGCTGCCGCTGCTGGCGGTCGGCCACAGTGTCGGCGGGCATGCGATCGGGCTGTCCGCCGCCACGCCGCACCTGCGCGCGGCCGTGCTCGTCGCCGCGCATGCGGGCAGCACACGGCTGATCGCGCAGGCGGCCGAACGCCTGAAGGTTCGGTTGATTTTGCGTGTGCTCGGCCCGCTGATGTCCACGCTGCTCGGCTATGTACCCGGCAAGCGGCTCGGGCTCGGCGAGGATCTGCCGGCCGGCGTGTTCCGCGAATGGAGCCGCTGGACGACGTTGCCGCACTATTTCTTCGACGATCCGACGCTCGGCGCGGCCGAGCGCTTCTCGAAACAGCAACTGCCGATCCTCGCGCTCGGTTTCGACGACGATCCATGGGCGAACCCGGCTGCGATCGGGCTGCTGGTAAGCTATCTGACCCGCGCGAAGGTCGAACGCCGCCAGATCGATCCGCACGCGGCGGGCAGCGGCCCGGTCGGGCACATGGGCTTCTTTCGCAGCCGGCCCGGCACCGTGCTGTGGCCCGACGTGGCCGACTGGCTCGCGCAGGCGCTCGACACGCCGCGCAGCGCGAGCCGTCCCTCCCTTTCCATTGCAGCCGGGAACCCAGCTTGAGCGAAGACCGACGACTGTTTTTCATGTTGAACATCGGCCAGCGGCGCGTGCAGCGCTGGATCGACCGCAAGGCCGAAACCGAGACGCGCGCGAGCGCCGCGCAGGCTGGCGCGCTGTTCTGTCTCGCCAGGCAGGATGGCGCGCTGATCGGCGAAGTCGGCGCCGCGCTGCAGCTCGCGCCGTCCGCGATGACAGGGCTCGCCGACCGGATGGCAAAGGCCGGTCTCATCACGCGTCATGCCGATTCGGACGACGGCCGCGCAACACGGCTGTACCTGACCGACGAGGGCCACGCGGCGCTCAAGCGCGCACGCGTGCTGCTGCGCGAACTGAACGGCAAGCTGTGCGACGGGTTTTCCGACGACGAACTCGATGTCGTCGCGCGCTGGCTGCACGCGTTGCAGGACCGGTTTCCGGCGGAGCGCTGAGCGGCACGCTCCCCTGCGCAACCGGCTCGCGCCGGTATCAATCGAAAGCGATTGCGATTCGCGTTTTCGATTCGATTTTCATGTTGATGCAAAGCTGACCGCCACGCCGCCGCGCGACACCATTCATCGCGCGGCGGCAGGCACACCGCACGGCGTCAGGCAGCCTGCGCAATCGCGGCGACCACGGGTTCCGCTTTCAGCGCCGCGACCTTGCCGATCGTATCGACGCACGCATGCGCGAGCTCCGCGCCCTTCACGAGGAAGTGCTCGTGGAAGTACGCGACATGCTCGGCGCCGTGGAAATGATGCGGCGTCAGCACCGCCGACAGCACCACCACGCCGGTTTCGAGCTGCACCTGCATCAGGCCGGAAATCACCGCTTGCGCGACGAAGTCATGGCGATAGATCCCGCCGTCGACCACCAGGCCGGCGCACGCGATGGCCGCGTACTTACCGGTTTTCGCGAGCAATTTGGCATGCAGCGGAATCTCGAAAGCGCCTGCCACTTCGAAGAAGTCGCAATCCGCCTGGCTCAGGTTCGCGTTGGCGAGCCCGTCGACGAACGCGTTTCGGCACTGGTCGACGATCTCCTTGTGCCAGCACGACTGGACGAAAGCGATCCGCAGAGCAGCAGTTTGGGAGGGGGAAGCAAGTTGGGTCATCGATGGGTCCTGTGTGAGTTGAATGGGCGCACAGGGACAAGCCGCGTACCTTGCGTACGCAACGAACCCCGCTCTCTCTCATCCGGACTTTAACCGTCGGCCCCGGAATCGAACCGGGTCTGCTGACCTTGCCGTGCACATGCGTGCGGGCAAGCGCTCGCGGGCTACGCGCAATCGCGCGATTACCGCCGGTGGGGAATTTCACCCCGCCCTGAGAACGTTCGCGGCACATTGGCCGCGCCGGAAATCTATCACAGTCTCGTCGTGTCGGTTCTTCAACGGCTCCGCCCGCTTCATGCGCCTGGCGCGCTCCCCGGCCGTTTCCCGCGGTCGCCCCTCCGCTCCAACCGCCCTTTTCACCGATCCGACAGAAACCCGACGGGAACCTGCCAACCGGCTTGGAATTTGAAATGATATAACATATCATTTCACGTGCTCGTCCGCCTTACGCCGTTCCACTGTGGGTGGCCAAGCCTCGCCGAGCCATGTTCCATCGGGTCACTGCGCGTCAATGACGCAACAATATATCGTATCCAGCCGTGACCCGCATCGCTCGTTATCCGATCCGATTCCAACCGATTCACCGACCATGCGCGACCTCCCTCGTTTACCGCTTCGCCCACTCTCGTCACTTTCGCTGATGCTGTTCGCCGCCGTCGCCCACGCGCAAGCCGATACGCCCGCGTCGTCGAGCTCGGCACCGGCCAGCACGCCGCTGGCGCCGATCTTCGTGACCGCGAACCCGCTCGGCGACACCGAACTGATCGCGCCGACCGTGCAGCTCTCCGGCGATGCGCTGACGCGCCGCCAGGCCGATTCGCTCGGCGAAACGCTCAACGGGCTGCCCGGTGTATCGACCACGACCTACGGGCCGATGGTCGGCCGCCCGATCATCCGCGGGATGGATGGCGACCGGATCCGGCTGCTGCAGAACGGCGTCGCGGCCTATGACGCGTCGTCGCTGTCGTACGACCACGCGGTGCCGCAGGATCCGCTGTCGATCGAACGCGTCGAAATCGTGCGCGGCCCGGCCGCGCTGCTGTACGGCGGCAACGCGGTGGGCGGCGTCGTCAACACGATCGACAACCGGATTCCGCGCGAAGCGATCCAGGGCGTGACGGGTGCGCTCGACGCGCGCTACGGTGGCGCGAATTCCGTGCGAGCCGGTGCTGCGCAGGTCGAAGGCGGCAACGGCCGCTTCGCGTTCCACGTCGACGCGTTCGACCGCGAAACGAGCAAGCTGCGGATTCCCGGCTACGCGCGCAGCAGCCAGCAACGCGCGCTCGACGGCCCCGACACGCCGCAGCCGGAAGGCAACGTGCCGAACAGCGATGGCCGTGTGCACGGCGGCGCGGTCGGTGCCTCGTACACCTGGGCCGACGGCTTCGCGGGCCTGTCGTACAGCGGCTACGAATCGAACTACGGCTCGGTTGCCGAAAGCGACGTGCGGCTGCGGATGCGGCAGGAGCGCCTCGCGTTCGCATCCGAGGTGCGCAACCTGAGCGGGCCGTTCACGAAGCTGAAATTCGATTTCGCGTACACCGACTACCGCCACAAGGAAGTCGACAACGGCGAGACGGCGACCACCTTCCGCAATCGCGGCTACGAAGCGCGCATCGAGGCGCGGCACCGCAAGATCGGCCCGTTCGAAGGCGCGATCGGCGTGCAGTTCGGCCAGAACACGTTCTCCGCGCTCGGCGACGAAATGCTCGTGCCGTCCACCCGCACGAACAGCGTCGCGCTGTTCGGTCTCGAGGAATGGCAGGTCGTTCCCGCACTGAAGCTGAGCCTCGGCGGCCGCTTCGAGCACGTGAAGGTCGACCCCGATCCGGCCGGCGTCGAGAAATTCGCGGGCGCGCAGCCGCGCGACTTCAACGCGGGCAGCCTGTCCGCCGGCGCACTGTTTTCGCTTACGCCGGTATGGTCGGTCGCCGCGAACGTCGCGTACACCGAACGCGCGCCGACCTTCTACGAGCTGTATTCGAACGGCCCGCACGATGCGACCGGCCAGTTCCTGATCGGCAACCCGAACGCATCGAAGGAGAAAGCGGTGTCGACCGACCTGTCGCTGCGCTATGCGAGCGGCCCGAATCGCGGCAGCGTCGGCGTGTTCTACAACCGCTTCTCCAACTACCTGACCGAGTACAACACGGGCCGCGTCGTGGACGACGATGGCGACCCCGTCGCGCCCGGCACCGACGGCTCGCTGAACGAGGCGATCTATCGCGGCGTGCGCGCCGAGTTCTACGGTGTCGAGCTGGACGGCAAATGGCGCGCGTTCTCGCGGCGCGGGCACACGGTCGACCTCGAACTGACGGCCGACTACACGCATGCGCGCAACGTCGACACGGGCCAGCCGCTGCCGCGCATCGCGCCGCTGCGCGCAACGCTCGCGGCCGACTACGGCTACGGCCCGTTCGGCGCACGCGCACAGGTCACGCATGCCTGGTCGCAGCATCGCGTACCCGACAACGACTTCTCGACCGACGGCTACACGTCGCTCGGCGTGATGCTGACCTACAAGTTCCGCGTCGGCCCGACGCACTGGCTCGCCTACCTGCGCGGCGACAACCTGACGAACCAGGAGATCCGCTACTCGACGTCGGTCGTGCGCGGCTTCGCGCCCGAAGGCGGCCGCAGCGTGATGGCCGGGTTGCGCACCACGTTCTGACCCTTGTACGGCTCGCGGCGCCCGCCGCGGGCTTGTCCGGCACGCCGGCGTGGCGCGCCCGTTTCCGTTCATTCACCCATTGCGCCAATCGAACTGCGCAGGCCGAACATCCATTTCGGCACCCTTCCGGGATTCGCCGAAAACGAAATTCCGGCATTCACCGATAAATCGAAACAAAATCATCTGACGATTATTAGCAAAAAGACTTTTTTGCCTCATCAATAAAACCGGTTTCAAGTTTCACATATAAACCCTTGAATCACGGGCGACCTGCGGTTTTTTGATCAGGATCAAGAACGCCCACCTGACAACGCTTTCAGCGCTAAAAAAACGAATATCAGGGTTTGCGAAGGGTAAAGAATCATCCCGTATACCCGTTAATGCCGGCACGAGCCCGTATCTGGTCGAACAATAAATTCCATTTGCCAACCACTCGCGCAGAGGCACAACGTGAAAATCGCCAGAATGAGCATCAAAACAAAACTCCTAGGCGGCTTCGGCCTGCTCGCCGCGGTCGTCGTGATCGTGTCGGGCATGGCTCTCAAGGCACTGTCCGATACGAATGCCGAGTTTTCACGCTACATGAACGGCATCAACGCACGGGCGAACCTGTCCGCGCAAATCCGCACCGCAGTCGACCGCCGCGCGATCGCCGCGCGCAACCTCGTGCTCGTGACGAAACCGGCCGACGTCGAGGTCGAACTCGCCGAAGTGAATCAGGCGCACAAGGACGTGCAGGAACGTCTCGCGAAGCTCAAGGAGATGATGGCGAACGCGACCGACACCTCGGATCGCGCGCGCGAACTGGTGGGCGACATCGCGCGCATCGAAGGCAACTACGGGCCCGTCGCGCTGCGCATCGTCGGGCTCGCGCAGGCCGGCAAGAAGGACGAAGCGACCGCCGACATCGACGACAACTGCCGCCCGCTGCTCGCGCAGCTGGTGCGCGCGACGGACGCATACGCGACCTATACGCACGAACGCGAGCTCGCGATCGCGCAGCAATTCGCGGACCGCTACACGATGGAGCGCAACCTGCTGGCCGGCATCTGCCTGATCGCGGTCGCGGTCGCCGTCGCCGGCGGCCTGTGGCTGACGCGCAAGATCACGGTGCCGATCGGCTCGGCCGTGGACGTCGCGCGCACGGTGGCGAACGGCGATCTCGGCAGCCGCATCGAGGTCAGCGGCAACGACGAAACGCGCGACCTGCTCGAAGCGCTGCGGACGATGAACGAGCGGCTGATCGGCATCGTCGGACGTGTGCGCGATTCGTCGAACAGCATCGCGCATGCGGTGAGCGAAATCGCGTCGGGCAACCTCGATCTGAGCCAGCGCACCGAGGAACAGGCCGCGTCGCTGCAGGAAACCGCCGCGACGATGGAAGAATTCACGTCGACGGTGCGACTGAACGCGGAGAACGCGCAGCAGGCGAGCACGCTCGCAGCAAATGCGTCGGAGGTCGCGCAGCGCGGCAGTTCGGTGGTCGGCCGCGTGGTCGACACGATGACGGAAATCGGCCAAAGCTCCTCGAAGATCGCCGACATCACGGGCATCATCGAAGGCATCGCGTTCCAGACCAACATCCTCGCGCTGAACGCGGCCGTCGAAGCCGCACGCGCGGGCGAACAGGGCCGCGGCTTTGCGGTCGTCGCGAGCGAGGTGCGCAGTCTCGCGCAGCGCTCGTCGACGGCAGCGAAGGAAATCAAGGAACTGATCTCCGCGTCGGTGCAGACGATCCAGGACGGCTCGGCACTCGCGGGCGAAGCCGGCAAGACGATGTCCGACGTCACGCAGGCCGTCGCGCGCGTGACGGACATCATGGGCGAGATCGCGGCCGCATCGGCCGAGCAGAGCCGCGGCATCGACCAGGTGAACCTGACGGTCACGCAGATGGACGAGACGACGCAGCAGAACGCGGCACTCGTCGAGCAGGCTGCGGCCGCATCGAAGTCGCTCGAGGCGCAGGGTCGCGAGCTGTCCGAAACGGTAGCGGCATTCCGGATGCCGTCCGGTACGCACGCGACGTCGCCGGGTGTGCATGCGCACGAAGCCGGCACGCATCACTGGCAGCCGGCCGCCGTGTAACCGGCACGGCCAGGAGACGACGATGCGCACGCTGTTTCGCTTGCCTGCCTGCGTTGCGCATGCGCGCACCGCGCGATGCGCGGCCGCGCGTGGCACGCGATGCAGCTGCGTATCGTCGTCGTTCGGCACGCCCCGCATGCACGCGCGACGTCGCGCGTCGCCGATCCGCGCCGTGCATTCACGGCACGCGTACGTGTAGGTTCTCCTCACGCCATTGCGCACACTGCGTTTGCCCTGTCGCGCAAGTTTCGATCCCGCCCGTGTATCGCGCGATGCCATATCGACGTCGTGGAAATCCCGCTGCATTCGCACCCGCACCGCTCGCCGATACAGACTTTTAAAACGAACGAATGGCGAGTATGCTTAAAAAAGCACTCCCCGTTCGGACGGCGAATCGCATGCCCTGACTCCCGTCCGTTCGCATTGCGGCCCCATCGCAACGCGCACCGCGCGCCGATGGCGGCGTCTGCTTCTCGCGCCCTGGCCGCACGAACCTTCCCCCAACAATCGATAGGAGAGCTGGTGAGCCGACTCGTCGTCGTATCCAATCGCATCGCAGATCCCCGTAAAGCCGCGGCCGGTGGCCTCGCGGTCGCCGTGAAGGACAGCCTGCAGGAAACCGGCGGCGTATGGTTCGGCTGGAGCGGCAGGCTGCGCGGCGGCGACGATCAGCCCACGCATGGCGACGAGGTGCAGATCCAGAACGTCGGCGGCATCCAGCTTGCGACGATCGATCTCGATCCGCAGGATTACGACGCGTACTACCTCGGCTATTCGAACAACGTGCTGTGGCCGGTGTTTCACTACCGGCTCGATCTCGCGCAATTCGACCGGCGTTTTGCCGACGGCTACCGGCGCGTGAACCAGTTGTTCGCGCGCAAGCTGCGCACGCTGCTACGGCCCGACGACACCATCTGGGTCCACGACTACCAGCTGATTCCGCTCGCGGCCGAGCTGCGGGCGATGGGCTGCACGAATCCGATCGGCTTCTTCCTGCACATCCCGATGCCGCCGCCGCCGATCATGGCCGCGATCCCGGAACACGAATGGCTGATGCGCTCGCTGTTCGCATACGATCTCGTCGGCTTCCAGACCGAATCGGACCTGCTCCACTTCGAGCACTACGTCGAAGCGGAAGCCGGCGCCGCGCGGCTGCCGGACGGCCGCCTGCACGCGTTCGGCCGCACGCTTTCGGCCGGTGCGTTCCCGATCGGCATCAACGTCGACGAATTCGAGTCGCTCGCGCGCGACCGCGACGGCATCGACATGTTCGAACGGATGCGCGACGAATATTCGCGCCGCCAGCTGCTCGTCGGCGTCGACCGGCTCGACTACACGAAAGGCCTGCCGCAGCGCGTGCATGCGTTCCGCGAGCTGCTCGAACAGTATCCGGAGAACCGCGACCGCGCGACGCTGATCCAGATCGCCGCGCCGAGCCGCGAGGATCTCGGCGCATACGACGACCTGCGTCGCGAGATGGACAGCCTGTGCGGCGCGATCAACGGCGACTACGGCGAACTCGAATGGATGCCGATGCGCTACATCCACCGCACCGTTGCACGCAAGCGCCTGCCGGGCCTCTATCGCGCGAGCCGCGTCGCGCTCGTCACGCCGCTGCGCGACGGGATGAACCTCGTCGCAAAGGAATTCCTCGCCGCGCAGGACGCAGCCGATCCGGGCGTACTCGTGCTGTCGCGTTTCGCGGGCGCGGCCGAACAATTGAAGTCGGCGCTGCTCGTCAATCCGTACGACACGCAAGGTACCGCGCAAGCAATCCAGCGCGCGCTCGCGATGCCGCTCGAAGAGCGCCGCCAGCGTCACTCGGCACTGATGGCGATCGTGCGCAAGACCGACGTGCACTGGTGGCGCACGCGCTTTCTCAACGCACTTGCCGAAGCGGCCGAAGTCGCGGCCGCGGCCGAGTCGTGACGCGCTGACGCAGCGTCACGCATCCGTTGCCGCGAATTCCAGCGGCGCGCCGTTCACAACCCACACGTCGACCGAAACCGGAATGCCCGCGCCCTTCGCCGAGCGGTGGCGGTTCGTCGATGGGCACCGGCGACAGTGTCGAGCCGGCAAACGTCACTTCGAAGCAGAAGCGCGCCTGCTGCGCGACATCCATCGAAGCGTGCGCGTCGCTCACGGCGACTCCGTGGCAGGACAGAGGAAAAGAAAGCACACCGCGTCGACACGTCGACGTACGCCGGCCACTGGTTGGCGCGGCGCGTTCAGCGATCGGATTCACGCGGCCGCCCGTACGCGATGAAATCGCGCTCGACCGCGGACGCCTGTTCCGTTTCGATCGCCCCGCCACGCGCGCCCGATTCGTCGCCGGGCGCAGCCGATGTGGCGGACGACGGTTCGACGCGCCCGTCGATCAATGCCTGCAGCGCGTCGCGTTCAAGCACCTCGCATTGCAGCAGCCGTTGCGCGATGCGCTCGAGCGCATCGCGGCGCTCGCCGAGCGTCGCGGCGACCCGCGCATGCGCATCCGCGAGCAGCGTACGCACTTCGTCGTCGATCACCCGTGCCGTGTGCTCGCTGCAGCGGCCGTCGCCCGGATGCCATGCGCCGGGGGTGCCCTGGCGTGCATCGCCGTCGTCGAACGTCGCGAGCCCGATCTTTTCGCTCATCCCATACTGCATGACCATGTGGCGCGCCATCGCGGTCGCGCGTTCGAGATCGTTCTGCGCGCCGGTCGATACATCGCCGAACACGAGCTCTTCCGCGACGCGCCCGCCGAGCAGCGCATCGATCCGGTCGAGCAGTTCGCTCCTGCGCAGCACGTAGCGATCCTCGGTCGGCACCTGTTGCGTATAGCCGAGCGCCGCGACGCCGCGCGGAATGATCGACACCTTCTTCACCGGGTCGCAATGCGCACGGCTTTCCGCGACGAGCGCATGACCGGCTTCGTGATACGCGATGGTCAGCTTCTCCTGCTCGTTCATCACGCGACTCTTGCGCTCGAGCCCCGTCAGCGCGCGGTCGATCGCCTCGTCGAAGTCGGCCATGCCGATCGCCGGCTTGCCGAGTTCGGCCGCATGCAGCGCGGCCTCGTTGACGACGTTCGCGAGATCGGCGCCGACGAAGCCCGGCGTGCGCGACGCGAGCTCGCCGAGGTCGACCTCGGCCGCGAGCTTCACGCGCTTCACATGCACGCCGAGAATCTGCCGGCGGCCGTTCACGTCGGGCCGGTCGATCGCGATGTGGCGATCGAAGCGGCCCGGCCGCAGCAGCGCTGGATCGAGGATTTCCGGGCGGTTCGTCGCGGCCATGATGATCACGCCAGAGCCGGCCTGGAAGCCGTCCATCTCGACGAGCAGCTGGTTGAGCGTCTGCTCGCGTTCGTCGTTGCCCGACATCGGGCCGACGCCGCGCACCTTGCCGAGCGCATCGAGCTCGTCGACGAACACGATGCACGGCGCCTTCTGCTGCGCCTGCTCGAACAGGTCGCGCACGCGCGCCGCGCCCACACCGACGAACATCTCGACGAACGCCGAGCCGCTGATCGAGAAGAACGGCACGGCCGCCTCGCCGGCCACCGCGCGCGCGAGCAGCGTCTTGCCGGTGCCCGGCGCGCCGACGACGAGCACGCCCTTCGGAATCTTGCCGCCGAGCCGCTGGTAGCGGTCGGGATTGCGCAGGAACGCGACGAGTTGCTGCAGCTCCGCCTTTGCCTCGTCGATGCCCGCGATATCGTCGAACGTGATGCCGGTTTCCTGCTGCACGTACACGCGCGCGCGGCTCTTGCCCATCCCGGTGAAGTCCTGCAGCCCACCGCGCTTGCGCAGCATCATGTTCCACACGAACACGAACAGCACGAGCGGCAGCAGCCACGACGCGAGCGCGGCGATCCAGCCCGTGTCGGGCGTGCCGTGATAGCGGATGCCGGCGGCGGTCAGCGTGTCGGTCAGGCGCTCGTCGGTCACGCGGTTGGTCGTGAAGCGCCACGGTGCGCCCGCCTGCTGCACGGCCGCGGCTTCGGATGCCGGCAGCATCGTGCCGGCCTGCGGCATCTTCAGCGTGCCCGAGATCGACGCGGGGCCGACCTCGAGATCGTCGACGAGCCGCGCGGCGACGAGCTTGTGGAAATCGCTGTACGCGATCGACGCCGACGTCGGGTGCAGCATCAGCAACTGCGCGGCGAACAACACGAAGAAGCCCGCCGCGATCAGCAATCCCGGGTAGTCGAATTTCCTGTCCATGGCATCGGGCCGGCCTCGTGCTGCGCTGCGTGCGCTCATGCGGGCACGCGTGCGCAACCGGCACGCGGCATCGGCGGCCATGCGAAAACGGCATCCATCCGCGCCATCGTCGCCTCGCTGTGTCGCCTCGTTGCGTCGCATCGACGCCGCCGCGGCGACGCCGTCGGCCGGCGCCGCCGGGCGATCCTCGCCCGGGCGGCACGCCGCGACGCGCCGCCCCTGAATTCAGTCTAGTTCGCGCGCGCGCGTCCCGCATCGCCCGCCGCGCGAGTCGAATCGTCCGACAAACGGCTTTCATTCGCGGCGCTCGCCGCGTTATAGTCGCATTCGTGACATTTTTATGACAATTCGGTCGCCCGCACTTTCCGCGCGACGCCCGGCATTGCATTCCGTCACGCATCGCGGCAGCCTGAGCGACGCCGCCGCGCATCGAACGACACCGCCCACCTGCCCATTCGAGGAGCCCACGACGTGACCGACACCCCCGATCGCCCCGACGACCTTCCCGCCGACCCCGACCGCCGCCGCGTACTCGGCGGCCTCGCCGCTATGGGTGCCGGTGTTGCGCTCGGCGGTTGCGAAACCACCGCGGGCAGCGCGCCGCGTTCGGCCGCCGACCAGCGCATCGATGAAGCGTTGCGCCAGCGCGTGCGCCACATCGTCGTGATCTACGCGGAGAACCGCAGCTTTGCGAACCTGTACGGCGATTTCCCCGGCGTGCAGCATCCGCTCGGCGAAGTGCGGCCCGAACACGCGCAGCAGCTCGATCGCGACGGCAAGACGCCGCTGCCCGTGCTGCCGAAGATCTGGGGCGGGCTCGTGCCGCAGGCGCAGGAAGTGGACGGCAAGCGCTATGCGATCGCCGAGCGCGACATCGACAAGCTGCCGAATGCGCCGTTCCGGATCGCGGACGCGCAGGGCAAGCCGCTGCCGAACGGCGTGATCACGCGCGACCTGTGGCACCGCTTCTACCAGAACCAGATGCAGATCGCGGCCGGCCGCAACAACCAGTTCGCCGCGTGGGCCGATTCGGGCGGCCTCGTGATGGGCCATTACCGCAACTCGGCCGATTCGCTGCGGCTGTGGAACCTCGCGCGGCAATACACGCTGTGCGACAACTTCTTCATGGCGGCCTTCGGCGGTTCGTGGATGAACCACATGTTCCTGATTTCCGCGCAGCCGCCGCTGTATCCGGACGCGCACAAGCATCCGCATGCGGCGAAACTGCTGTCGAAGGTCGAAGGCGACGATCCGGCCGGCACGCGCCTGAAGCTGGCCGACGATTCGCCCGCGTCCGCGCTCGACGGCCCGCCGAAGTTCGCGGCCGACGGCCCGCTGACGCCGGACGGCTACGGCGTGAACACGATGGCGCCACCGTACCAGCCGAGCTACGTGCCGCCGCCCGACCCGGGCAACGCCGCGTATGCGGATCCGGACGACCATCGCGTGATGCCGCCGCAAGGCTATGCGACGATCGGCGACCGCCTGTCGGAGAAGAACGTCGACTGGGCGTGGTACAGCGGCGCGTGGCAGTACGCGCTCGAACATCGCGATACGGGCACCGTGCCGGATTTCCAGTACCACCACCAGCCGTTCAACTACTTCGTGAACTACGCGCCGGGCACGGAAGCCCGCCGCCAGCACCTGCGCGACGCGGGGCTCGGCGACGAGCCGTCGACCAACCGCTTCATCGCCGACATCGATGCCGGCCGTCTGCCTGCCGTCACGTTCTACAAGCCGCAGGGCAACCTGAACATGCACGCGGGCTACGCGGACATCGAATCGGGCGACCGTCACATTGCGACCGTGATCGACCATATCCGGCGCGGTCCGCAATGGGAAAACACCGTGATCGTGATGACGCACGACGAAAACGGCGGCTGGTGGGATCACGTCGCGCCGCCGGTCGGCGACCGCTGGGGCCCCGGTTCGCGGATTCCGGCGCTCGTGATCTCGCCGTTCGCGAAGAAAGGCTTCGTCGATCACACGCTGTACGACACGAACTCGATCCTGCGCTTCATCAGCCGCGTGCACGGGCTCGCGCCGCTCGACGGCGTGGTCCTGCGTAACAAGGCGTTCGCCGCACGCGGCGCGACGCCGCCGGGCGACCTGACGAACGCGCTCGATCTCGGCTGACGGCCGGTTAGCCGCTTGACCGACTGAAACGGCGACGCCCCGGGCAATGCGATGGCTTGCCCGGGGCGTCGTCCGTTTCAGGCCCGGCAGCGTTAGGCCGCGCTTCGCAATGCGTCGCGCCCCGCCTGCGCGGCATGACGGCCGGCCTGCCGGCCGAAAAAGGTCGAATCGGCGAGCGACAGCCCGGAGCTGTACCCGGCGCCCCAGCGCGGCAGCCCGCAGGTCGTGCGGCCGGCTGCGTAGAGGCCCGGCACCGGCGCGCGCGCCGCGTCGAGCACCTGCCCGGTCGGCAGCGTGTCGAGCCCGCCGAGCGTGAAGTGCGGGTAGAACGCGTAGTCGATCCGGCAATCGAGCGCGACGAACGGCGGCTCGATCAGCGGCTGCAGCCACTTCTTCGCCTTGTGGAACAGCGGATCGGCGCCTTCGGCCGCATGGCGGTTGTACACGTCGACGGTCGCCGTGAGCGTGCCGGCCGGCATCTGCAGGTCGCGTTCGACTTCCTCCCACGTTTCGCCGGCCGCCGCGATGCCGATCCGCGCGATCGCGGGCGGCTCCTGGTACGTCGCCTGGTCGACCAGCAGGTAGATGCGATCGCCGGCCTGGTGAAACGCGTGATGGCCCGTACGGCCGTGATAGCCGTCCTCGTTGATGAAGCGCTGGCCGCGCGCGTTCACGAAGATCCCCTTGATCAGCGATTCGGGTGCATAGAACGGCAGGCTGACGAAACCCTGGTCCATGTGGATCGCCGCGCCGCCCGCGCTCTGGCCGAGCAGGATGCCCGAGCCATCGTCGCCGGGGCTGCCGATCGGCTCGTCCGAGCGCAGGAATTGCGGCGCGTGCTGGCGCACCATGTCGCGGTTCATCGCGAAGCCGCCCGCGCACAGGATCACCGCGCCGCGCGCCCGCACGAACACCGTCTCGCCATAGGCGCGCAGCACGACGCCGCGCACCGCGCCGTCATCGTCGACGATCAGCGCGAGCGCGCGCGTGTCGTAGCGCGTCGCGACACCGAGCGCCGTCACGCGTTCGGCCAGCACGCGCATCAGCATCTGCCCGCCGCCCCAGCCCGGCCATTGCGGCGTGTGGCCGCGCGGGCACGGTTTCGCGGCCTCGCTGAACGGCCAGGCTTCCTCGCTGCCGGACCAGATCAGGCAATCGTCGGTTTCCGGTTCGACGATCCGCTCGGCGATGAAGGTGTTCTTGTAGGTCAGGCCCTGCGCGACGAGCCAGTCGTGGTGCGCGAGGCTCTCGTTCGCGTAGAGGCGCACCTTCGCCTCGTCGGCGTCGCGGCCGCCCGCGAGCATCAGGTAGCGATAGAGATCCTCCGTGTCGTCGGTGAAGCCGGCCTGCCGCTGCGCGGGCGTGCCGCCGCCGCCGCCGAGGTAGATCTCGCCGCCCGACAGTGCGCTCGTGCCGCCGTAGCTCGATGCGCGTTCGACGATCAGCGTGTCGGCGCCGGCACTCGCGGCTTCGATCGCCGCGCACGCGCCGGCCGCGCCGAAGCCGACGATCACGACGTCGTGTTCGGCATCCCAGCGATGCACGTCGCGAAGGTTCAGGGGGCGAGTCAGGGAATAGTCGGATGACATGAGGATTGGGTCAGCGTGAAGGGATTTGCGGAAAGCGGCGGCCGTGGCGGCGGATTGCCGGGCACACGGCAATGCGAACGCATGCCGCGCGCGATGTCCTGCTCGGGGAAAGTCAAACGATGTGAAGCCGAACCGGCAGCGCGATCGGGCGCCGCACGCAACGACGACGCCCCAGGTTCGGCGACGGCACCTGTGCTGCGCGGCGCACGGCCGCGCCCGCATCACATGCCGCGCAACGCGGCGAAACCGAAGTGTGACGGATCGATCGGCACGCACCCGGTCGGCAAACCGTTCGGATCGACCGAGCGGCACTGCAGGATGCCGGCCGCGTACGGCGGCGACGGGACCTCGTCGGCACCGTATCGCGCCATCGCCATGGCAGCGAACGTGCCCATCGCCAGTACGCACAGTTTGCGAGTCGTCAGTCTCATGATCGTCGTCCCCTCCGGTTGGCCGCTCGTGCGGTTCGTGTCCGGCGCGCATCGCTTGCGACACCGGATGACTGCACGGTAGCCAGCGCCCGGCCGCCGGCCATCGTCCATTTCGACTAGGGGCAAACGCTGAGCGGAAGGTGTACGTCGTGCGGCGGCGCAGCATCGTCGTGACCGAATTCGCCTGCAGCGAGCACCCGCGACGTGTCGGGGGCCTTTGCCGATCCGCCACGCCGATCGTCAGACGCATGTCGCACTTTCGACGCTGCGCCGCACCATCGCCGCCGCATCGCGTTGCGCACGGCCACCGACCCCGGTGTTTTCCCCGACCCTCGCCCTGCTCCGTATGGATGATGAGTCGCCATCGGTCCGATGCGAACCTTCGCCTCGACGTCGCAATGCCGCCGCGTCCGCACTCGCGACGCGACCGACTCTTTCCGTTCTGCCACGGGAGTACCGCATGACCGATTCGAACCCCAGCCACGCGCTGTACGACCTTGCGTGCCGCTACGCGCAAGCCGTCGACCGGCGCGACTGGCCGCGTCTCACTGCGCTTTTCACCACCGATGCCACGCTGACCGGCCCCGGCTTCCACTTCGACGACCGCGACGCGATCGTCGCCGGCATGCGCGTGATCGAGCGCTACGACACGACCCAGCATCACGTGCACAACCAGCTCGTCACGCTCGACGGCGGCGAGGCCGATGTCGAGACCTACTGCGTCGCGTGCCACGTCTATGAGCGCGACGGCGTGAAGCGCAAGCTCGACTGGGGCGTGCGCTATCGCGACCGCTGCGTGTTCGACGGGGGCACGTGGCGCTTCGCCGCGCGCACGCTGCACCTCGACTGGTCGCAGGACCTGCCGCTAGAGGGCTGAACGATGCGCACGCCCCTCCCCCTCATCGGCCGCACCGCGCTCGTCACCGGCGGTGCCGGTGGCATCGGCGCGGCCTGCGCGCACGCGCTCGTCGCCGACGGCGCGGCCGTCGTGCTGATGGGCCGCCGCCGCGACGCGCTCGAACGCGCACAACGGCAACTGACCGACGCCGTGCCCGGCAGCCGCGTCGCGATCCATGCGGGCGACGCATGCGACGAAGGTGACCTGCAGGCCGCGCTCGACTGCGCATGGGCGCTGGACAACCGCCTCGACATCGTCGTGCCGACGGTCGGCGGCGCCGGCTTCCGGCCGCTGCTGCTGCACGATGCCGACAGCTTCCGCGCGGAAATCGACCTGAACCTGCACAGCGCGTTCGCTGCGATCCGTCATGCGGCGCCGCGGCTCGCCGACAGCGGCGGCGGCGCGATCGTCTGCATCTCGTCGACGGCCGCGCAGATCAATTTCCGCTGGCTGTCCGCGTACTGCACCGCGAAGGCCGCGCTCGAAGCGCTCGTGCGCGGCGCGGCCGAGGAACTGGCCGGCGCGAAGATCCGCGTGAATGCGGTGCGCCCGGGCCTCACGCGTTCCGAAGCCACGGCGCCGATGTTCGACAACCAGGCGCTCATCGACAGCTTTCTCGAACAGATCCCGCTCGGCACGCTCGGCGAACCGGAAGCGATCGCGCATGCGGTGCGCTATCTCGCGGGCCCCGAGTCGGGCTGGGTGACCGGCCAGAGCTTCGCGGTCGACGGCGGCCACGAACTGCGCACCAACCCGCGCGTCGACGACACGATCGCGCAGATCTACGGCGCGGCCGCGCTCGATGCGATCAAGGCCGGCCGTGCGCCTGGCGCCGCATGAATACCCGTCTTCCCTCACTCACAAAGGATATCGACCGACCATGAATCGAGTCGCAAACAAGGTCGCGCTGGTCACCGGCGCGGCAAGCGGCGTCGGCCGCGCGGATGCGCTGCTGCTGGCCGCCGAAGGCGCGCGCGTCGTATTGACCGACATCGACGAAGACGCGGGCCGCGCGCTCGCCCGCGAGATCGGCGACGCCGCGCTGTTCGTGCGCCACGACATCGCCGACGAAGACGGCTGGCAGCACGCGATCGCGTCGACGCTCGATCGCTTCGGCCGCCTCGACGTGCTCGTCAACAACGCGGCGATCTGCCCGGTCGGCTCGATCGAGGACACGAGCCTCGACACGTGGCGGCGCGTGATGCGCACCAATGCGGACGGCTATTTCCTCGGCTGCAAGTATGCGATCGGCGCGATGAAGGGCAACGACACGCCGGGCTCGATCGTGATGATGTCGTCGGTCGCCGCGCTCGGCGGGCTGCCGATGATGTGCGCGTACACCGGCTCGAAAGGCGCGGTGACGGCGCTCGCGCGCAGCGTCGCCGTGCACTGCAAGCGCAGCGGCTACCGGATCCGCTGCAACTCGATCCATCCGGACGGGATCTGGACGCCGATGACGCAGGCGCTGATGCCCGACCTCGACCCGGCTGCGCTCGGTATCGGCAGCGATCCGATGGCACGCATGTGCGACCCGCAGGACGTCGCGAATCTCGTGCTGTTCCTGGCATCCGACGAATCGCGTTTCGTCAACGGCGCGGAACTGCGGATCGACAACGCACAACTGGTGTCGTCGCTGTAACGCGGCCCGACGCCTTTCCATTCGAAGGAGTCCCAAGATGATTTCATTCACCGGCAAGACGGTACTGGTCACCGGCGGCGGCGCGGGCATCGGCCGCGCCTGTGCGGAAACGTTCGGCGCGGCCGGCGCGCGCGTGGCCGTGGCCGAGATCGACGCGGCGCGCGCGCAGGACGTGCGGGCGGCGCTCGAAGCGGCCGGCGTCGACGCACTCGTCGGCACCGTGGACGTCACGCGCCGCGACGAGGTCGATGCGTTCGCGCGGACCGTCGACGCGCGCTTCGGCGGGCTTGACGTGCTCGTCAACAACGTCGGCGATTTCCTGCAGATCGCGAAGCCGTTCGACACCTGCACCGACGACGACATCGACCGGCTGTTCGACGTGAACCTGCGCCAGGTGTTCACCGTCACACGCGCGATGCTGCCGTTGCTACGCAAGCGCGGCGCGGGCAGCAGCATCATCGGCGTATCGTCGATCGAAGGCTTCCGCGCGATCCCGAACTGCACCGTGTATGCATCGTTCAAGGCCGCGCTGACCGGCTTCACGAAAAGCCTCGCGCTCGAACTCGGGCCGGCCGGCATCCGCGTGAACCAGATCGCGCCGGAAACCACCGAGACACCGCAGGTGCCCGTCAGCGCGATGGTCGCAGCCGAGCACCACGGTCATATCCCGCGCTGGATTCCGCTCGGGCGCTTCGGCGCGGCCGGCGATATCGCGGGCGCCGCGCTGTACCTCGCCAGCCCGCTCGCCGCGTGGGTCACCGGCACGACGCTGCACGTCGACGGCGGCGCGCTCGCGGCGGCCGGCTGGTATCGCGACCCGAACGGCTTCTGGACCAACATGCCCGTCGTCACGGGCAACGGCTTCAATTTCTGAGCGACACCGCTCGCCTGTTCATTTCACGCGGCGCGTTCGCGCCGCCATCGGAGACTCCATGAAGATCCTGATCGTCGGCGGTACCGGCCTCATCGGCGGCCATGCCGCGCTGCACCTGCATGCGCAGGGCAACCAGATCAGGCTCGCCGCGCGCAAGCCGCCCGCGGCCGGCAGCGCGCTCACGCAGTTCGACGTGCTGCAACGCGACTACGTGGCCGGCAACTTTACGCGCGACGATCTCGCGCCGTTCGACGCCGTCGTGTTCGCGGCCGGCAACGACATCCGCCACCTGCCGCCCGGCACCGACGAAGCCGCGCACTGGGAACGCGCGAACGTCGACGCGGTGCCGCGCTTCTTCGCGCTGGCCCGCGACGCCGGCGTGAAGCGCGCGGTGCTGGTCGGCAGCTTCTACCCACAGGTCGCACCGGCGCTCGTCGACACGGTGCCGTACGTGCGCTCGCGCCATCTCGCCGACGAACGCGTGCGGGCTCTTGCGACGCCGTCGTTCGCGGTGTGCAGCGTGAATGCGCCGTTCGTCGTCGGGTCGGTGCCGGGGATGCGCAACGAGATGTTCGCCGCATACACGGGCTATGCGCTCGGCCAGTTCGCGGGGCTGCCCGTGTACGGGCCGGCCGGCGGCAGCAACTTCATCTCGACGCAATCGCTGTCGGAAGCGATCTGGGGTGCGCTGCAGCGCGGCGAAGCGGGCAAGGCCTATCTCGTCGGCGACGAGAACCTCAGCTTCGCCGACTACTTCGCGGCGTTCTTCCGCGCGGCCGGCAACCCGCAGGACGTGCCGTCGCTCGACCAGGAGCATCCGCTGCTGCCCGACATGGCGATCTACACGGGGCGCGGCAACGTCGTGTCGTACGAGCCCGATGCAGCAGACATCGCACTGCTGCGCTACCGGCGCGGCGACGTGCAACGCGCGGTCGACGAAGTCGTCGCGCATTGCAGCGCGCCGTAAGCGGCGCGGATGCAAAAACGTCCCGCCGCCGGCATGCTGCGCGCCGGCGGCGGGACGTCGTTGTCGATCCGGATCGTCAGGCGCCGAGGCGCTGCTCGATCTTCTTCATCGTATCGGTCATTTCAGCCGGCAAACGCAGCTTCAGCATGTCAAACAGCGCCGCATGCAGCTTCAGCTCCTCGCGCCATTCGTCGGCGTTCATCGACGTCACCGCATCGAACTGCTCGCGCGTGAAATCGAGGCCGTCCCAGTGCAGGTCTTCGTACGCCGGCGATACGCCGAACGCATGCTCGCCGCCGCCGCCCGTGCCTTCGAGGCGGTCGAGCATCCACTTCAGCACGCGCATGTTCTCGCCAAAGCCCGGCCACACGAACTTGCCGTTCGCGTCCTTGCGGAACCAGTTCACGCAGTAGATCTTCGGCAGCGCCGCGCCTGCCGCTTCGAGCTGCTTGCCGAGTTTGAGCCAGTGCGCGAAATAATCGCTGACGTTGTAGCCGCAGAACGGCAGCATCGCGAACGGGTCGCGGCGCACGATGCCCTGCTGGCCAACCGCGGCGGCGGTCGTCTCCGAGCCCATCGTCGCGGCCATGTACACGCCTTCGACCCAGTCGCGCGCCTCGGTCACGAGCGGCACCGTCGTCGAGCGGCGGCCGCCGAAGATGAACGCGTCGAGCGGCACGCCGGCCGGGTTCTCCCAGTCGCCGTCGATCGACGGGCACTGCGCGGCCGGCGCCGTGAAGCGCGAATTCGGATGCGCGGCCTTGCGGCCGGTTTCCTTGGCGATCTCCGGCGTCCACGGGTTGCCCTGCCAGTCCGTCAGCTTCGCGGGCGGCGTCTCGGTCAGCCCTTCCCACCACACATCGCCGTCTTCCGTCAGCGCGACGTTCGTGAAGATCACGTTCTTCGTCAGCGTCGCGATCGCGTTCGGGTTGGTCTTCTCGCCGGTGCCAGGCGCCACGCCGAAGAAACCGGCTTCCGGATTGATCGCATACAGGCGGCCGTCGCGGCCGGGTTTCAGCCACGCGATGTCGTCGCCGATCGTCGTGACCTTCCAGCCGTTGAAGCCCTGCGGCGGGATCAGCATCGCGAAGTTGGTCTTGCCGCACGCGGACGGGAACGCGGCCGCGACGTGATACTTCTTGCCGGCCGGCGACGTCACGCCGAGGATCAGCATGTGTTCCGCAAGCCAGCCCTGGTCGCGGCCCATCGTCGACGCGATGCGCAGTGCGAAGCACTTCTTGCCGAGCAGCGCGTTGCCGCCGTAGCCCGAGCCGAAGCTCCAGATTTCCCGCGTCTCGGGGAAATGCACGATGTACTTGACCGGGTTGCACGGCCACGGCACGTCCTGCTGGCCAGCTTCGAGCGGATGGCCGACGCTGTGGACGCACGGCACGAATTCACCGTCCTCGCCGAGCACGTCGTACACCTCGCGGCCCATGCGCGTCATGATCCGCATGTTCACGGCAACGTACGGGCTGTCGGACAGTTCTACGCCCACGTGCGCGATCGGCGAACCGAGCGGGCCCATCGAGAACGGCACGACATACAGCGTGCGGCCACGCATCGAGCCGCGGAACAGCCCGTTGAGCGTCTCGCGCATTTCGGCCGGCTCGATCCAGTTGTTGGTCGGGCCGACGTCGTCGCGCGATGCCGCGCAGATGAACGTGCGATCCTCGACGCGCGCGACGTCCGACGGATCGGATTGCGCGAGATACGAGTTCGGGCGCTTCGCCGGATTCAGACGCGTGAGCGTGCCCTGGTCGACCATCGCCTGGCACAGCGCATCGTTTTCTTCCTGCGAACCGTCACACCACACGACGCGCTCGGGCTCCGTCAGTGCCGCGATGCGCGACACCCAGTCGATCAGCTTGCGATGTTTGACGAAAGCCGGCGGAACGATCAGCGGGCCGTGTGTTGCTTCGGCCATGGTGTTTTGTGACATGGGAATGTCTCCAGATTATTGGGCGGGGATGGGGGATGCGGGACGAACCCGCGAGATGGGGTATGCGATTGGAGCGCAGGAGGGAGCAGCGCGCAGGACGGGACGCGCGAGCGGAGCGCGCGTCGATGCCGCGATGCGTGCGAGAGAAGGTGACGTCTCGTTAGAGGGTGCGAACGCGAGTTTCGCCATGCAAGCAACCTGCCATACAACTCCATTCCGGCCAGCATACCATCGCCGTTATTGGACGGGCGTTGCGTTGCAACAAGAAACAACTGTGACGGCAGGCCGGCACGCGCGTTGCGGGCAGGTCTATTTTTACCGCGTCATCGCGCGCTTTAGGGACGAAACGGCCGGGATGGCCGCCGGCTGTGGGTTTCGCGGGCGCGGCAATTTCGGTGTGCCGCGCCCGCGTGATGCAAACGCGAATGCGCGCCGGGCGAATTCACGTTTTCGCTACTCAGGCAAACCCTGAATTAGGTTGCGTACACAAACATCCTGATCGAATGCCCGATACACGCCCACGCTCAAAACGGCGCGCCGGGCAATCCGGGGTAATACGCGCCCGCCGCCATCCCGCCGTCGACGGCCAGTTCGGCGCCGTTGCAATACGACGCTTCGTCGCTCGCGAGGAACAGCGTCGCGCGCGCGATTTCGTCGGGCAAGCCGACGCGCTGCAGCGGCACGTTCGCATAGTGCTTGTTGATCTCCTCGAGCGGCGCGCCGGTCGGATTCGACATCGCGGTGTTCACGCCGCCCGGATGGATCGAATTCACGCGCACGCCCTGGTGGCCGAGTTCGAGCGCCGCGACCTTCGTCAGCCCGCGCACGCCCCATTTGCTCGACACGTACGCGGCCAGCGCGTTCACGCCGCGCAGCCCGTCCACCGACGAAATGTTGACGATCGACCCGCTCTTCTGCGCGATCATGTGCGGCGCGATCGTACGAATACCAACGAACGTGCCGACCAGATTGATCGACACCGCGCGTTCGAAATCGCGTTTGGACAGCTCGGTGATGCCGCCGAAGGTCAGCACGGCCGCGTTGTTGACGAGCACGTCGATGCGGCCGAACTGCTCGACGGTCGCCTCCGTCACGCGCACCCAGCTCGCTTCGTCGGCCACGTCGAGCCGCATGAAGCGCGCCGCATCGCCAAGTTCGCGCGCGAGCGCTTCGCTTTCCGCATCGAGCACGTCGCCAATCACGACGCGCGCGCCCTCTTCGACGAACAGCCTGCACGTCGCCGCACCCATGCCACGCGCACCGCCCGTGACGATCGCTACCTTTCCATCCAGTCGACCCATGTCGTCCTCGCTTCGATTCCGGTTTGCCGGCCACCACGCGCATGCATGCGCGCGGCCGCCGGATTCATGATTGACACACGCCGTGCGCCGTCAGCCCCAGTACGCCTGCCCGCCGTCGAGCGGCAGCGTCGCACCCGTCAGGTACGCAGCGTCGCGGCTCGCGAGAAACACGATCGCGCGCCCGATGTCCTGCTCGCAGTCGCCGACACGGCCGAGCGGAATCGTGCGGAAGAACGCAGCGGCTTCCTGCGGATTCGCATCGACCCAGCCCTTCAGGCCCGGCGACAGCGCATGCGGCGCGACCGCGTTCACACGGATGCCGTCCGTGCCCCATTCGCATGCGGCCGCGCGCGTCAGCGCACGAATCGCTTCCTTGGTCGCCGCGTAGGCGCCGTAACCCGACGCATCCCAGCGCACCGCGGCCGACGATGCGAAGTTGACGATCACGCCGTCGCCCTTCAGGTGCGGATGGCATGCACGCATCATCCGCAGCGTCGCGATCGGCCCCGATTCGAGCCCCGCCAGAAAATCCGCGTCGGTCACGTCGAGCAGGCGGCCGAGCGGCACGACCTGTGCGTTGTTGATCAGGATCTGCACGCCGCCGAACCGTTCGACGACGTCATCGACGCACTGCGCGATCTGCGCGGCGTCCATCACGTCGCACACGAACGGCTCCGCCACGCCGCCACGTGCGCGAATGGCTTCGCAGGTCGCGAGCAGCTTGTCGCGCGTGCGGCCAACCACCGCGACGGGCGCACCCTCGGCCGCGAGCGCATGCGCGACGCCCTGGCCGACGCCCTGCCCCGCGCCCGTCACGAGCGCGACCTTGCCCTTCAGGATGCCCATGTGCGCTCCTCAGGCGACGATTGCCGGATGGGCCTGCACGGGCCCGCCGAGCAGTTCGCGATACGACGGTGGCTGCTTGCCGTCGAGATCGGCGATCCCGTACTGCAATGCGGCTTCCGCGCCGACGAGCACCTGCCCGGACAGCGCCATCCGCTGCGGATCGCCGTGGATCGCGTGAATCACGCGGCCGGTGAACTCCGGGCTTTCGGCGACGAGCGAGAACTCCTTGTAGAGATCCGGGTGCTCTTCCCACACACGCGTCGTGCGCTCGGTGCGCAGCGGGCCCATCCAGATCGACACGGTCGCGACGTCGAACGGCCTCAGGTCGACGGCCATGTCCTTCGCGAACTTGTCGACGCCGGATTTCTGCGCGCCGTACGCCGCGCCGTGCATGTAGCAGCTCGCGCCGAACGACGACGTGAACGCGATCAGCCCGCTGCGGCGCTTCGCCATCAGCTGTGCCGCATGCCAGCTCGCGACATACGCCGAGCGCAGCCCGACGTCGAGGATGTTCACGAGGTCGAGCGATTTCTCCCAGAACGGCCCCGGCAGGATCAACTGGTCGTGCAGGTAGGTCGCGTTGTTGACGAGAATGTCGAGCCGCCCGGATTCGCGCTCGACGCGCTCGAACAGCGCCTTCACCTGGGCGTCGTCCGCGTGATCGCAGGCCACCGCGATCCCGCGGCCGCCGAGCGCGTCGATCTCGCGCGCGGTCTCGTGGATCGTGCCGGGCAGCGGCGCATCACCTTCGTTCTGCGAACGGCCCGTCACATAGACTGTCATGCCGGCCGCACCGAGTGCGCGCGCGATGCCCTTGCCCGCGCCGCGCGATGCGCCCGTCACGACGGCGACCGGCGCATCGTGGTTCTGTGTCATGTTCGATGTCTCCTGTGAAATATCCGCCACGACCGTGGCGTTTCGCGTGCGTCAGGCGGCCGGCGGCTGCGCGCCGGCGAACAGCACGCCCGGTGCGTCGCCTTCGTAGCGGGCCGACAGCGTCGACGTGACCACACAGCGCGTGGCCGCGATCTTCCATTCGCCGTCGACCTTCCGGTAAGCGTCGTCGTAATACGCGCCGAGCTGCGTGAGCGTGCGCGCGTTCGTGTCGATCATCTGGTAGTGCAGGCCCCACGTGCCGCGTGCATGCGTGTCGTCGATCACGGCGATGTCGGGATTCACGCCGTGATGCATCTCGACGACGTGCGGATGGCAGCCGAGCCGCTCGAACACGTCGACGAGCGCATCGCGCGTGTCGAACGTGCCGATCCGCCCGTAGTCGATCTGCACGGGGCCGGCCACGAAGCAGTCGCGCATCCCCTGCGGATCCTTGCGATCGCAGCACGTGAAGTAGCGCGCCTTCAGCCGGCGGATCGCGTCGGCGTCTTCCAGCCGGCGCACGCGCGTTTCCAGCGATTCGATGAGGGTCATCCCGTCTCCTTGTTCGGTGCTGGCGCGGTTCGAAGGCCGCGTCGATGCCACGTTACCGCCGCGCGACGCGCCGGCCATCACCCGTTCGGATTAATCCGGCGGTTCGCGCATGAGGGTTTCGTCCGAACAGACGATGTGATGCAGGCGGCTTCGTTCCTACCATCGAACGACACCACCACGAGACACGGCGATGGACGACACGACCCGCACGCTCCACGAGTACGAGCAGATCCGACAGTTGAAGTACCGGTATTTCCGCGCGGTCGATACGCACGACTGGGCATTGCTCGCGGATTGCCTGACCGACGATTGCGAGGCGCGGCTGTATGGCGGCCGCTATGCGTACGACGGTCGCGACGCGTTCGTGTCGAGCCTGCGCGACCTGATCGGCAAGCCGACCTTCCTGACGATGCATCACGGCCATCACCCGGAGCTCACGCTGGTGTCCGCCGATCACGCGTGCGGCGTGTGGTTTCTCGAGGATCACGCGATCAATCTCGAGGACAACTACCTGCTGCACGGGACCGCGTTCTATGACGACCAGTACGTGAAGCGCGACGGCGTGTGGCGCATTCACGCGACGCGCCACGAGCGGCTGTTCGAAACCGTCACGTCGCCGATCCCGCCGTCGTTCACGCTGACCGCGAACCGGTTCGCGCCGGGCGCGCATCACGCGGCCGGATCGCCCGAAACCACTTCCTGAACCCCGGCGGCCACGCCGCCGATCCCGTCATTCCCCTCTGGAGCCGGAGCAATGGAGAAAGTCATTTACGTGTTGTGGCGCGATGCGCAGGCCGCGCCCGACCAGTGGAGCCGCACGGTACGCGCGCACCTCGCCGACAAGCTGTTGTCGCTCGGTGCACACGGCGTACAGGTGAACGTCGTCGATGAAGATGTCGCGCCGGCCGCCGGCCTGAAGCAGACCAATACGCACCCGGGCATCGACGGAATCGTCGCGGTGTGGATGGACAGCGCGAACGCCATGTTCCGCCAGCCGTTCGACGAGGCCGTGCGCGCGGCGGTCCCGCACATGGCCGCGTATCTCGTCACCGAGTCGCAGCCGATTCCGAACACGCGCTTCCCCGCGCGGCCCGGCGAACGCACGACCGGCTTCTCGCAGCTCGCATTTCTCAAGCGCCCGCCGCGTCTCACGCACGAAGCGTGGCTCGACGTGTGGCACGATCATCACACGCGCGTCGCGATCGATACGCAGGACAATTTCCTGTACGTGCAGAACGTCGTCGTGCGCGCGCTCACGCATGCGGCGCCCGTCTACGACGCGATCGTCGAGGAGTGCTTCCCGGCTGCGGCAATGACCGATCCGCATGCGTTCTTCGATGCGGTCGGCGATGAGGAAAAGTTCCAGCGCAACGTGGCTGAAATGATGGACAGCTGCGGACGCTTCATCGATTTCGACAAGATCGATGTCGTGCCGACGAGCCAGTACGTCGTAAAGGCCGTGCGCGGATAACGCACCAGGATCGAGCGGATAAAAAAACGCCAGCCCCGAGGGGCTGGCGTTGTGCTTCGGGTCCGACGATGATCAGAACTGGTTCATCGTGTTGTCCTTGCCCGCCGCCTTCAGCGCTGCTTCGCCGCTGAAGTATTCCTTGTGGTCGTCGCCGATGTCCGAACCCGACATGTTCTGGTGCTTCACGCAGGCGATGCCCTGACGGATTTCCTTGCGCTGCACGCCTGCCACGTAGCCCAGCATGCCCTGGTCGCCGAAGTATTCCTTGGCCAGGTTGTCGGTCGACAGCGCAGCCGTGTGGTACGTCGGCAGCGTGATCAGGTGGTGGAAGATCCCCGCTTCACGCGATGCATCGGCCTGGAACGTACGAATCTTCTCGTCGGCCAGCGTGGCCAGTTCCGTCTGGTCGTACTCGACGCTCATCAGTTGCGCACGGTCGTAGGCCGACACGTCCTTGCCTTCGGCCTTCATCGCGTCGAACACCTGCTGGCGGAAATTCAGCGTCCAGTTGAACGACGGGCTGTTGTTGTACACCAGCTTCGCGTTCGGGATCACCTTGCGGATCTCGCTGACCATGCCGCCGATCTGCGCGATATGCGGTTTTTCGGTTTCGATCCACAGCAGGTCGGCGCCGTTCTGCAGCGACGTGATGCAGTCGAGCACGCAACGCGCTTCGCCCGTGCCGGCGCGGAACTGGAACAGGTTGCTCGGCAGGCGCTTCGGACGCAGCAGCTTGCCGTCGCGCTTGATGACGACGTCACCGTTGCCCAGTTGGTCGGCCGACAGCTCTTCGCAATCGAGGAACGAGTTGTACTGGTCGCCCAGGTCGCCCGCCGTGGCCGTCACGGCGATCTGCTTGGTCAGGCCGGCGCCCAGCGAGTCGGTGCGGGCAACGATGATGCCGTCGTCCACGCCCAGCTCCAGGAACGCGTAGCGGATCGCGCGGATCTTCGCGAGGAAGTCCTCATGCGGCACCGTGACCTTGCCGTCCTGGTGGCCGCACTGCTTCTCGTCCGACACCTGGTTTTCGATCTGGATGCAGCAAGCGCCTGCTTCGATGAACTGCTTGGCCAGCAGGTAGGTCGCTTCCGCGTTGCCGAAGCCCGCGTCGATGTCGGCGATGATCGGCACGACGTGCGTGACGTGGTTGTCGATCTTTTCCTGGATCGCAGCCTTGGCAGCGGCGTCCTTCGCCGCATCCAGCTCGCGGAACAGGCCGCCCAGCTCACGGGCGTCGGCCTGGCGCAGGAACGTGTACAGCTCGCGGATCAGCGCGCTGACCGACGTCTTTTCGTGCATCGACTGGTCCGGCAGCGGGCCGAACTCCGAGCGCAGCGCGGCGACCATCCAGCCCGACAGGTACAGGTAGCGGCGTTCGGTGCTGTTGAAGTGCTTCTTGATGGAGATCATCTTCTGCTGGCCGATGAAGCCGTGCCAGCAACCCAGCGACTGCGTGTACTTGGCCGGATCGGCGTCGTACGCGGCCATGTCGGCGCGCATGATCTTCGCGGTGTACTTCGCGATGTCCAGGCCCGTCTTGAACTTGTTCTGGGCACGCATGCGAGCGGCGTACTCGGGGCTGATGGCATTCCACGCACTGCCGTGGTTTTCCTTCAAGCCAGCCACTGCCTTGATGTCGTCTTGGTACTGGGACATGTCTATCTCCTGGGAACGAAGCGCATTTGAGTAAAGGGTTCAGCGTGCCCGCTTCGTGTGACGAAGCGAACTGCATGGACTCAATATTAATCCTGTCCGGCGCGCTTTCCATCAAGTCTTATATAAGACATAAGATATAAATTTTCCTTGTTTTTCAATGAGATAGCCAAGCGATTTTGCGATGCAAAACAAGTTTTCAAGCGGCGGAAAGGCGGCGCGACCGGAATTCCGCGCAGATTCCGCAATGTGAAAAGGCCTTTCGCAGTTGGAGAGCGGCCGGGTGCGGCAGCACCTGCGTTGCCACATCCCATGACAGAACGTCTATACTTGGACAATTCATCGACAGCGAGCCATGCGCTCGCTCCCCGTGCACCGCGATGCGCCCTCTCCCGCCCGGAGCGACATGAACGACTCTCCCGTTTTCGACACGCTTTGCGATCTGCTGAATACGTCCGGTGCGCGTTTCCGCGTGCTGGAGCATCCGGCGGAAGGTAAATCCGACGTGATCGCCGCGATCCGCGGCACGCGCCCCGAACAGGGTGCGAAGGCGATGCTCTGCACGTTCAAGGACGGCGGCGACGCCACCGCACTCGCCGTGATTCCCGGCCACCTGAAGATCGACTTCCGCAAGGTCGCCGATGCCGTCGGCCGCCGCAAGGCGACGCTCGCATCGCCCGACGTCGCGGCCGCCGTCACGCGCTGCGTGATGGGCGCCGTGCCGCCGTTCGTGTTCGACGCGAACGTCACGCTCGTCGTCGATCCCGCACTGGTCGAACGCAACGGCGAGATCGCCTTCAACGCGGGCCGCCTCGACCGCTCGGTCGTGCTCGACTCGGCCGACTATGTGCGGATCGCCCGGCCTCTGCTGGCCGACATCACGCGGCCGGAAACGACCGACGCAACGTCGCCCCGGGAAGACGCATGACCACGCACCGCACACCACCGCTGTCCGAGCAGGCGTCGCTGATCGAGCAGGTGCAGCGCATCGCCGAAGGGCTCGGCGAGATGTTCGCGCCGTTCACCGAGGTCGTCGTGCATGACCTGCGCACGCCGGAGCACGCGATCCTCGCGATCCACAACAATCTGTCCGGGCGCGCGGTCGGCGATCCGGCGACCGAACTCGGCCTCGCCCGCATCGCCGACGACGATTTCCCGCAGGTGCTCGCGAACTACCCGAACCGCTTCGCCGACGGCCGCACCGCGAAAAGCACGTCGATCGGCATCAAGGATTCGACCGGGCACTACGTGGCCGCGCTGTGCCTGAATTCCGACGTCACGCTGTTCCGCGGCTTCCAGGGCATGCTGAACCAGTTCTGCCGCACGGACGGCGAGACCGTCGTCGAGACGCTCGACCCGGCCGGCGCCGACGCGATCCGGCAGCGCATCGACGCGTTCGCGACGCGCCTCGCGACGACGCCGCGCGAACTGAAGACCGACCAGCGCCGCGAATTGCTGCAGACGCTGAAGGCCGACGGCTTCCTCGAGGTGCGCCGCGCGATGGAAATCGTGTCGCAGCATCTCGGCGTCTCGCGCGCGACCGTCTACAACGATGCGAAGTAAACCAGGCGCGCCGCTTTCCAGTTGACTGACCTTTCCGACTCTCGAGCAACCATGAACTCTCCGACTCTCCCCACGTACGACGACGTCGCCGCGGCCGCGGCCCGGCTCGAAGGCCATGCGCACCGCACGCCGGTGATGACGTCGCGAACGGTCGACGCAGCGCTCGGCGCGCAGGTGTTCTTCAAGTGCGAGAACCTGCAGCGCATGGGCGCATTCAAGTTCCGCGGCGCGTTCAACGCGCTGTCGCGTTTCAACGCCGAACAGCGCCGCCACGGCGTCGTCGCGTTCTCGTCGGGCAACCACGCGCAGGCGATCGCGCTGTCGGCACGCATCCTCGGCATTCCCGCGACGATCGTGATGCCGCAGGATGCGCCGGCCGCGAAGATGGCCGCGACGCGCGGCTACGGTGGCAACGTCGTGACCTACGACCGCTACACCGAGGACCGCGAGCAGATCGGCCGCGATCTCGCGGAGCAACACGGGCTCACGCTGATCCCGCCTTACGACCACGCGGACGTGATCGCCGGCCAGGGTACGGCGGCCAAGGAGCTGTTCGACGAAGTCGGCCCGCTCGACGCGGTGTTCGCGCCGCTCGGCGGCGGCGGGCTGCTGTCGGGCACCGCGCTGTCCACGCGCGCGCTGTCGCCGCACGCGACGTTGTACGGCGTCGAACCCGAAGCCGGCAACGACGGCCAGCAATCGTTCCGCTCCGGCGCGATCGTCCGGATCGACACGCCGCGCACGATCGCGGACGGTGCGCAGACGCAATACCTCGGCAACCTGACGTTCCCGATCATCCGCCGCGACGTCGACGACATCCTGACCGCGACCGACGCGGAGCTGATCGACTGCATGCGCTTCTTCGCCACCCGTATGAAGATTGTCGTCGAGCCGACCGGCTGCCTGTCGTTCGCTGCCGTGCGACGGATGAAGGACGCGCTGCAGGGCAAGCGCGTCGGCGTCGTGATCAGCGGCGGCAACGTGGATCTCGAGAACTTCTGCGCGCTGGTGTCGACGCCGGCCTGAGCGTCGCGGCGCACATGAATATCCTGTCATCCGTGCGCCGTTGCGCCTTCACGACGCGTTAAGTTTCGCGCCCTAGACTGATTACGTTGTCCCGTAGTCAGTCGTGAAGGAGCCACCATGAACACGCACGCGATCGTCGCCGCCGCCCTGGCGGCAGCCTCCCTTTCGGCGTTCGCTCAACCGGGCGCGATGTCCTCCGGTTTCCCCGCCGCATCGCCGCACGACGCCGTCGCGCAGGCGCTGCACCGCTCGCCCGGCGCGTTGCCGCACGCCGGCTTCGTGCTCGCGAAGATCGATCAGAACAATACGCCGCCCGATCGTGGCGGCGACCCGAGCGGCCGCACGCACGCCGGCACGCACATGTAACGGCGCGCGCCGGGCGCCGCTACCACGCCCGGCCCCGACGGCATTCAGAACGACGGCAGCGACGGATCGCGTGCGGCGAGGATGTCGTCGGTGCGCCGCTGTAGCGCGCCGTCGATCGTCTCCGGTTGCGGAATCAGCCAGTAGCGCCCTGCGCGAATGCCGTCGAACACCCGCTCGGCAAACGCGTCGGGCGTGAGCCCGTGCGCATTCAGCATCGAGCGCATCGTGTCGACGAAACCCTGCACCTCGGGCCGGTCGTGCGCGGCGCCGAACGGATCGTTGAAGATCCCCGACTGCACGGGGCCCGGCGCGAGCAGCGACACGCCGACCGGCGCGCCGAGCATCTTCAGTTCTCCATACAGCGATTCGGTCAGCGCGACCACCGCGAACTTCGTCGCCGAATACGGCGACATCAGCGGGCTCGGCAGGAAGCCGCCGACCGACGCGGTGTTCACGATCCGCGCCGGCACGTTGCGTTCGAGCATCCGCGGCACGAAGCTGCGGATCCCGTTCAGCACGCCGTGCACGTTGATCGCGAAGCTGCGCTCGAAGCGTTCCGGCGTGATTTCCCAGCTGAAGCCCGTCGCCATCACGCCCGCATTGTTGAACAGCAGGTCGACGCCGCCGAAGCGTTGCCATGCGGCTTCGGCCAGCGCGTCGACGGCCTCCGGCCGGCTCACGTCGGTCGGCACGCACAGCACCTCGGTATCGAGCGTCGCGGCAAAGGCGTCGAGCTTCGCCGGATCGAGATCGGCCAGCACGACGCGCATGCCGAGCGCGGCCGCGTGGCGCGCGAGCCCGCTGCCGATGCCGCTGGCCGCGCCGGTGATCACGGCGGTGCCGCCGTCGAAGCGAATCGAATTCGTCATGTCAGTCAAAGTCCTGTGGGGTCGATGAGGGGATGCGCATACGCGGGAATCACCGGCGGCGGCAGCGGCGTGCGGCCGTCGAGCGAACGCACCGCGAGTTGCTGCGCGAGCGGGAAATGCAGGCTGTGCGTGACGAGGCCCGTGCGTTCGCGCGCCGGCAGGCTGCACAGCGCGAGCGCGGTTTCGGCGAGATACGCGACGTCCTCGGTCGGATAGCCTTCGGGGATGTAGCGCGCGGCGCCCGGCGTGCGGATCGCCGTGCTCGGCGCGACGAGATTCACCGCGATGCCGTCGGCTTCGAGTTCGGCCGCGAGCCCCTGCGTGAAGCGCGACAGCGCGGCTTTCACCGCCGCATAGACGGTCGCGCCACCCGCGCGCGAAAAATCGTCGAACGGCCGCAGCGGCGGCAGCGCCGTCACCGAGCCGACGTTGACGATCCAGCCGGCGCCGCGTGCGCGCATCAGCGGGATCGCGGCCTGCGCCAGCGCGAACGGAATGCGCAGATAGTGTTCGATCGTCGTGTCGAACATCGTCATCGGCATCGCGTCGACGCACGCGTAATCGGCCACGCCCGCGTTGTTCACGAGGATGTCGAGGCCGCCGGCGGCTTGCGCCGCGCGTCCGACGAGCGCGTCGCGCTCGGCCGCGTTCGACAGGTCGGCCGCGAGCGCGATCGCGCGGCCGCCGGCCTGTTCGATCAGCGCGACCGTTTCGGCGAGCGTGCCGGCGGTGGTCGCCGATTGCGTGAGGCTGCGCGCGGTCACGACGACGGTCGCGCCTTCGGACGCGAGACGCTGCGCGATCGCGCGGCCGATGCCGCGGCTCGCGCCCGTCACGAGCGCGCACTTGCCGGCCAGGATCCGGGATGGGGTGTCGGTCATGATGTCTCCAGTCATTTCGATGCGTGTCGTTCAGCCCGCGATATCCGCAACGTGCAGCACGAGCTTGGTTTTCGCCTCGCCCGTTTGAACGAGATCGAGTGCGCGGGCCGCCTGTTCGAGCGGGAAACTGTCGAAGCGCGGCACGCGCAACGCGCGCCGGCCGAGCCGTTCGGCGATCGACGCGAGCGTGTTGCCGCTCGGCATCCGGCTGTAGGTCAGCGCGACGTTCAGCCCGCGACGCGCGGCTTCGGCGCCGGCAGCGGCCAGCCGCTCGGCATCGCCGGCCGCGAGCGTCAAGATGTTCACGAGCGTGCCGCCCGGCGCGAGCAGGTCGAGCGCAGCGGGCAGCGTGTCGCCGCCGACCGCGTCGAGCACGAGATCGACGCCGCCGGGCGCCCATGCGCGCAGCGCTGCGGCGATGTCCTCGCCGCGGTAGTCGATGGCGATCCCCGCCCCAAGCGATTCGACGGTGTCGCGATTGCGCGCCGAACACGTCGCCGCGACGCGCGCGCCGGCCTGGGCGGCCAGCTGGATCGCGAACGTGCCGACCGCGCCCGCGCCGCCGTGCACCAGCACGGTCTGCCCCGCGCGCAGCCCGCCGTCATCGAACAGGCCGGCCCATGCGGCCAGCGCGGGCGTCGGCGTCGCGGCCGCTTCCGCAAAACTCACCGCGTCGGGCAACCGCACGACCGAGTCGTGACGCACCGCGACGTATTCCGCATACGCGCCCCAGCGCCCCGCACCGACGTCAGTCTGCGCGAACACGCGCATGCCCGGTTCGAAGCCGTCGACGCCGTCGCCGACCGCTGCGACGACACCCGCCGCATCGAATCCGATCACGAACGGGAACGTGTACTGCATGAATGCGCCGAGGTAGCCTTCGCGGCATTTCCAGTCGGCGGGATTGACGCCCGCGTACGCGACGCGGATCAGCACGTCGCCGGGGCCCGGTTTCGGCGCCGGTACGTCGGCCAGCCGTAAGGCGTCGGAATGACCGACGCGGTCGATCAGAAGCGCTCGCATCTTCATGTCTCCAGAGGTGTTGTCGTTGGGGTGTGTGCGGCGTGTCACGCCGCGGTGTCGGCGAGCAGGCTCGATGCGAGCGGGCAGAACGCATGCGAGATCGTATCGACCGTCCAGTCGGGGCTTTCGGCATCGAACCGGCGGTCGACCCAACCCCAGTGATACGGATGCAGCAGGTATTCGCCGAGCAGATCGCCGACCTGCGCGAATTCCTGTTGCCACACGTGCGTCCACGCGCCGGGTGTTTCGATCCGGTTCAGGCGCCAGTTGCGGATGCCCGGCATGAACGCGGGCATCCGCAGCAACTCGTGCTCGAGCAACGCGACCTGTGCTTCGCTTGCCTGCGGGCGCACACGCAACATCAGCGTGCGCCAGATGCCGTCGCGCAACGCGGGCTCGCGCAGGCCGCCGCCGATCGCGCGGCACGCTGCACCGTCGAGGCGCGCGATGCCGGGCAGTTGCGCCAGTGCGGCGAATTCCGCTGAGGAATCGACAAACCGTTCATCGCGCAGCACGTCGAGCGTGTAGTCGCCCGCGCCCCAGCAGCCTTCGAGATTGCGCGCGAGCGCCACGCGTTTCGCGCCCGGCAGCGCGTGCGCGGCTTCGCGCAATGCGTGCTCGATCGCTTCCGCGTCGCGATCGGCCGAAACGAATACCTGTGCCGTGTCATGCCGCATGGTCGACCTCCGTCAGCGCGGGCAGCGGCGCGTTGGCGTCCGTCATCACGTGACGGCGGCGCGCATCGCACAGCCCGTCGACGGCCATCCAGAACGCGACCACGTCGCCATCGGTCAATGCGCGCATCCGGTAATAGGCATACGCATCGTCGACCTGCCACGTCAGCCACAGGGTGCTCGGCTGCCCCGGCGCCGCAACGGGCGGCGACACCCAGCGGCAGGCCGCCGTCAGTCCGCGCGCCGCATGGCCGGGCAGGTAGCGCTCGCGCAGCAGCGCGAGCACGTCGGGAATGCGCTCGGGCGCGAGCGTGATTTCGTCTACGATCTGGATCATTCGCGTATCGTCCGTGGTCGTTCGGGTCGGGATGCATGGCCGGCCTACGCCGTTCCAGCGAGGCCGAAGGCGGCCAGCGTGGATAGCATTCTTGCGTGGGGGCTGCTCGCGAACCCCTACCGGCCCGCTCACCGGCCCCTGTCGCAACGATCAGAACGGGAGACTCATGAAACAGCGTGTATTGCCGGCGAGCGGACGCGTGCTGCCGGGTCTCGGCGCACGCCTGCTGAACGAACTCACGCGCAGCGGCACGCCTCCGGCCGACCACGCGGCGCACGCGCCGCAAGCGGCGGCGACCCCGGGCGGCTTCGTCGCGCTGTACCGCGACGCGATCGAGCGGCTCGAGGCGCAGGTCGCACGCGGCGACGGCCATCCGCCGATGCGCAAGCAGGAAGTCGACCTGATGTGCCGGTGCCTGCTGAGCTGCGCGACGCTCGCCGACGCGATCCGCTGCGCGCGCGACTTCTGCGAAATGTTGACGCCGCGCGCCGGCGTGCTGTCGCTCACGGTACGCGACGGGCGTGCGACGTTCCGGATGGATTCGCTGCGGCGCACGCGCAGCCCGGCCACGTGCCTCGTCGACCTGACCGGGCTGTTCTGCTATCTGCAGCTGTTCGGCTGGCTGATCGGGCAGCCGCTGCGGCCGACCGACGTGTGGCTCGGCCATCCGCGCCGCGACGACGCGGTGCCGCTGCTCGGGCTGTTCAACGCGCCGGTCGACGTCGGCCGGAAAACCTATGGCTTCGCGTTCGATGCGACGCGGCTCGATTGCCGCGTGATCCGGCAGCCGGGCGAACTCGACGCGTTTCTCGTCGACTTCCCGTTTCGTCTGATCGATGCGCCGCCGGCCGTCGTGTCATGGGCGCAGCAGGTGCGCGGTTTTCTCGATGCGGCGCTCGCGCGCGAACAGGCGCTGCCGGCGCTTGCGGAGCTGGCCGCGTGGCTCGGCGTCAGCGAGGCGACGTTGCGGCGGCGGCTGGCGGCGGAAGGAAGCGGCTATCACGTGCTGCGCGAACAATGCGTGGCCGATGCGGCCCGACGATGTCTGCACGAGACCGACTGGCCGATTACCCGCGTGGCCGCGTATCTCGGCTTCGGCGGCGAAGAGGCGTTCCGGCGCGCGTTCGTGCGCTGGAACGGCGTCGCGCCGAGCCGGTTCAGGCGCGATCGCATGACGCACGGCCACCCCGATTCTTCAGACAAGAAACGCGGCACCGGCGCATAAGGGAAAGGATTCGGAAAGCGATTGCCGGGTAATGACGTTTTTTCGCATCCCGCGCGGTGCGGCAATTGACTCGCCCGAGCGCGCGCCATTACCCTTGCGCGCTGATGGTTCCCAGGGATGGGATCAAAAGGGAACGCAGGAGGGGCAACGCCTCGAATCTGCGGCTGCCCCCGCAACTGTGAGCGGCGAATTCGTGCCACTGCATGCCACTGGGAAACCGGGAAGGCCTGCACGGATGACGACCCGCGAGCCAGGAGACCTGCCATCGACCCGAGGTCCAGCAGCCGCACCGGGCGGGGTGTCCCGATGTGCAAGCACCGCCGCTGGCGGCCGCCCGTTGCATGGACGAACCGACCTCAGGATCCGTCAGATGTCCTTCATTCCCGAATCCGCTTCCCTGCCGGAAGCGTCGCACCGACACGCCGTCGGCACGCGCAACCTGCCCGCCGTCCGCTCACGATCGCCGTATGCGCAACGCGCTTTCTCTCGCTGTCTCATGAATATTCGTTACCTGCTCGCCACGTCCGCCGCCTCCGCGCTGCTCGTCCCGATCGCCCATGCCGCCGGCGACACCGCGCTCCAGCCGCCCGCCCAGCCAGCGGAAAGCGTCGACCTGCCGACGATCAGCGTGACCGACACGCGTCGCCTGCCCGAATCGTTCGACGGCCGCTATGCGTCGACCCAGGTACTCACGCGAACCGATCTCGACCGCCTGTCGCCGAGCGAGCCGAGCATCACGCAGGCGCTTGCGATGCTGCCCGGCGTGACCGTTTCGCAGACCGGCGGCCCCGGCTCCTCCGCATCGGTCAGCATCCGCGGCTCGTCGGCGAGCCAGGTCGCCGTGTTCATCGACGGCATCCGGATCGGCTCGCCGACTACCGGCATCGCGCCGTGGGCCGACCTGCCGACGGAAGCGTTCGAACGTGTCGAGGTGATTTCGGGGCCGGCCGCCGCGTCGTTCGGCGCCAACGCGATGGGCGGTGTCGTGCAACTGTTCACGCGCCGCTCGTCGAACCAGCCGAACCAGACCACCGTGTCGTTCGGCGGCGGATCGAACAAGACGTTCGACACGCAGCTACGCACGTCGGGTACGGTGCCGTCGACCGGGCCGCTCGCCGCGCTCGGCGGACTCACCTACTCGCTTGGCCTGCACTCGTACAACACGGCCGGCATCGATTCGACGCGGCCCGTCTTGCCATATCACGAGGACGGCCGCAATCCGTATCACGCGCAGGATCTCGATGCGCGCCTCGGCTACGCACGCGACAACTGGTCGATCTCGACGTTCGCGCTGTATCACCGCTCCGACCTGTCCTACGACAACAGCGGCTATGCGAACCGCCAGCTCGATCATCAGCTGACGACCGGTCTCGCGTTCCATCTCGACATCACGCCCGATACGCAGTTCGACCAGTCGTTCGGTTATGCGAACGATCGCCAGTTCCTCTACGCGAGCGATCCGTCCATCCCGACCGACCAGATCAATTCACAGCGCATCAGCACGTCGACGTCCCTGACCCATCAGGAGCGCGGGTTCCACCTGTTCGGCCTGCCGCTGTCGGGCGAGAGCAAGCTCGCGTACGACTTCACGCGCGAACAGGCATTCCTGCCGATCGACGCGCCCGGCGGCATACCGACGCGCAACGACTCCGCGTTCTCGCTGCATCAGTCGGCCACGCTCGGCAGCGTCACGATGTTCCTCGCGGGGCGTCGCGAGATCATCGCCGGGCAAGGCGTGAACACGGGCAATGCCGCGCTGTCGTGGGCGATCACGCCGGTCTACACGGCGCGCGTGTCGTACGGCAACGCGTTCCGCCTGCCGAGTTTCAACGACCTGTACTACCCCGGCTACGGCAATCCGAACCTCAGCCCGGAACGCAGCACGTCGGTCGAGGCGGCGCTCGACGCGAACACGTCGTACGGCACGTTCTCCGCCGCGATCTACGACACGCGCGTCAACAACCTGATCGCGTACAACCCGGCGACGTATTCGCCGATCAACATCGGCCGCGCACATATCCGCGGGATCGACCTGTCGTACAAGGGGACGATCGGCCGCTACACGCCGGTGAGCGTCGCGATCGGCATCCTGAATCCGCAGGATGAAACCAATGACAGCTGGCTGAACCGCCGACCACGCCAGACGGTCAGCCTGAACGTGGACCACACGTGGGACGAACTGCGCCTGCACGCGCTCAGCACGGGTGCGTCGCTGAACTACGGCGGTACGACGTTCGACGATCCGGCCAATACGACGTACCTGCCGTCGTACCTGAGCGTGAACCTGCGCGCGTCGTACCGGATCAATTCGCACCTGACGGTGTCGGCCACGCTGTCGAACCTGTTCGACCGGCAATACATGACCGCGTACGGCTACAACACGCTCGGGCGGACTGCGTTCGGGAAGGTCAGTTATACGTTCTGATGGGCTTTCCAGATGACCGCCAGCGTCAATCCGGCGCGCTCCGGCTCGCCGCGAACTGATCGCGGTTGAATAGCGAGAAATACAACTCGTCGCTCCACTGAAGCCCGAGCGGGTGTTCGGTGGCTCGCGTACGGGTGCTGTCGCAATCGTCGTCAAAGCGCAAGCCGAAAAATGCGTCCAGCGGCGCGCCGGTCCGTTCGGCCCCGGCACGCTGCACGACGCGTGCAGCCGCCTCGGGATCGCTCGGCAGCGCATCGAACGCAGCGCCCACGCGAAGGCAGCGGTCAATCTCTGCTTCGACGAGCCGCCGCAATGCATCGGGATCGCTTTCGGACATCAGGTCGAGTTCGATGGTTTCGAGCAGCAGGTACTGGTCGCGATGCTGCTCCAGAAAGGCGATGGTCTCGTCCAGCCAGGCCGATAAATGTCCGGAAGCGGCCGGAAGCGCCACCGTCACCGTTTTTGGAGCGGGCGGCGCAGGCGCCCGCCCTACCCAGCGCCGCATCCGTTCCGCGAACGTCGATCTTGTAACCTCTTCTGCCGGCACGGCGGGCTCGGGCGCCGTCTGCCGTGCAATCAGTATCCTGAGGATCGCCACGAATTTCGTGACCCGCTCGAACCCGGGAAGGAACGGGCTGCTGATGGCATGCAGCGGCGTGGTTACGCCGTCCAGCCCATCCGAGACAAGTGACGCACACAACCGCGGGTCGCACGACATGAGCAACCGGTACATGAACGGCACGTCATAGGCCCATTCGGACAGTCCGGCAATCGTTTCCGGGCGATCCTCATAGGATGTCGGCCGGTTGCCGAGGCTGTAGAGATAGGACCGGTTGGCCATGTTGGCTCCAATGTCGGTGAAAAGGTTCATCGGCGCGACCGTGCTCCAGCAGTCACCAAGCCCGAAATCCCGAGTACGTCGGTGCCCCGGCTGTCACGCGCGAACGTCGCGGGCGCTCGTCGACGGCCAACCCGGGATCGCCGATTCCGGCAAGATTATCCCGGATGGATTTGATTATCGACAACATTGGATTTTTATTTCATAGTCTCTCGAGTTCAAGATGACACGATACGGCCCACGGGGAACATCGCCGGGTCGAAACGCAGGCACCCCCATTCTTTCAAAAATATTACGGGAACCGAGGATTTTCCAATGAAGCAACGCGCCGGAAAGCTACGCCAAAGAATCAAGGAAATAAATGAATCCTTTGACAAGTCTCACTACCTTGAATTAAAACACAGATCGATTGAATCACTATACAAAATGCTCCGCTACAAGAGCATAAAATACAAAGAAGAGATCAATCTAGCTCAGGCACAGCTCATAAAATCAGAGGGATTCAAGGAAAAATACTCTCCGGGCGAACTGGTGGCATGCACCATTGCCGGCAGGAGCTCAAAATCCTACTGCTTCGGCACGTCACACAAGGTATTGCACAACCCTGTCCGGGAAATTGCGAGCCTGCTGAGTCAGCTCGGCAAAATCGGCAAGACCTCGAATCTCACCGGGTCAAAAAACATCATCGGAAAATGCGCGGAAGTAAAATCGGCGAACGGTTTGTTTTCCGCGAATCGCAACCTGACGGTCAACGAAATAGAGTTCACTCCCGCAATTCGCCCGCGCACGCTGGAGAAAATTCCAAGATGCCCTAATTGCACGCAAATATTCGGGAAGGAACTATGAACTCGTCAGAATTCGACTTCGACCTCTTCTTTACCTTTCGTTGTGAGCGATGCCTTACCAAAATTCACATTGCCACGGCGGGAGACGCCAATATTCCGAAGCAGATATATGAAGATCACTCGCACGACAAGAACAGAAGAATTCTAAGAAATTTGCCGGAAATAAATTTATTTGAATTTCAAATCAATCCGAGCATCAGGGAAATATTCTCCCTGAAAAGAGCCTTATGGGAAGAGTCGACAGAGAAAGACTACGCTTTTGATGAACAATCCTATCTGGCTGATTTCATATACTACGCCCAGCGCGGCTGCTTTTCCTTCGACAGAACCAATATCAGCGATCCGAGCGACAACAGATATCATCTTGTTGCCTATCCCGTTCTCGGGACGAACTTCCGCTTTTGCCACCCGAACCCCGTCCACCGGCCAAGTACGATCAACGCAGACGCGCTTGTTCGGAACGCATTCAACAATCCGGTCAAAATCAAATTCAACGAATGGGGCACCACCATGCGAGCCTTTGGTCAGAACGCGTTCAGGTTGATATCCCAACGTTCGTTTGGCGGACATACCGGACCCCGATGATTTTGGAGGCGCCCGCCGCGCAGAACGACTTCGTCGCCAAACCGCGACATCCGCCACGCCCATACGCGGCGAGAAGCGTCTACCGCGGAGCGGCAACCGTATGCCAGCACTACATCTCGACACGACCGGCACGCACGGGAAATTGACATCGCAGCAAAAACTAATAGAATTAGTTTTTTGACTAACCTGCATAGCATTCGTCATGGCACGTGCCGGCATTACCGTGGACAAGCTGGTCGAAGCCGGCGCGCAGCTCGCCGATGAAACCGGCTTCGAGCAGCTCACCGGCGCGGCGCTCGCGCGGCACTTCGACGTCAGGCTGGCCAGCCTGTATTCCCACGTCGCGAGTTTCGACGACCTCAAGAGCCGGATCGCGCTGTTCGCGCTGAAGGAGCTCGCCGACCGTGCGACCGACGCGCTGGCCGGCCGCACCGGCAAGGACGCGCTGGCCGCGCTCGCGAACGTCTATCGAGACTACGCACGCGCGCATCCCGGCCGCTTTGCGGCCGCGCGCCATCCGGTGAACGCGGAGCGCGCCGCCGAGAGCGCGGGCGGCCGGCTCGTCAGGATGACCTCGGCCGTGCTGCGCAGCTACGACCTGCCGGAAGCCGAACAGGCCCATGCGATCCGCCTGCTCGGCGGCTTCTTCATGGGCTACGTGACGCTCGAAGGCGCGGGCGGTTTCTCGCACAGCGCGCCGGATTCCGATGCGTCTTGGTCGCGCAGCCTCGATGCGCTGGACGTGATGCTGCGCCACTGGCCTTCGGCCGCATGACGCGCCGGATGGAATTCAAGCGATGAAAGACAAACCCAAGGGCGTCGTGCTACCGAGCCGTGTCGTGCCCTTCCCGGCCTCGATCAGCGACGAAGCGCGAACCGCGTTGCAACGACTGGTCGGCGACGACGGCGTGCCGCTGAATGCGCTGCACGTGATGCCGGCGCCGGACGACGTCGACGCGTGGATACGCGTGAAAGCGGCCGCCGACGAGCACTACGCGGCCGCCGTCGAGAAGCTCGCCGGGTATCTGCGTTCGAGCGTCGAGACGATCCGGGCCGGCCACGCGGACGTGCATGTCGCGACGCCCGAAACAACGGTGTCCGAAGAGTGCGCGTACATCGACCTGCACGGCGGCGCACTGATCGTCGGCGGCGGCGCCGCGTGCCGCGCCGGCGCGCAGATGCAGGCCGACCGGCTCGGCATGCGCTGCTACGGCGTCGACTACCGCATGCCACCCGACCATCCGTATCCGGCCGCGCTCGACGATTGCATCGCGGCCTATGCGTTCGTGCTGGAACGCCACGCGCCCGAGAACATCGTCGCCGGCGGGCGCTCGGCCGGCGGCAATCTCGCGGCCGCGATGGTGCTGCGCGCCCGCGACGAAGGCTTGCCGCTGCCGGCCGCACTCGTACTGCTGTCGCCGGAAGCCGACCTGACCGAATCCGGCGACAGCTTCGAGACCAACCGGCTCGTCGACGTCGTGCTGCCGGCTTCGCTGATGGCGAACAACCTGCTCTACGCGAACGGCGCCGATCTCGCGCATCCGTATCTGTCGCCGCTGTTCGGCGATTTCTCGGCCGGTTTCCCGCCGACGTTCCTCCAGAGCGGTACACGCGACCTGTTCCTGTCGAACGCGGTCCGCCTGCATCGCGCGTTGCGGCGCGCGCAGGTGCCGACCGAGTTGCACGTGTTCGAAGGCATGCCGCACGGCGGGTTCATGGGCGCGCCGGAGGACATCGAACTGAGCCAGGAGATCACGCGCTTCGTGCATGAGCATGTGTGGGCATTGCACGCGGTCGAAGGCGTTCGACCGAACGGCAGCCCGCTTCGGGACTAGGCAAGGCCGCGCATCCCCGCGACCAGCTGGATCGCGCCGAACGCCGCGATGACGGCGGCCGACACGCGCGACAACCCGTGCATGAACGCGAACGACATCCTCGTGCGCAGCGCGGCCGTCGCGCCGCTCAGGCACAGCCACCAGGTTGCCGAACCGACGAACACGCCGGCGACCATCCACTCGACGGCCGGCCGCATCGCGCCTTCGTGCGAGCCCGATAGCGGGCCAAGCGCCGCGAAAATCCCGACGAACGACAGGATCGTCATCGGGTTCGACAGCGTCAGGCCGAACGTCGTCAGGAAATCGCGCAGAACGGTCGTGCGCGGCAGGTCGCGTTGCAGCGCGGCCACGGCCGGCGGCTGGCGCGCGATGGACCACGCGAGCCACACGAGGAACACGCCGCCGCCGATCTTGAGGGCGACGGTCAGCATCGGGAACGCGGTGACGATGCCCGCGATGCCCAGCGCGCCGAGCAGGCCATAGATCGCATCGGCGCACGCGGCGCCGATGCCCGTCGCGAACCCTGCCTGAAAACCGCGGCTCAGGCTGCGCTGAATGCACAGCATGCCGATCGGGCCGACCGGCACCGCGATCGACAGCCCCATCATGACGGACTTGATGAACAGCATCGCCTGCTCCTTGCGACATGCAACGGGTTGAACAGGCATCGTAGGGAAAGTCCGGTCACCGCTGAATGCGGTTTTTAAGGAAAAATAGGCACTCCACCTTAAAAAATCCCGCCGCGATGGATGATCTGGACTGGAAGGTATTGGCGCTGCTTCAGGCCAACGGCCGCATCAGCTATACCGAGCTCGCGCGCCAGGTTCACCTGTCGGTGCCGGCGGTGACGGAGCGCGTGAAGCGCCTCGAGGCGTCCGGCGTCGTCGAGGGCTACACGGCGCGGATCAATCCGGCCGCGGCCGGCTACCCGGTGAGCGCGCTGATCGGCATCACGGTGCCGCAGCCGGCCAAGGCAAAATTCCTCAAGTTGCTGGAGTCGATTCCCGAAGTCGTCGAATGCCGTCACGTGACGGGCGAGGATTCGTACGTGATGCGGTTCGTCGCAACCAGCATGACCCATCTCGAACAGCTGATCGAACGCATCAACCTGTACGGCGAAACGCGCACGTCGATCGTGATGTCGACGCCAGTGCCGGTGCGCGGGCTGGCGCGACCGCCGTCGAAGCTCGACGGCAACCGCGGCTGACGCGTCGACCGCCACCGGACGGCCGACTGCGCCACGAGAGCCGTAAGTGACGATGACCGGCCGGTCGCCGGCTGGCAGCCGGCGACCCGCCTTTCCCGGGACGTTCGACGCGCCCCGGCTACTTGCCGGCGACGCCACCCAGCAAGCCACCCAGCAGCGACGTAACGGGCGCGAGCGGATTGCCGGCGCCGCCCGACGCCGTACCGCCGCCCGTACCGGCCCCGGGCCCGTTCACCACGGTTGCCGGTATGCCGCCGACGACGCTGGTCACCAGACCGGAAATCGGCACGCCGCCGTTCGCGCCTTTCGGACTCACGAGGCCGCCCGCATTGGTCACCGTGTTGCCGACCGCTAAAACCACCTGGCCGACGGCGCCGACGAGCGGCTGCGACGACGCGGACGTCACCTTGACGCCCGCCGACGTGATCGCCGCGCCAACCTGCCCGAGCAGGCCGGCGACCGGCTGCCCGAGGCCCGTCGCCGTACCGATCTGCTGTGTGAGCTGGCCGGTGGTCGTGACGAGCGGCGTGATCGCGTTGCTGATCGACTGGGTTACCTGTTGCACCGGGCCCGACGACAGCGTCGAGCCGAGTGTCGCGCCGGCCCCCTGGAGACCGCCGGCCACCGTGTCGAGCAGGCCGCCGACCGGCGCCGTGATCGGCGCCAGCGGCGCGAGCGGCCCCGTACCGAGCGCCTTCACGGTCTGGCTAAGACCGGTGACCGGGTTGCTCGTCGAACTGACGATGGAGCCGAGGCCGGCAACGGTCGTACCGACCGGATTCGACGCGATGCCGATCTGGCCGATCCCGTTGCTCACCGCGTTGGAGGTATCGCGAATGATCGTGCCGGCGCCGATGACGGTGTTGCCGAGTCCGGCCGTCACGTCCTTGCCGACGGGAGGCGTCACGCCGTTGATCGTCGTGCCCGCGGCCATGACGACTCCACCGACGGAACTGATGATGCCGTTCGTGCCCGGCGTGCCGCTGGTACCGGTGCCGCTGCTTGTGCCACTGCTGCTTGTGCCACTGCTGCTTGTGCCACTGCTGCTCGTGCCACTGCTGCTTGTGCCACTGCTGCTCGTGCCGCTGCTGCTCGTACCGCTGCTGCTTGTGCCGCTGCTGCTGGTACCGCTGCTGCTCGTACCACTGCTGCTCGTGCCGCTGCTGCTCGTACCGCTGCTGCTTGTACCACTGCTGCTCGTACCGCTGCTGCTCGTACCACTGCTGCTCGTACCGCTGCTGCTCGTACCACTGCTGCTCGTACCACTGCTGCTCGTACCACTGCTGCTCGTACCGCTGCTGCTCGTGCCACTGGTCCCGCTCGTGCTCGTCGCGATGTTGTTGCCCGGCAATGTCGGCGCCGAAATATCGCCGCCGCCGCACGCCGCCAGCGCGCACGCCGCAGCGATGGCGGCAAGCGCGCCATTCGCCTTGATGAAATGATTGTGCATGGAAGTCCCCGTCAGCTGTTCAACGTCGTGCTTCCAGCAAGCATCTACCGTGCCATCGCCATCAGGACCGCTGACGATCCGGCCATCGCATCGGATCGCGCGGTCCGGCGGGCCTTGCGCGGACGATCCACGGCGCGGTTGCCCGATCTTTCGTCGTGCGCGTACCTTACGTTCCAGTAACGCTTCCGTAACACGAATCCGGTGTTACGTAGCACCGCGCGACAAATGACGATGCATCGCGTCGCCGCCCTCCTTCGAGCGCACTCAACGGTGCTATCGTCGAAACCTGCCCCGACATCTCCACTATCCGCGCCCTCGGCGCTCCGACCCCCGGACCAGACAAACGATGAACAACCCGCGAGCAATCCTGACCGCCGCCGATATCGCGGCGATGGAACCGGAGCATTCCGTCCATCCGTTGAACGCGAATGCCGTCCGCCTGAAGCGATCGCTGGGTGACGCCACCGGGCTCACGCAACTGGGCTTCCATCTGATAACGTTGATGCCGGGGCACGAATCGACCGAATATCACCGGCATTTGTACGGCGAGGAATGCCTCTACGTGCTGTCCGGGTTCGGCGAGGCGACCATCGACGGCCAGACCTGTCCGGTCGGCCCGGGAGATTTCATGGGATTCCCGCGCGGCGGCCCCGCGCACACGATGGTCAATACCGGCGACCTGCCGCTCGTCTACATCGTCGCCGGCGATCGGCCGGAACACGACGTGTGCGACTACCCGAAACTCGGCAAGCGTCTGTACAAGGCGGGCGCCAACAAGGTGTTCGTGGATCACGACGAATAGCGTCACGCGTCACGGCCGCTTAACAAGCTTCACGATCGTAAGCGTGCCGCGGGCGTTTTCAACCCGGACCCTCACCCTGTCGCCCGTCACACGATCAACGTCACACCGGCCCATGCGATCAGCACGACGCCCACCGCGCGGCCGATACGTTCGCCGCCGGGCAGGACTTTTTCCGCGAACACGAGGAGCGACAGTGCGGCAATCCACACGACGTTCATCACGCCGCCGACGAACAGCAGCGCCATCAGCAGCCAGCAGCACCCCACGCAGTACACGCCATGACGCACGCCGAGCAGGAAACTGCCCGCGATGCCCGGACGCCAGTGCGCGACCAGGAACGCGGCCGGCGCTCGGCATTGCCGCAGGCACGCGCGCTTCAGCGGCGAGAATTGATAGAGTCCGGCCAGCGCCAGCACGACCGCGGAAAGGATGGCGCTCTTCGACCACAGCATCATCGCCGAGATCAATCCGGCCGGTTGCAGCATCGCCTGAAGCAGCGCCGCGCCGACCGAGAACGCAAGCCACGTGGTCAGATAGCCGGCCAGCAGCGACACCGACGTGAACGCCGAACGCGAAGCGTTGTCGCCGCGATGCCGCACCACGCGTCGGTACAGCATCACGAGCGGCACCGCACCGGGCGTCATCATCGCGATCATCATCACCCACCACATCGCGATCACGGTCGGCAGCGACGGATCCATGCGGCCCATGTCGTCCGCGAGGCGATGCGGAAAAAGCGCGAACGTCGTCATGTCCAGCGCCGACATGCCGGTGCCCGCACCCGTCCACAGGTAGAACCAGCACACGCCGACGAGTGCGGCCATCGCGAGCAGCGTGATGACGCGCTCGCGACCGAGCCAGGAGTCGAGCGGAGTCATGCCGCGACGCGATGCCGGATCAGTCCGTGGTTGTTCAGGTGCAGCCGCGCGAACTGCGCATAGGTGCCGTCGAGATTCAATGCGATGTTGCCTTGCGAGCGCCCCGTGCCCGAGCCGATTTCCGCCAGCTCGTATTCGAACCCGTTCGGCAGGTCGATCCGCACGCGGTGCTCGTCGCCCGTCACCGGGTTGCGGATCGGTTCGCCGGACGCGTCGAACACGCCCTCGACGTGAATCCGGCCGCGCCGCGCATCGACATCGACGTCGAAGTCGATCCTCGTGAAGATCGGATCGAACGCGTGCTCGAGCGTCGACGCATACACCGAGAACATCGTCGCGAATGGATCGGTATCCTGACCGGTCATGATCTTCAGCACGGCATCGCGCTGCTCGGGGCTGGCCCGTTCGTCGACGATCGGCTGGCACTTGCCCCGGCCTTCGTGAACGGCACCCGGCCACTGGAACACGACCGCGATCCTGACGCCGTCGAGCACCACGTCGCCGTAGTGGCCGCTGTCGATCGACAGCGCGCCCATCGCTGCGCAATTGCCGTTGGTCGGCAACGCATTGAACTGGCACGGGCAACCGTATGAGCAATTGCAACTGATCATTTCGGTTCCCTGAATCTCCCACGGCGTCATGACTCCACCTCGCGCTCGGTGACACGTAAACGCTTCGAATCTAGTGCACGCAATGGGGAAATCAAAGCAGGAAGGGCGGCGTGAAAACCCTGCGTGCCGGCCACGCGCAAGACGCGTCGACACGCGCCCGCCACGCCGCTCCGGCCACCGCCTCGCCACGCCGATCTCAAACGAACAGCGACGCGACGATCGCACACCAGACCAGACTTGCACCGCACAGAAACACGCGCCGCGCGACGAACATCCGCGACTCGTCGTCGGGCGTTTTCATCGGCGACGTCGCGAGAAACGGCACGCTGGCCAGGCACGCGAAACCCGCGAGCGCGGGCACGATCACGACATAGTCGCCGAACCGCCAGGGCAGCGCCTCGTGCAAACCCCAGTAACCGAGAAACAGCATGCCCAGCGAAAACATCGTCGCGGCAGCCGAACTGAGCGCGACCACCGATCCCGTCGGAAATTGCATGGGAACCTCCGTTCGCGCCGCGAGCGCGACGCCGGATCATTATCCGGGCATCGAAGGACAAATCACAACGGTCGCTGCGGCACCCTCCTCACCGCATGCCCCGCGCTCAGCCGCTCATCTCGCCGAGAATCGCCATGATCTCCTCGGCCAACAGCAGGCTCGCCGGCCCGCGGCCGTGCTTTTCGCGGCGCACGAGCGCGAGCACGTTGCGGCTGAACGCGCGATCGCGGATCGGCCGGTACGTCAGGCTCTCCTGCCGGTATTCCTCCGCGATGTCGAACTTGCTCAGGAACGCGATGCTTTCGCTCGCGGCGGCCAGCCGCTTCATCGTCTCGATCGAATTGGTCCGGAACGCCGGCTCGACGTCGATGCCCGCCTCCTCGAACGTATCGGCGACGATGCCGTGCATCAGCATCGAACGATCGGCAAAGATCAGCGGATACGACGCGCAGTATGCGAGCGGGATCGATTCCATTCGCGCGAGCGCATGCGTCGGCGAAATCACCGCGCCGAGGCTCGTATCCATTTCCCACAGGCTTTCGAGCTGCGGCGACGGCGCCAGGTTGAAGCCGAGACCCAGGTCGGCTTCGCCGCTGGCGAGCGCATCGGCGATCTCGCGCACCGGCATCACGCGAATCGAAATCTTGATGTGCGGATGCTGTGCGCAGAAATTCGCGGCCGCGGTGGATGCGACCCCGCTCGCGAGGCCGGTCACCGTCGCGATGATCACCTCGCCCTTCTGCAATGTGTTGAGGTTGCGGATCTCGGCCTCGACCTGCCGGTATTCCGACATCGTCCTGCGCACGTGGGCCAGCAGGATCTCGCCGGCCGGCGTCAACCGCAGCCCGCGCGGCAGGCGTTCGAACAGCGGCTCGCCGATCTCCTCTTCGAGCAGCAGCACGTGCTTGTTGATCGCGGACGGCGCGACGTGAAGCTTCTCGCCGGCCGCGCGGATCGAGCCGCACCGCGCGACTTCGTCGATGTAGCGCAGCAATCGTGAATGGAGCATGGTCGCCGGTCTCCTGGAGTCGGCAAAGCGTACTCGAAAAGCGCACGCTCCGTGCAAAAAACGCTGCTTTTTAGAAACGGTGACATCGGTTTTCATGACTCCTGTCGCGTTCGTGGGCCGGTGGCACCGCCCGGCCGGTACGCGCACGCTGCGGCGACCGCGTTTGTTGCGGCGCAAAAGCAGGTTCAAACCAACCGATAAAGCGAGACAAGTCATGTACCAAGCAGTCAGCGAGAGAACGGCCGGCACCGCGGGACAACGCGACCAGGTTGCGGCCCACTACGACCAGGTGCGCGCGATTTTCGACATTCTCAACGGGAAGAAGGAAGCCGATCTCCTGCTGAAGAATCTGAACATCCTCGACGTGCATAGCGAAACGGTCTACCAGGGCTCGATCCTCGTGTACGACAAGCGCATCGTCGCGCTGAACCCCGACGAAACCGCGATCCGCGTACGCGAGGTGTTCGACGGCGAAGGCCTGTACGCGATTCCCGGGTTGATCGACGCTCACATCCACTTCGATGCGCAACTCGCGCATCCGGCCGCATTCGCCGAGGCAATCGTGCCGTGCGGCACGACGACGATCTTCTCCGAATGCCTCGACTTCGTCAGCGCGGCCGGCGCCGAGGCCGTGCCGGCCACCGAGCAGTTGTTCCGCGATCACGACCGCCTGCCGTATCGCGTGTTCGCGTTCGCACCGGGCAAGAAGACGTCGGTCGACGTGACCGACGCGCTGCTGAAGATGGACCCGGTGATCGGCCTCGGCGAACTCGCGCACCTGACCTACAGCGTGGGCAACGACGACGACTTCCGCAAATCGGCGCTGGGCCGCGCGAAAGGCGGCTTCATGAACACGCACTGGGGCGTGACGGCGCTGTCCGACATGATGCTGAACTACATGCCGGCGATCGGCGCGTTCGCGAACCACGACGTGTGGAAGGAAGACGACATCGAGAAGAGCGTGCGCTACGGGCTGCAGACGCAGATCAAGTTCGGCGTCGGCAGCCCCGAGGTGATCAAGATCATGCTGCGCGCGATCGTCAAGCGGAAATGGCCGTCCGAGAACTTCCAGCTGTGCGCGGACAACATCTCGGTGGATCGCCTGCTGACCAAGGGCCACATGGACTGGATCGTGTCGCTGTGCGCCGAGATGGGCATCGATCCGATCCAGGCGATCAAGATGGCGACGCTCTACACGGCGCGCGCATTCCGGATGGACAACCGCTTCGGGTCGCTGACGCCGGGCCGCTTCGCCGATATCGTGCTGACCGACAGCCTGTCGAAGATCAACCCGCGCTACGTGTTCAAGGATGGCGAACTGGTCGCCCGCGACCGCAAGCTGCTCAAGCAGGCAGACGTCGACTACTCGGGCATGGTGAAGCAACCGGTGCCCGGTCTCGGCGACCTGACGCCCGCTCAACTGGATCTCGTGCCGCTCGAAGTGTCCGACGACGGCACGCAGGCGAAGGTCTACCTGTTCGACGTGTACGGGCGCGGCCACGAGAAGTTCTTCCAGGAAGTGTGGGTGCCGTTGCGCGACGGCAAGGTCGTGCCCGAGGTGGCCGGCGTCACGCTCAACCGCATCGCGGTCGTGCAGCGCTACGCGAACGGCAAGCGTCACGTCGTCAACGGGCTGTTCAAGGGCGTGTCGATCGAGCGCGGCGCGGTGGCAACCTTCTGGCCGGCGCCGAAGGCGTACTTCGTCGCGGTCGGGAACGACAGCGACGAGATGTGTCATTGCCTGCGGCAAGTCGATTCGTACGTGGGCGGCTGCATCGTCACCGACGACAAGGCCGTGAAGGCCGTGCTGCCGCTCGACATCTACGGCGTGATGGCGAACATGAGCCTCGCCGACCTGCTCGGCGCGACGCGTTCGATCGACCAGGCACTCGAAGCGCTGGGCAACCGCAATGAGGGCGAACCCGTGGTGAACAAGCTGCTGACGCTGTTCATCTCGCTCGACCGCTTCGGCTTCATGGCCTGACGCCGGCCGGCAGGAGGAGACGACCGGCGGGCGCCCACGAGCCCCGCCGGCTATGGGAAGCGCGAATGGCACGGGCACCTTCGCCCGGTATACCTTCGTGCATTCCCCACGACAGCGCATCGCACCGCCGCCAACCCGGCGCACCGACACGCGCGGCAACACGAAGACAACCAAGGGACCACCATGGCGCACCATGCAAGGGAAGCGGAAGTCATCGATACCGGCAGCCTCACCCGGCGCTGGATCACCTATGTCGTCGGTATCTACATCCTCACGCTCGGCATCAGCTTCGCGATCCGTGCCGGCATCGGCATCTCGCCGCAAAGCAGTCTCACCCGGACGATGACGCTCGTCTACCGGCCGCTGAGCCAGGGCACGTACAACTTCATGCTCGAGCTGTTCATGCTGTTCCTCACGTTCCTGGTCCTGCGCAAGGATTTCCGCGCGAAGCATTTCGCGTCACTGATTCCCGCGTTCGTGCTGGCCAGTTGCCTCGACCTGAACCTGATGCTGACGCGCTCGATCGGCTTCCAGGACTACCTGCCGAAACTGGGCCTGCTCGCGTTCGCCGATGCACTGCTCGCGTTCGGCCTGTTCCTGATGATCCGCGCGAACCTCGTGCTGATGCCGATCGACATGTTCGTCAACGCGATCTTCGAGCGCACCGGCTGGCGCTGGGGCGACATCAAGACGAGCTTCGACTGCACGTTGCTGCTCGTCAGCGCGGCGATCGGCCTGGCCTTCCTCGGCAAGCCCGAATTCATCCGGGAAGGCACGTTCATGAACGCGATCCTGGTCGGGCAGTACATCAAGCTTTATTTCTTCCTGTTCAGGAAGGCCAAGGGCATGACGGCATCGCTGCAACGCCGCTCGCTGGAGCACCGCGCCAACTAGCGCCCTCGCTTCGGCCGGTGTCGCGGCGCGGCCGCACACCGGTTCCCGCGCGGCTTCCGCGCCTCTCCCCCTTGCATCCCGGCACCGACGCTTCGTTCGCGGCGCCGACTTCCGCTCGCCGTCAGAAAGAGTGAAGAGAACCCATCATGCCGATCAAACGCACCTGTATCGCCAAGCTGAACCGAATGGTCCGCCTCGCCGCCCCCGTCGCCGCGCTGGTGACCGGCGCCAACTCACATGCGCAGTCGACCGTGCAGCTGTACGGCATCGTCGACGCCTGGGCCGGCTATCAGCGCGTGCCCGGCAACCCGGGCGCCGCGCAACAGGGTGGCGGCGGGCTGTCGACTTCGTTCTGGGGATTCGGCGGCCAGGAGGATCTCGGCGGCGGCTACAAGGCCGTGTTCGCGATCGAGGGCTTCTTCCGCCCGCAGAACGGCCGGTTCGGCTCGTTCGACGGCGACCCGACGTTTTCCCGCAACGCGTACCTCGGTATCGCGTCGCCGTATGGCGCGCTCGCGCTCGGGCGGCAGAGCAGCCTGCTCTACCTGCAATCGGCGAAGTTCAATCCATTCTATGCGTCGTTCACATTCTCGCCGACGATCGTGCAGCTGTATTCCAGCCTCGGCACCTATCCCGGCTTCCCGACCGGCCAGGGCATTCCAGGCGGCACATCATGGAGCAACGCGGTGCAGTATTCGACACCGGATTTCGGTGGACTGAGCGGCGCGGCCATGTATGCGCTCGGCAACCAGCCGGGCGAAAACGGCGCGAAGAAATTCGCGGCGCAGGCGCAATTCACGCGCGGTGCACTGGCAATCGGGGCCGTCTACCAGTACCTGAACTTCAGTTCCGCGCCGGGCGATCTCGGCAAGCTGCTGAAGGGCTTCCAGAGCCAGACGGCCGCGCAGCTCGGCGCATCGTACGACCTGCGCTTCGTGAAGCTGTTCGGCGAGTACACGTACCTCGGCAACACGCTCGCGGGCGGCAATTTCCACGTGAACATGCTGCAGGGTGGCGTGACGATTCCGGTCGGTCTCGGCCGGATCCTCGTGTCCTACGCGTATTCGCGCGACAACAGTGCGCTCGACCAGGCGCGCAGCACGGCGACGGTCAGCTACGACTATCCGCTGTCGAAGCGCACCGACGTGTATGCGGGATATCTGTACGACCGCGTGTCGAACCTGTCCGCCGGTTGCACCTACGGCGCGGGAATCCGCACGCGGTTCTGACGGCTCCGGTTGCACGGCCGCCGGCGGCCGTGCGCCGTTGCGCGGCGTTGACGATCGTTGTCACGGATTGACAGCGCCGCCGTTCCGGGCACGCTCGACGATCACGAATCCTGCTGCTTCCCCGACTGCGCGAACGTCATCCATCCGACCACCGCGGTGGCGACCCAGCAACACGTGACCAGCAGATCGAGATTCATCCAGCCTTCGAAATTCGCGCTGTTTTCGAAACTGCAGCGCTGACGGCCCCTGACCCACATGCAGCCGCTGATCAGTTGGTCGATGTGCATGTAGATGCTGAATGCCGCAACGGCAGAGGCGATGACGGCGACCCGCAGGCTCATGCTCTTTTTCATTGGTGCTGGACGCGTGTGGTGAACTCCTGCCGATCTTAAGCCAATGGCGACGTGTCACGCAATTGATCGGGTATCGTCCCGATTGACCGGCACGCGTGAAAGATGCACCCTCCGCTCACCCCTCGATCAGCCTGATCGTCCTCAGGCAATCCGCCGCCAGTTGTTGATAGATCCGCGTGCCGTTCGCCTTCGCTTCGATCTCCGCGTCGCTCAGCCGCCGTACGACGCGCCCCGGCATGCCCGCGAGCAGCACGCCGCCCGGCACGTCGTAACCGGCCTTCACGAACGCGCATGCCGCGACGATCGTCGTCGCACCGATCGTCGCGCCGTCCATCACGACCGCGTTCATCCCGATCATCGTGTCCAGTTCGAGCGTCGCGCCATGCACGATCGCACCATGGCCGATGTGGCTGTTCACGCCGAGCCGGCACGTCTCGCCGATCCCGACGTGCAGCACGCAGCCGTCCTGCACATTGCTACCGTCTTCGACGACGATCGCACCGAAGTCGCCGCGCAGGCTCGCATGCGGACCGATGTAGCAGCGCGCGCCGATCGTCACGTCGCCGATCACGACCGCGGTCGGATCGACATACGCGGACGGATCGATGCGCGGCCGCATCCCGTTGAATTCGAACAGCGGCATCGTCAGAGCGCCGCGACCGCTTCCGGCACGAGCGAGAACAGGTCGCCGACCACGCCATAGTCGGCCACGCTGAAGATCGGTGCCTCCGGATCCTTGTTGATCGCGACGATCACCTTCGAATCCTTCATGCCGGCCAAGTGCTGAATCGCGCCGGAAATGCCGACCGCGATGTACAGCTGCGGCGCGACGATCTTGCCGGTCTGGCCGACCTGATAGTCGTTCGGCACATAGCCGGCGTCGACTGCCGCGCGCGACGCGCCGAGTGCGGCCTGCAGCTTGTCGGCCAGCGGTTCCAGCACCTTCGTGTAGTTCTCGCCGCTGCCCAGACCGCGGCCACCCGACACGATGATGTTCGCGCTGGTGAGTTCCGGCCGGTCCAGCTTCGTCACTTCACGGCTCACGAATTGCGACTTGCCTGCGTCGGCCGCCGCTTCGATCTTCTCGACCGCCGCGCTGCCGCCTTCCGCCGCCACCGGATCGAACCCCGTCGCGCGCACCGTGACGACCTTGATCGCGTCGCTCGACTGAACCGTCGCGATCGCGTTGCCGGCGTAGATCGGGCGCTCGAACGTGTCGGCCGAAACCACGGCCGTGATCTCGGAGATCTGTGCGACGTCCAGCCTTGCAGCAATGCGCGGCGCGATGTTCTTGCCGTACGCAGTCGCCGGCGCGAGGATGTGCGAGTACGCCTTCGCGACGTTCATCACGGTCGCTTCGACGTTCTCGGCCAGACCGTCTGCCAGGTGCGGCGCATCGGCCAGCAGCACCTTCGACACACCTGCGATCTTCGCCGCCGCGTCCGCAGCCGCTTGCGCGCCGTGCCCCGCGACCAGAACATGCACGTCGCCACCGCCAGCTGCGCCGAGCGCCTGCGCTGCCGCCACCGCATTGAGTGTCGCAGCCTTGATCGATGCGTTGTCGTGTTCCGCAATTACCAGAATCGTCATTTCGTTGCGTTCCCTGTTACAGCACCTTGGCTTCGGTCTTCAGCTTCGCGACCAGCGTCTGCACGTCCGGCACCTTCACGCCGGCCGCGCGCTTCGGCGGCTCGTTCACGTTGAGCACCTTCAAACGCGGCGTCACATCCACACCAAGGTCTTCCGGCTTCACGGTTTCCAGCGGCTTCTTCTTCGCCTTCATGATGTTCGGCAACGTCACGTAGCGCGGCTCGTTCAGGCGCAGGTCCGTCGTCACGACCGCGGGCAGTTGCAGCGACAGCGTTTCCGCGCCACCGTCGACTTCGCGCGCGACCGTCGCACGGCCGTCGGCAATCACCACCTTCGACGCGAAAGTCGCCTGTGGCACCCCCGCCAGCGCGGCCAGCATCTGGCCGGTCTGGCTCGAATCGTCGTCGATCGCCTGCTTGCCGAGGATCACCAGCTGCGGCCGCTCCTTGTCGACCAGCGCCTTCAGCACCTTCGCGACGCCCAGCGGCTCGACGCCGGCATTCGATTCGACGAGGATCGCGCGGTCCGCGCCGATCGCGAGCGCCGTGCGCAGCGTTTCCTGCGCTTGCGCCACGCCGACCGATACGGCGACCACCTCGGTCACGATGCCGGCTTCCTTCAACCGCACGGCCTCTTCCACCGCGATCTCGTCGAACGGGTTCATCGACATCTTCACGTTCGCGATGTCGACGCCGGTCCGGTCGGATTTCACGCCGACCTTCACGTTCGCGTCGACCACGCGTTTCACTGCCACGAGCACTTTCAACTGCGCGTCTCCCTTGTAGTGCGAAAGCCGCGTCAGCGCGCGGTATAACCGCCGTCGATCACGAGCTCCGCGCCCGTCACGTAACGGCCTGCCGGCGACACGAGATACAGGATGCCGGCCGCGATGTCGCGCGGGCTGCCGATCTTGGCCATCGGCACGTGCGTCTGCAGATAGCCGAAAACATTGTCGGGGTCCTGCCCCATCTGGCGGAACGCGTCCTCGAGCATCGGCGTGCGGATATAGCCGGGATGCACCGAGTTCGCGCGGATGTTCTTCGCCGCGTACAGCATCGCGTCGACCTTCGCCATCATCCGCACCGCGGCCTTCGATGCGTGATACGCGGGCACGTCGGGGCCGCCGACGATCCCGTACATCGACGACAGGTTCACGATCGAGCCGCCGCCGGCCGCATCGATATGCGGAATCGCCGCACGCGTGCACAGGAACACGCCGTTCACGTTCACGTCCTGCACGCGCTGCCACTGCGCGAGCGTGAGCTCGTGCGTCGGCACGTTGTGGCCTTCGATGCCCGCGTTGTTCACGAGCACGTCGAGGCGCCCGAAGCGCGCGACGATCTCGCCGAACACGCGTCCCACGTCGGCTTCCTGCGTCACGTCGAGCGACCAGAACGCGGCCTGGCCGCCCTGCGCACGAATTTCCTCGACCAGCGCTTCGGCCGGCTGCGACAGTACGTCGAGAATGGCCACGCTTGCGCCGGCCGCGGCCAGCGTTCGTGCCGTCTCCGCGCCGATGCCGCGCGCGCCGCCGGTGATCGCGGCCACCTTGCCGCGCAGGTCGAACAGTTCTTCGATGAGTTTCATGGTGTCTCCGTAGATTCAGGCAGGCCGCTCACATGTGCGGCGGCCTTCAAGGGCATCCTGCGTTATCGCGTATTCCGCGTCGCGAGAAAATCGAGGCATTCCCGATTGAAATAATCGGCGTGTTCCACCATCACCCAGTGGCCGCACCGGTTCATCAGCACGAAGCGCGCGTCGCGACAGTGTTCGAGGAATTTCAGCGCGCCGCCGACCGGGTTGAAGCGATCGTCCGTGCCCCAGAAACCGAGAATCGGGCAGCGCAGGTCGCCGAGCGCGCCGGTCAGGTTCGGCACGCTCATCGTCGACAGCACTTCGGTCGGCTGCTCGACGCACACTTTCATCCGCTCGGCGACGAGCGCGTCGGTGACGATCGCCGGATCGTGCACGAGCAACGTCAGCAGCTCGCGCATCGTGTCGTCATTCATCTGGCGATTGGTGAACAGCTTCACCATCCGCTGGATCCCTTCCATCCGGAAATAGGTGTCGCGATCCTCGACGCCGCCCGGCGCCATCATGATCAGCCCGTCGACTTCGTCCGGGTAGTCGAGCGCATATTTCAGCGCGATCGCGCCGCCAAGCGAGTTGCCGAGCAGCACGGCCGGCCCGATCCCGAGCGCGGCCAGCTGCGCATGCAGCGCGCCGACGAAGAAATCGAGCGTATAGGCGACGTCGGACGGCTTCGACGACTGCCCGTAGCCCGGCAGGTCGACGACGATCGCGCGATAGCCGGCCGCCGCGAACGCCGGGACGTTGTGCTTGAAGTTGCTGAAGCCGCTGGCGCCCGGGCCGCTGCCGTGGATGAACACCACGGGCCGGCCCTCGCCCGCCTCGAAATGGTGCAGGCGCATGCCGCCCGGTACATCGGTGAAGATGCCGGCGGGCGGCGTCGTGAGGGTCGTCATCGCGGGTTGTCTCCTTCGTCGTTCGATGGATGTCTGCCACGATGATTGCGCCGCCGGCGCCGGCCGGCATCATCCTTTCAGACTACGAAGCCGCGCGCGCTTCTTCCTATCATCGGCCCACCGAAACGGAGGCAACGATGAACGGATTCGACTACAGCGGCAAGACGGTGCTCGTGACGGGCGGCACCAAGGGCATCGGGCGGCGCATCGCCGAACGGTTTCTCGCGGCAGGCGCGCGCGTGTTCGTCTGCGGGCGCAGCGCGCCCGACACGCCGCCTTCGGCCGACGGCCGCACGGCGACCTTCGTCGCGGCCGACCTGCGCGACATCGAGCAGGTCGACGCGATGCTCGCGACGATCCGCGACACGGCCGGCGGCCTCGACGTGCTCGTCAACAACGCGGGCGGCTCGCCGTTCGCACTCGCGGCCGATGCATCGCCGCGCTTCACCGAATCGATCGTGCGGTTGAACCTGATCGCGCCGCTGCAGCTCGCGCAGCGCGTGAACGCGATCATGCAGCCGCAGCCCGAAGGCGGCGTGATGCTGTTCATCGCGAGCGTCAGCGCGTCGCGGCCGTCGCCCGGCACGGCCGCGTACGGCGCCGCGAAAGCGGGCCTCGTCAACGCGGTCACATCGCTCGCGGTCGAGTGGGCGCCACGCGTGCGTGTGTGCGCGATCAGCCCAAGCCTCGTGCAGACGGAATCGGCCACCGAAGGCCACTACGGCGACGACGCCGCGCTCGACGCGATCCGCGCGACGATTCCCGCCGGACGGCTCGCGACGCCCGACGACGTTGCATCGGCATGCCTGTTTCTCGCGTCGCCCGGTGCTTCGTACACGTCGGGCGCGAACCTGCGGCTCGACGGCGGCGGCGAGCGGCCGGCGTTCCTGTCGGCCGCGCAGGCCGACGCACGCTGAACCACGCAACGCAAGCGGTGCAGGGCCATTCGTTTCCAGTCCTAGGGAAGTCATCTAGTTCATTTTGACGATTCCCTGCTACCGCGATCTCCCTACTCTGCCTCTCACGACAACACACACAGTCGACCGTCGTCGATACCCCCAAGAGGAGACACCATGCATCAACGGATTTCGCGCCGTACCGACAAGCGGGCAACCGCCACGCTGTCGACGCTGGCCGCCGCGCTGCTGACGTGCGCCGTTCCCAGCGCACACGCCGGCAGCACGATCGAGCTTGGCGCCGACACGACGCTGGACTACACGTTCACGCTCAGTTACGGCCTCGGCATGCGCACCCGCGCACCGAGCGGCAATCTGCTGACGCCGGCGAACATCAACGGCGACGACGGCGACCGCAACTTCGCGAAGAACAAGCTGATCGAGAACCAGGTCAGCCTGCTCGGCGAAGTGAACCTGAAGCACGACGACTGGGGCGTGTTCGTGCGCGCGGACACGTTCTACGACCAGGCCTATCGCCGTCCGAACTACAACGACGCGCCGGGCACCGTGAACCACTCTGGCCAGTACAACGACTTCACGAGCGATGCGCGCTACTGGTCGGGCGGCCACACGACGCTGCTCGCCGCGTATGCGTACAACACCTTCAAGATCGGCTCGACGAGCCTGAACGTGAAGGTCGGCGACCAGGTCGTCGCGTGGGGCGAAAGCCTGTTCTTCCCGAACATCGCGGGCGCGCAGGGCCCGTCCGACGCGACCAAGTCGTACATGGCCGGTGCCGAGGTGAAGGACATCCTGCTGCCGGTGCCGCAGATCTCGACGCAGTGGCAGATCACGCCGCGCCTGAGCCTGCTTGCGTACTACCAGTTCTCGTTCCAGCAAAACCGCCTGACCGCGCCGGGTTCCTACTGGAGCTATTCGGACGTCACGGGCCCCGGCGCGCAGTACATCATCGGCCCGGGCGGGATGATGATTCCGCGCGGCGCGGACGAGAAGCCGAGCGCACGCAACCAGTGGGGGATCGGCGCGCGCTTCCGCGTGCTGGGCGACACCGAGCTCGGTTTGTACTACCTGCACTACAACGACATGAACCCGAGCGTCGTCACATCGTTCTATCCGACGCTCCAGTACCAGCAGACCTATTTCAACAACATCAAGCTGACGGGCGCGAGCTTCTCCACCCAGATCGGCCCGGTGAACGTTGCGGGTGAGGCATCGTACCGACAAGGCGCATCCGTACTCGTCAACACGCCGACGGGCCTCCAGTCGACCCGCGCGAACGTCGTGCAGACCAACCTGTCCGGCATCTACTCGATCGGGCCGAGCTTCCTCGCGAACTCGCAGTCGCTGATCGGCGAACTGACGTACGTGCACGCGGGCAGCATCTCGGAGCTCGGCGGATCGACCACGCTCGCGAACACCCGCAACGCGCTCGCGCTCGAGATCGCATGGACGCTCAGCTACAAGAACGTGTTCAACGGCTGGGATCTCGACGTGCCGCTGACCTACACGCACGACCTGGCAGGCACGTCGCCGCTGGCCGGCGCGCTCGGCTCGCTGACGGGCCAGGGCGACCACCGCGTGACCGCCGGCGTGACCTTCACGCGCCTGAGCAACCTGTCGCTGTCGCTCGTCTACGCGAAGTTCCTCGGTTCGCCGAACCCAGTCACGCGCCCGCTCGCCGATCGCGACTACGTGCTGGCGACGGCGACCTACCACTTCTGAGCGGCCCGGCCGCTCGTTACTCAGCAAGAAGAGGATTAGCCATGAAGCGAATTCATCTCCCCCTCCTGCGCGCGTCGGTGATGGCCGCGTGCGCGCTCGCCGCGACGGCGTCGTACCCGAAGGTCACGACGGACGACCTGAAGGCGCTCGACGGCCAGTTGACGCCGATGGGCGCCGTGCGCGCCGCGAGCAAGGACAGCAGCGTACCCGAGTGGTCGGGCAAATGGCTCGGCACGCCGTCCGACGTGCAGTACAAGCGCGGCGGCCGCTACCCCGATCCGTTCGCCAGCGAGAAGCCGGTCGCGACGATCACCGCTGAAAACATGGCGCAGTACGCGGAGCACCTGACCGACGGCCAGAAGGCGATGTTCAAGCGCTATCCGGCTACCTACAAGATCATCGTCTATCCGAGCCACCGCGATTTCCGCTACCCGGATGCCGTCTACAAGGACATCCGCGCATACGCGCCCGATTCGACGATGACGTCCGACGCGAACGGCCTCACGAACGCGCCGCCGACCGTGCCCTACCCGATCCCGAAGACCGCCGCCGAGCTGCTGTGGAACCAGCGTTTCTCGTCGTCGATCGGCACCGAGCAGGCCACCTACGACCAGGCGGTCGTGTACTCCGACGGCAACATCGCGTGGGGCAAGGTGCGCTACGACATCTACTCGCCGCGCAACGTCGGCAAGTACGACGTAAAGAACGACCTGAACAACCGCACGTACTACCGCAACGCGACGGAACTGCCGCTGTCCGACCGCGGCTCGCTGATCGTCGGCTTCACGAACTGGGACAAGGCCGGCGCGGACAACTCGTCGCGCACCTGGATGTACAACCCCGGCACGCGGCGCGTGCGTCAGGCGCCCGAATACGGCTATGACCAGCCGCAAGGCCCGGGCGGCTTCCGCACCGTCGACGACGACCGCCTGTACAACGGCCCCGGCGACCGCTACGACTGGAAGATCGTCGGCAAGCGCGAGATCTACGTGCCCTACGACAACTACAAGGTGATGGACAGTGCGGTGAAGTACGGCGACCTGCTGACCAAGGGCCACGAGAACCCGGCATATATCCGCTATGAGCTGCATCGCGTGTGGGTGCTGCAGGCGACGCTGAAGAGCGGCTATCGCCACCAGTATGCGAAGCGCGTGCTGTATATCGACGAGGACTCGTGGCAATCGCTGCTCGCGGACAACTACGACGCGCGCGGCCAGCTCTGGCGCACCAACGTCGCGACGTCGCTGTACGCGTATGACGCGAAGGTGTTCTACCCGAGCGCGGTGTTCTTCCATGACCTGATCTCGGGCGCGTACATGGCCGACCGCCTGACGAACGAAGGCCCGATGCCCAAGCTCGACAACAGCCCGCAGTTCAACGAGGCGTACTTCTCGCCGGACGCGATCCGCAGTTCGGGTAACTGATCGATCGACTGACGCGGCACGCCCGTGACCCACGCGCCGGAGCCCAGCTCCGGCGCACGACGCCGCCCGCGACGGCGGCCTTTTACTTTCGAGGGCCCTTTCATGTCTTCCCGCCTGCATACGACGCTCGGCGACGAGCTGTACGCCGCGTGGCACGCGCGCGCGCCGGTCGCGCCGCTGTCGAACCGTCCGCGCCGGCTGTCGCTCGACGACGCCTACCGCATCCAGCAACGCTTCATCGAGCGTCGCGTCGAACAGGGCGAAGCGGTCGTCGGCAAGAAGATCGGCGTGACGAGCCAGGCCGTGCAGGACATGCTGAACGTGCGCCAGCCCGATTTCGGCATCCTGCTGTCCGGCATGCACTACGCGGCCGGCGAGGCGATTGCCGCCGATTCGCTGATCGCGCCGCGCGCCGAAGGCGAGATCGCGTTCATCCTCGCGCACGACCTGCGCGGCCCCGGCATCGACCGCACCGACGTGATCGCCGCGACGGCCGCCGTCGCGCCCTGCTTCGAGATCGTCGATTCGCGCATCCGCGACTGGGCGATCCGCATCGAGGACACCGTCGCCGACAACGCCTCGTGCGGCGTGTACGTGCTCGGCGATGCGCGCGTCGACCCGCGCACGCTCGATCTCGCCGCGTGCGAGATGACGATCGACAAGAACGGCGAGCGCGTCGCGCAAGGACGCGGCGACGCGGCGCTCGGCCACCCCGCCGACGCCGTTGCGTGGCTCGCGAACACGCTCGCCGCGTACGACGTGCCGCTGCTGGCAGGCGAGATCGTGCTGTCCGGCTCGCTCGCGAAACTGATTCCGGTCACGGCCGGCGACACGCTGTCGATGCACATCTCCGGCATCGGCAGTTGCGACGTCCGCTTTATCTAAAGGAAAAATCCTGATGAAGAAAATCAAATGCGCACTGATCGGGCCCGGCAACATCGGCACCGACCTGCTGTACAAGCTGCGCCGCTCGACGGTGCTCGAACCGGTGTGGATGGTCGGCGTCGATCCGGCGTCCGACGGGCTCGCCCGCGCGCGCGAGTTCGGCCTGAAGACCACCGACAAGGGCGTCGACGGGCTGCTGCCGCACGTGGCCGACGACGACATCCGCATCGCATTCGACGCGACCTCGGCGTACGTCCATCGCGACAACTCCGACAAGCTCACCGCCCTCGGCGTGAAGATGATCGACCTGACGCCCGCCGCGATCGGGCCGTACTGCGTCCCGCCGGTGAACCTCGACGCACATCTCGACAGCGCGCAGATGAACGTGAACATGGTGACCTGCGGCGGCCAGGCGACGATCCCGATGGTGTATGCGGTGTCGCGCGTGCAACCGGTCGCGTACGGCGAGATCGTCGCGACCGTGTCGTCGAAGTCGGTCGGCCCCGGCACACGCAAGAACATCGACGAATTCACGCGCACGACGTCCGGCGCGATCGAACAGGTCGGCGGCGCACGCAAGGGCAAGGCGATCATCGTGATCAACCCGGCCGAGCCGCCGCTGATCATGCGCGACACGATCCACTGCCTGACCGACGGGCCGCCCGATGTCGACGCGATCACCGCGTCCGTGCATGCGATGGTCAAGGAAGTGCAGCGCTACGTGCCCGGCTACACGTTGAAGAACGGGCCGGTGTTCGACGGCAATCGCGTGTCGGTGTTCATGGAAGTCGAAGGGCTCGGCGATTACCTGCCGAAGTACGCGGGCAACCTCGACATCATGACCGCCGCCGCGGCCGCCACGGCCGAGCGTTTCGCCGAACAGATGCTGGCCGCAACGGCCGCCACCGCTTGAGTCGAGGAGTCACACGATGTCACTTGCAGGCAAGAAGATCACCGTCCACGACATGTCGCTGCGCGACGGGATGCACCCGAAGCGCCACCAGATCACGCTCGACCAGATGCGCAACATCGCGCGCGGGCTCGACGCGGCCGGCGTGCCGCTGATCGAGGTCACGCACGGCGACGGCCTCGGCGGCGCGTCGGTCAACTACGGGTTCCCCGCGCATACCGACGAGGCGTACCTGAGCGCCGTGATTCCGGAGCTGAAGCAGGCGAAGGTGTCGGCGCTGCTGCTGCCCGGCATCGGCACCGTCGAGCACCTGCGCATGGCGCACGAACTCGGCGTCGGCACGATCCGCGTCGCGACGCACTGCACCGAGGCCGACGTGTCGGAACAGCATATCGGCCTTGCGCGCACGCTCGGGCTCGATACGGTCGGCTTCCTGATGATGGCGCACATGTCGTCGCCGGAGCAGCTCGTCGTGCAGGCGAAGCTGATGGAATCGTACGGCGCGAACTGCATCTACATCACCGATTCGGCCGGCCACATGCTGCCCGACGACGTGACCGCGCGAATCAGCCAGGTGCGCGACGCGCTGAAACCGCAGACGGAGCTCGGCTTCCACGGCCACCACAATCTCGCGATGGGTGTCGCGAACTCGGTCGCGGCGGTTGCGGCCGGCGCGAACCGGATCGATGCGGCCGCGGCCGGCCTCGGCGCCGGCGCGGGCAACACGCCGATGGAAGTATTCGTCGCGGTGTGCGACCGGATGGGGATCGAGACGGGCGTCGACGTGTTTGCGATTTCGGATGTCGCCGAGGATCTCGTCGTGCCGATCATGGACGCTCCGATTCGCCTCGACCGCGATGCGCTAACGCTCGGCTATGCGGGCGTCTACTCGTCGTTCCTTCTCTTCGCGAAGCGCGCGGAGGCGAAGTACGGGATTCCGGCGCGCGACATTCTCGTCGAACTGGGCCGGCAACGGCTCGTCGGCGGCCAGGAAGACATGATCGAGGATGCGGCGCTGACGATGGTGCGGGCACGGGAAGTGGCGGCGTAATCACGCTGTCGCATCGCCGGTCGTACGGGACGGGGCACATGCCCCGTCTTTTTCATGGGTGGCGGGTTATTGCACCGGCTCGGCCGACGGCATCGCGAAGGTGCCCTGCAGCACGCTGCCGGTCGGCTCGTAGGCGCGTGCGAACAGCGTAAACGGCCGGCCGTCTGCCGGTGTCGGCAGCCAGTTCGATGCCGCCGCGCCGGCACCGAGCGTATCGGCGCCGCGCCGATCCGGGATCGTCCGATCGTATGACTGCAGCGTTGCACGTGGATCGTGCCTGCTGCACCGGCAAGCGACCGACTCCCGCCACCGGTCGCAAGACGCTTGCTTACTTCTTTATCGCATTCACGGCACTCTTGAATGCCGTACCCGGCGTGAACTTGACCGTCTTCACCGCGGCAATCTCGATGGCGTCACCGGTCGACGGATTCCTGCCGATCCGGGCCGCACGCTTTCCTTGCCTGAACGAGCCGAAACCGATCAACTGAACGGTCCCGCCAGCCGCAACCGTATTCGTAATCGTGTTGATTACCACGTCCACTGCCTCGGTAGCGGCGACCCTGCTCAAGCCAGTAGAAAAGACCACGGCTTCGACCAACTCTTGTTTATTCATCTGTGGCTCCTGCATTAATGGAAATGCCGATATTCGATTACCGGACTTGTTGTATCGGCGATGTCTCGTTAAAGCACGCGCCATGATTGCCTGCGACCACCTCATCGACGATCTGTCGTTCGAGACGCACGGATCGCCGCCGAAAGCGGTCATTGGCAAGCTTGCAAGGCTGGACCGGAACGTCGCACGACGCATCGTCCAAGCGGACCATATTGCGTCAATTGAAATCGGTACGCGACCAACCGTGCAGGCTGGTTTGCGAGGGCGTTATCGGGCCCTCTCCTGTCCGCCAAAGGCATTGCACGAATTTTCCGGATCCGGAAAATACTAGTGCTTTACGCATCACGCCATCGCGTGAAATCCTCCGCATAAATGGCGTTGCATGAGCGTATACGCGAATATCGACAAGCGTCTTGACGCTCGATTCCACGTTATACATCGTCTCGTATACGCATGATGCTTCTTGTCCAATGGCTCGCCGGAAGCAACGAATTTACGATTCAACACCATTATCACGAAGCCATTCAGAACGATGAAATCGCGCGAAGGTATTCAATCCCGCTCGCGCCCGGCTTCGCCTTCCAATCGAATCCCGCTGCTCACCCTCGGGTAACGCATCATTCGACGTCAGTCGGCCCGTCATCAATCAATAATGGAGACCCCATGAAGTCATTCGCTCGCCGTGCGTCGCGCACGTCCGTCAAGCTGATCGCCGCGGCCGCCTGCGTGGCGGCTACGGCTCCCGCCCATGCGCAGTCGAGCGTATCGCTCTACGGTCAGGTCGACGAATGGGTCGGCGCGACCAAGTTCCCCGGCAGCGATCGCGCGTGGAACGTGAGCGGCGGCGGGATGTCGACGTCGTATTGGGGCCTGCACGGCGCCGAGGATCTCGGCGGCGGCTACAAGGCGGTCTTCACGCTGGAAAGCTTCTTCCGCGCACAGAACGGCCAGTTCGGCCGCTTCCAGGGCGACACGTTCTTCGCGCGCAACGCGTACGTCGGCATCGATTCGCCGTACGGCACGGTGACGGCAGGCCGTCTGACGACGCACCTGTTCCTGTCGACGATCCTGTTCAACCCGTTCTACGACTCGTACACCTTCTCGCCGATGGTGTATCACGTGTTCCTCGGCCTCGGCACGTTCCCGACCTACCCGAGCGATCAGGGCGCCGTGGGTGATTCGGGCTGGAACAACGCGGTGTCGTATGCGTCGCCTTCATTCGGTGGCCTGAACTTCGGCGCGATGTACGCGCTCGGCAACCAGGCCGGCGACAACCGTTCGAAGAAGTGGAGCGCGCAGTTCAACTACGCGAACGGCCCGTTCGCGGCAACCGCCACGTATCAGTACGTGAACTTCAACAACGGCCCGCAGGATCTGAGCGCGCTCGTCACCGGCATGAAGAGCCAGGGCATCGCGCTGGTCGGCGCGACCTACGACCTGAAGCTCGTGAAGCTGTTCGGCCAGTACATGTACACGAAGAACGACCAGGTCGCGGGCAGCTGGCACGTGAACACCGCTCAAGGCGGCGTGTCGGTACCGCTCGGCGCGGGTAACGCGATGGCGTCGTATGCGTATTCGCGTGACGCGGGCGGCCTCGACCAGACGCGCCAGACCTGGGCAGTCGGCTACGACTATCCGCTGTCCAAGCGCACGGACGTGTACGCGGCCTACATGAACGACCGCATCAGCGGCCTGTCGAACGGCAACACGTTCGGTGCGGGCATTCGCGCGAAGTTCTGATCGCAGCGATGTTCCGAACGCCCGGAACCGGGGATCGCACGTGTTGCGTCGTCCCGGCTCCGGGCATGTCGAACGCAAGCGCGGCAAGCTCGCCGCGCTTCTGTCTCGGGATCGCGGTGCTCGGCACACTGTTTGCGGCTCCACACGGCGGTGCGGCAGGCTTGCGCGCGGCGATGTTTGTCGGCGCGGCGATTCAATTGACAAGCGCGGTGGTGTCGCCGATCAGCGTGCGGCGTGCGGCATGACGCATCGTTTTCCTGCTACGCGCGACGGCACCGCTCCACCGGCTCAGTGATGCTTTCCGCCATGCTTGCGCGCCCGATGCTCGGCGCGCTTCTGCAGCAGCGCCGGCATCAGCTCCTCGATGTACTGCCGCGCCTGCCCGCGCGTCATGATCTCGCTGAAGCGCTGGTGCGCCTTGTCCTGGCCGACCAGCGCCGCATGCGCTTTCTTCAGGATATGCAGATACGCAATCAGGCTCGTGCCGTCGCGCACGGGCAGCGCATCGCGCGGGTCCGGGGTCGTACTCATGTTCCGATCCTTTGCGGACAATCCGTCCGGCACGTAGTCGTTACGAGCGCCAGCAGGTCGTTGGCGAGGCGGTCGCGATCGGTCAGCGGCGCAACGCCGAACAGCCGCTCGAGCGTAGCGGCGACCGATGCATGGTCGTACGGCGTGTGGTCAACCTGCCCGGCCGCGACCCACGGCGAAATCACGATCGCCGGCACGCGCACACCGTACACGTCGAAGCCGAAGCCGCTCGCGTTCAGCGTCGCGGCCGCGCCGTCGTTCGGCGGCGGCGCGGCGCCCGGCTTGACCGAATCGTAGAAGCCGCCGTGCTCGTCGTAGACGATCACGAACAGGCTGCTGTTCCACACCGGCGAATTGCGGATCGCGTTGTACACGCGCGCGGCGAGCTGGTCACCGCCGGCCAGCCCGTCCATCGGATGCTGCGAACTGCCGTTCCGATAGGTGCCGTGCACGATGTCGCCGTAGCCGGGCTCGATGAACGTGTAGCGCGCCGTGTAGCCGGCCGCGAGATCGGCTTCGAAATGCGCGAGATCGTCGACGTCGAAGAAGCTGATGCCCTTCAGCGATGCGACCTGCGGCACATGGCCGAGCGGATCGCCGGTCTGGTCCTGGTAGATGCGCCAGGTGTCGTCGCCGAGCGCACCGAAGATCGAACCCTTCGGATAGGGAAAGCCGTCGAATGCGTCCCATCCGCCCATCTCTTCCTTGGTCGGCGAATGGTCGAGCCCGGCCGACGACGCGCCGTGCAGGAAGAAGCGATTCGGCCAGGTCGGCCCCGGCATCGACGCATGCCACGCGTCGCACAGCACGAACGCATTCGCGAGCGCGTACAGCGACGGCGCCTGCGTCGCGACGTCGACACCCTGCATGATCTTGCCCGCGTCTGCCGGCTGCGGCGGCGTGCCTTCCGAATGTGAGGTCGCGTAATTCGACACGAAGCCGGAATTGGCGACGGCCGGATAAGCCTGCCCTTTCACGAACGGCACACCCGCGCCGCAGAGCTGCTCGAGCACGTCGGTGAATTCGTGGCACGGGTCAGTCGGCATCCGGTCGGGCGCGCCGCCGCCGAACGGATAGACCGCGCCGCCATACGCGTTGCTGTTGCCCGGCGACGCGGCGACGATGTCGGGGTAACCCGACAGCGCGAACAGATGATCGAAGGAACGGTTCTCGAGCATCAGCACGAACACGTGCTGGATGCGATCCTGAACGGAAGGGGATGCGGGGGCTGCGTCTGCACTCATGGCGCCTCCTGGCGTCGGGCGACGAATGTCCGGCTGGCACGATCGTTAGCGCGCTGAAAGCGACTGAAGGGATTGAAAGCCGCGCGCGGGCCGCGAATTGCCGACGAGTGTACGACCGCGCCGCCCCGCGCGTAAAGCGTCATACGAACCGCGTCGCGGCAGGCCCGTTCAGCCGTCGGCCGCTGCGGTTTGCAGCGTGACGACATCGCGCCGCGGCGGCGCGCCGAACATCCGCGCGTATTCGCGGCTGAATTGCGACGCGCTTTCGTAGCCGACCCGATACGCGGCCGTTTCCGCATTCGCCGCGCCCGTCACCATCAGGTGCCGCGCTTCGAGCAGGCGCAATTGCTTCTGGTACTGCAGCGGCGTCATGGACGTCAGCGCCTTGAATTGCCGGTGAAACGCGGACGGGCTCATTTGCGCGACGGCGGCGAGTTCCTCGACGCGGACGGCCTCGGCGAACTGGCCGCGCAGCGCATGGATCGCGGCGACGACGCGTTGCGCGTGACCGTTGGCGAACACGACACGCGAGACTTCGCCGCCGTGCGGGCCCGCGAGCAGCCAGTAGCAGATCTCGCGCATCACGAGCGGCGCGACGACCGGAATCGCGGCCGGCGTATCGAGCAGCCGCATCATCCGCAACACGCAATCGGCGAGCGGCCCGCCGAAATCGGTCACGCAGACGCCATGGCCGATCGGGCCGGCCGCTTGCGGCGGCGGCGCGTCGAGCCGTTCGAGCACGTCGCGCATCATCGCGAGGTCGAATTCGAGCACGATGCCGAGGAACGGTTCGGTCTCGCTGGCCTTCACGATGCGGCTCGTCGCGGGCATCTCGACGCTGACGACGAGCGCGCGGCCGGGCCCGTAGTCGTAGCGCCGACCGCCGAACGTCGTCCACTTCGCACCCTGCACGACCACGCACAGCGCCGGCTTCATGATCAGCGGCGCGGGCAGCCGTTCGCGGTTGGAACGCAGCAGGATCAACCCGTCGATCGCTGTCGCGAACCGGCGTTCGTCGCCATGGTCGCCGGTCAGTCGCGCGACGCGTTCGACCAGTTCGTCCGACATGGTGCAGCCCTCCGTATCCCGATGTGCGGATGGTACACGCGGCGCCGCGGGCTTCGGGTCGGCCGGGCAGGATCAGGCAAGAACGCGGCCGGTTCCGGCATTCAGCGGGCGCGACGGCCGCCGTACGCTTGCGGCTGTCCGTCACCGACTTCGACCAGGAGCACAGCATGACTGCAGCACATTCCACCGGTTCCGCCCCGAAAATCGCCGTCGTCACCGGCGGCAGCCGCGGGCTCGGCCGCAATACGGTGCTTCACCTCGCGCAGCGCGGCGTGCGCGCGATCTTCACGTACCGCTCGAATCGCGCGGAAGCCGATCGCGTCGTCGCACTGACCGCAGACGCCGGGCAACCGGCGCTCGCACTGCCGCTCGACACCGGGGAACCCACCACGTTCGGCCGCTTCGCCGAACAGCTCCGCGACGCGCTTTCAGGCTGGGGCGCCGACCGTTTCGACTTCCTCGTCAACAATGCGGGCACCTCGCATCACGCGCCGATCGCCGAGACGACCGAGGCCGATCTCGACGCGCTCTATCGCGTGCACTTCAAGGGGGTGTTCTTCCTCACGCAGACGCTGCTGCCGCTGATCCGCGACGGCGGCCGCATCGTGAACGTGTCGTCGGGCCTCACACGCGTCGCGTTGCCCGGCAGTGCGGCCTACGGATCGATGAAAGGCGCGGTCGAGGTGCTGACGCGCTATCTGGCGAAGGAGCTGGGGCCGCGCCGCATCGCGGTGAACGTCGTCGCGCCGGGCGCGGTCGCGACCGACTTCAGCGGCGGGATGGTGCGCGACAATCCGGAGGTCAACCGGCGCGTCGCGGAATGGACCGCGCTCGGCCGCGTGGGCGAACCCGACGACATCGGGGCGATGATCGCGTCGCTGCTGTCGGACGACAACCGGTGGGTCAATGCGCAACGCATCGAGGTGTCGGGCGGGATGGCGCTCTGAGCGTTGACTTTCGCCGATCGGCCCGATACGATCGATGCACTTTCAAGACGCCCTCCCGGTCCGCCGGGAGGGCGTTTCGTTTTGGTTCCCCAACCAGACGGAAACGACTTGAAATGAACCCGATCGACATCTCTCCCGCCGCCCGGCCGGCCGGCAACCACGACGGCCTCGGCTACCTGCGGCACGGCACAGGCCCCGAACGCGTGATGGTCCTGCACGACTGGCTCGGCGACGCGACGAACTACGCGGCGGCGCTGCCGTATCTCGACGAAACGGCCTTCACGTACGTGTTCGTCGACCTGCGCGGCTACGGCGCATCCCGGCATCTGAGCGGCACGTACACGATCGACGAGATCTCGGCCGACTGCCTCGCACTCGCGGATCGTCTCGGCTGGCAGCGCTTTCACGTGATCGGCCATTCGATGACCGGCATGGCGACGCAACGAATCGCGGCCGATGCGCCGTCACGCATCAAGCGCGCGATCGCCGTATGCCCGGTGTCGGCGGCCAGCAACCGCCTGGGCGACGACGCGCGCGCATTCTTCGCGAGCACGACGGTCGACGACGACGCGTTTCGGCGGCTCGTGTGATTCGTGACGGGGGGATTGTCGGCGCGCTGGGCCGACATGAAGCTGCGGCAGAACCGCGAACGCGTGGCGCCGGGTTGCCGGCTCGCGTATCTCGACATGCTGACGGGCACGGATTTCGTCGACGATATCCGCGGGCTCGACACGCGCTTCCTGGTGATCGTCGGCGACAAGGATCCGGGGCTCGACGCGGCGGCGATGCAGGCGACGTTTCTCGCCTGGCATCCGAACGCTCGGCTCGTGACGATACCGAATTGCGGGCATTACCCGATGCAGGAATGTCCGCCGTACTTCGCGATGATCGTCGAGGATTTCCTGCGGGACGCGGCCGCCCGAGCGTTGCGCACGCGCGGCGGCCGGTAGAGGCGGGGTTGGCCGCCGCGGCACGACAGCGCCGCCGGCGACCGACGAACGGCATGCAACGTGCCGTTCATCCGGTTCGTCCGACCGCATGGCCGGACGGGTTTCGACCGGGTGCGCGATGTGCCGCGCACCGATCGTGGCCGCTTAACGGCGCGGCTGCCCGGTTCGCGGCGGACGCGGCGAATTCGCGTCCTTGTGCCGGAAGTTGATACGGCCCTTGGTCAGGTCGTACATCGACAGTTCCAGCGTCACGCGGTCACCCGCGAGAATGCGGATGTGGTTCTTGCGCATGCGGCCCGACGCGTACGCGCCCACCACCACGCCGTTTTCCAGCGTGACGCGATATTTGCTGTCCGGCAGCACTTCGTCGACGATCCCGTCGAGTTCCAGCAGTTCTTCTTTTGCCAAACCAATTCCTCCAGACAAGGTGATTGACCGCGGCCGCGGCGATCTGCCCGGCGCCGGATCCCGCAGCGGGACGGCCGCCGGCAGGCTGCCGGGGATCGGTTCGTTCAGACGGGCCTCGGGCCTGTCTTGCGATCGGAGCCCGGCGCGTTGCGGCGTTCGGGCGGTCGGTGGCGGCGGCGGGATGAGCGCCGCGCAAGTCGGGACCGCGCCGGCTACGACATGGCAGCGGTCTGCTCAGGTTGATGCGGTGATGCGCTCGCGAAGCGGCGAGCGCTTTACGAGGACGTTACGTCGCACGCCGTTCAGGCATGCGGGAGGGAGGCGTCACGACCGATGCATCGTGAATGTCGCGATGCATCGGTCGTGCGCATCGGAACGCGCTGGCGCCGCCAAAGCGGCGCCTCGCGCGAAACTCCATCCGGCAGCGGCCACCGACTGGCGGCCGGTGCCGATGCGGCTTACTGCGGCGTGATGTTCGACGCTTGCAGACCCTTCGGGCCGCGCTTCACTTCGAAGCTGACCTTCTGGCCTTCGGCCAGGGTCTTGAAGCCCGTGCCGCGAATTTCCGAGAAATGGGCGAACAGATCGTCGCCGCCGTTGTCCGGGGAGATGAAACCAAAGCCCTTGGTTTCGTTGAACCACTTGACGGTACCGGTATCCACAAAAACTTCCTTAATACAAATAATTGAACATGCGCCCACGACGGGCACAGAAAGAATCAAAGAGGGAGAGACCAACGACTGCCGCACGGAGTGCGGCCAATGATGAGCAATCGAACTTCTTGAACACTTCGACCGTGGACACTACGCCGTCGCAACCGTTTCGTCAAGCCATTTCGATGCAGCGCAACATGCGATCCCCGCGTACGCCTTACGCGGCGGGCGTGACCGGCCGACGGGACATATTCCGATGCATCCCCGTTTACGGCCGGCCTACCCGTTTTTTACTGCGGCTCGAACACGTGATGCAGCGCCGGCGGCTCGCCGCCGTCGCGAATCCGCATCTCGAACGCCTTGCGCGCGACGCTCGTCGGCCGCACATCGGCCACGTCCAGGTAGAACTGCGAATACCAGTCGCGCATCTGGTACAGCGGCCCGTCGCCCTCGCACAGCAGCGGGTTGTCGATCCGCGTCTTGCTGTGCCAGATGTCGACGTCCTCGTAGAACGCGCGCTGCGCTTCCTTCACGTACGCGTTCGCGATTTCCATGTTCTGCTCGTCGGTCAGCCCGGCCACCTTCTTCACGATCACGCCGTAGCGCAGCTCGAAGCTGTTCATGTCGATCGGCACGTGGCAGTTCAGCAGTACCGAATGGATCGGCTGCCCGCCGCTCTGTCCCGTCATCTGCGTGATGTGCACGGCCGGCCCGAAATAGGTCGACAGCGCGGTCAGGGCGTCGCCGCCGAGCTTCTCGCTGCGGCCGACCATCAGCTGCGTCGCCTTGTGGTCCTCGAACAGGTTCGCGAAATAGTCGATCGGCGCGTGGTGCACGGTCGCGAAGTGCGCGACATCCGAGATGTTGTCGACCAGTTCGCGGCAGTTGGCCTGGATCACCATCTTGTCGACGACCCAGTCCGACCATTCGTCCGAGAAGCACACGTCGAGGCGCGGAATCGCGACATCGGCCGGCGGCGCGTTGCCTTCCGGGTCGTTCCACACGAACAGGAGGTTGTTTTCCTCGCAGGTCGGCCACGCGCCGATGCGCGCCTTCGGCGGAATCCGCTTGCAGTACGGGATCGACGCGCACTGCCCTTCGCCGCTCCACGCCCAGCCGTGGAACGGGCATACGAGGTTGTCGCCTTCGACCGTGCCGAGGCTCAGGTCGGCGCCCATGTGCGGACAGTACGCATCGACGATGTTGACCTTGCCGGTCGAATCGGCGAACGCGGCGAGCTTGCGGCCGAAGACATTCAGCGTGTGCGGCTTGCCGTCCTTGTAGTCGCGGGCGAGCCCGAGGCAGTGCCAGCCGCGCGCATAGCGCTGCGCGAGCGGCTGGGCTTCGATCTTGTAAGGGCGTGCGGACATGTGGGTTGACTCCTTCTTTGGGAGAGCGCGCGGCGGCCGGCCGCGCGCGGGGGAAATGGGGCGCGCGGTTCAGCGCATCGGGTTGCCGGGTTCGAGCGCGGGCGACGGCTTCAGCGGCACGGGGGCCGCCGGCGACGGCTGCGGCTGTTGCGACACGCGGCGCTCGGCACGCTCGACGCCGAGCCACGCGGCGAGTGCGGGCAGCAGGAACACCGCGCCGAACAGGTTCACGAGGAACATGAACGCGAGCAGCACGCCCATGTCGACCTGGAACTTCAGCGCGGAGAATGCCCACGTGCCGACGCCGATGAACATCGTGACGGCCGTGAACAGCGCCGCCGTGCCGCGCTGGCGCATCGCGTCGGCGAATGCGTCCGGCAGCGTCGCGCCGTGACGGAGGTCGTGCTGCAGGCGCTCGTACAGGTAGATCCCGTAGTCGACGCCCACGCCCACGCCGAGCGTGATCACCGGCAACGTCGCGACCTTCAGCCCGATGCCGAGGCGCGCCATCACCGCGTTGCACAGGATCGACACGAGCGTGAGCGGCACGATGATGCACAGCACCGCGCGCCACGAGCGGAACGTCACCGCGCAGAGCAGCGCGATCGCGCCGAAGATCGACAGCAGCATCGCGATCTCCGCGTCGCCGACGGCCTCGTTGGTGGCGGCCATCACGCCGACGTTGCCGCCTGCAAGCCGGAACGCGACGTTCGGCGTCGGGTTCTCGGCCGCGAAGCGCTTGATCTCGTCGACGATGTGCGCGATGGTCGTGCCCTCGTGGTTCTTCGTGTAGATCAGCACCTGGATCGCCTTGCAGTTCGCGGTGTTCATCCCGTTGTCGGGGTCGAACGCGTTGGAACCCTGCGTGAGCCCGTCGCTGGAGCGCGGCAGCGCGGCCCAGCGCGGGTTGCCTTCGTTGAAGGCGGCGATGAACACCTTGCCCTGCGACGACACGCTCGTCACCGACTGCACGCCGGCCACGCCGCGCATGTTCATCTCGAACTTCTCGATCGCGCTCATCACCGGGTAATGCAGGCACGCGTCGTCGAAGCCGGTCGTCTCGACGATCACCGACAGCACGTCGACGCCGATGTTGTACTGGTGCGTGATTGCCGCGTTGTCGATGTTGTAGCGCGAGTTCGCACGCAATTCCGGCGCGCCCGTGCCGATGTCGCCGATCTCCAGCTTGCGCGATTCGAGCGTGCCATACGCGAGCAGCGCGAGCGCCACCGCGAACACGCCGAGCGCCGGCGCCGGCCGCGCGAACACCGCGAAGCGCGACCACCTCCCGCTGCCGCCGGCCGCCGCCGTGCGCTGCGCGCGCGCCAGCGTGCCGCGTTCGAGGCGCGTGTACGACAGCAGGATCGGCAGGAACACCTTGTTCGTCACGATCATCAGCAGCACGCCGAGGCACGCGGTGATGCCGAGCTCGCGCACGATGTCGATCTTGATCCGCATGATCACCATGAAGCCCAGCGCGTTGGTCAGCAGCGCGACGGTGCCCGGCACGAACAGCTTGCGGAACGCGTCGCGCGCGGCGTCGACCGACGATGCGCCGCGCACCAGCGCCTGCTTCCACGCGTTGGTCATCTGCACCGCGTGCGACACGCCGATCGAGAAAATCAGGAACGGCACGAGGATCGACATCGGGTCGATGCCGAGCCCGAGCAACGGCAGCGAACCGAGCAGCCAGACAACCGGCAGCAGCGCGACGACGAGCGCGAGCACGGTGGTCTTCAGCGAGCGCGTATAGGCGAACAGCAGCGCGGCCGTCACGAGGAACGCGAGCGCGAAGAACGCCATCACGCCCGCGATGCCGTTCTCGACGTCGCCGACCAGCTTCGCGAAGCCGATGATGCTCACGTCGATGCCCTGCTTCGCGTACTTCGCGCGGATCTCCTCGAGCTGGCGCGCGACCGCGCTGTAGTCGAGCCGCTTGCCGGTGGTCGGATCGGTCTCGCGCAGCTCCGCACGGATCAGCGCCGACTTCAGGTCGTTGCCGACGAGGCGGCCGATTTGCCCCGAGCGCGCGACGTTGCGGCGCACCTTCGCGAGATCGTCCGGGTTCGCGCTCGAGAACTGGCCAGGCACGACCACGTCGCCGCGGAAGCCGGCCTCGGTCACCTCGGTGTAGTGGACGTTCGGCGTGAACAGCGAGAACACGCGCGAGCGGTTCACGCCGGGGATGAAGAAGACGTCGTCGGTCGCATGGCGCAGCGCGTCCATGAACGTCTGGTTGTAGATGTCGCCGTCGCCCTTCCAGCGCAGGCTCACGAGGATCGTGTTCGCGCCGGGGAACGCACCCGCATAACGCTCGAACACCTGCATGTACGGGTGCTGCATCGGGATCATCTTGTTGAAGCCCGGATCGAGCTTCAGGCGCGTGGCCGACAAGCCGAGCGCCAGCGTCACCGCGACGCACAGCAGCATCAGCAGCTTGCGCTGGCGGATGATCGTATCGGCGCAGCGCTCGACGAACGTCGCGAGGCGCGACGCGGGAACGGCTTCAGGGGGACGTGACAGGTCGTTCATGGATTTCTCGTGTCGGTACTGGCTGGCGATGCGAAACGAACGGAAGTGTGCGGAACCCTGCGGCCGCGTCTGCCGCGGCCGCCGGGGCCAAGCGTCAGGACGGCGACGCGGCGAGCGGCGCGACACCCGCTTCGCCGCCGAGCAGCAGCGCACCGTGGCCCATGTCGAGCACGGCCGCGAGGCTCTGCACGCCGCCGAGCTTGCGCACGTCGAAAGTCAGCCCGCCGTCGCGCGACGCGACGATCGCACCGCCCTGGCCGACCAGCACGAGTTCGCCGTCGGCAAGCTGGGTCGCACCGAAATACGACACCGGCACATGGCTGTCGACATGCGTCCAGGTCGTGCCGCGATCGGTGCTGCGCACCACGTTGCCGCGCATCCCGTATGCGACCCAGTCGCCGTTGGCGAGCATCAGCGCGCCGAACAGCGAACCCGCGTACGGCGACACCAGCTTGTCCCACGTGACGCCGTTGTCGGTCGAGCGCAGCAGCGTGCCGCTTTCGCCCGCGACCAGCAGGTTGCCGTGGCCGTCGCCGACGATCGCGTTCAGGTGGCGGTCGCCGGCCGGCGTCTTCACCGTCTGCCAGCTGACGCCGGCGTCGTTCGAGCGCAACAGCTGGCCGAAACTGCCGGCCGCGAACAGCGGGCCGTCAGCGGTGCCCCATACGGACAGCAGCGGATCGGAATGTTCGTGGTCCATATGGACCTCGCGCCAGTGCACGCCGCCATCGTCGCTGCGGACGATCCGGCCGTCGTGGCCAACCGCGATCCCGAGCGTCGGCGTGATGAAGCGCACCTGCGTGAGCGTCGACGCCTGGTCATGCGCGATCGATGCCGGCCGCCAGTGGGCGCCCGCGTCGTCGCTCAGCAGGATCACGCCGCGCTCGCCAACCGCGACGATGCGCGTCGTACCGGCGCGGGCGAGCCCGTTGATCTGCAGCCGGTCCGCGTGGATCTCGGTGACCGGGAACGCCGGCAGCGGGCGCGGCGAAAACGCGAACAGCGCGGCGCCGAGCACCAGCGCCGACATCGCGAGTCCGGGCAAAGTTCGTTTCATCGCTTGTCTCCTGTGGTTGCGTTCGACGGCGGTGCGCGCCGAAGCGCCCGCCACCGCCGGCTGCAAGTCTCCGGGCCGTCGGTCGTTGCCGCGGCCTCGAATGTTCCTGACTGGTTGGCCGCGTGTACGGTGCGGCCTGTCCGCGTACCGCTAGGCGCCGACTTCGAACAACGCGGCGGCACCCATCCCGCCGCCGATGCACATCGTCACGACCGCGTGCCGCACGCCGCGCCGCGCACCTTCGAGCAACGCGTGCATCGTCATCCGCGTACCCGACATCCCGAACGGATGGCCGAGCGCGATCGCGCCGCCGTCGACGTTCAGCCGGTCGTCGGGGATGCCGAGCGTGTCGCGGCAGTACAGCGCCTGGCACGCGAACGCTTCGTTCAGCTCCCACAGCCCGACGTCGCCCACCGTCATCCCGAAGCGCGCCAGCAGCTTCGGAATCGCGAACACCGGGCCGATGCCCATCTCGTCGGGCTCGCAGCCGGCCACCGCGAGGCCGCGGAACGCGCCGAGCGGCGTCAGCCCGCGGCGCGTGGCCTCGCTGCGCGACATCACGACCACGGCCGCCGCGCCGTCCGACAGTTGCGACGCGTTGCCGGCCGTCACGAACTCCCCTTGCTCGACGACCTTGCCGCCGCTCCACGACGGCTTCAGCCCCGCGAGCCGCTCGGCCGTCGTGTCGGCGCGCACGCCTTCGTCGCGTGCGGCGTTCACATCCTCGTGACCGGTCGGGTTGCCTTCCTTGTCGAACAGCGCGCGCCGCACGTCGAGCGGCGCGATTTCGGCATCGAAGCGGCCGGCCGCCTGGGCGTCGGCCGTGCGCTGGTGGCTCTGCAGCGCGAATTCATCCTGCGCGGCGCGCGAGATCCCGTAGCGGCGCGACACGATCTCGGCGGTTTCCATCATCGCCATGTACGCAGCCGGCTGGTGGTCGAGCACGGCCTGCGAACGCGCGCGATACGCGTTCTTGTGCTTGTTCTGCGTGAGCGAGATCGACTCGACGCCGCCCGCGACGACGATCCGCGCGTCGCCCGCGCCGATGCTGCGCGCGGCGCTCGCGATCGACATCAGGCCCGACGAGCACATGCGGTCGATCGCCATGCCGGGCACCGATGCCGGCAGCCCCGCCGCCGCCGCCGACAGGCGGCCGATGTTGTAGCCCTGCGTGCCCTGCTGCGCGGCGCAGCCGATCAGCACGTCGTCGACGTCGGCCGGTGCGACGCCCGCGCGTTCGAGTGCGGTGCGCACGACGTGGCCGCCCAGCGCGGGCGCCTCGGTGTCGTTGAAGATGCCGCGAAACGCCTTGCCGATCGGCGTGCGTGCGACGGAAACGATGACTGCGTCTTCCATGTCTCTGACTCTCTAGAAGTAATAGCGGCTGATCGTGTCGGCGACGCAGCCGGGCTTCGCTTCGCCTTCGATCTCGACGGTCACGCGAATCCACGCCTGCACGCCGCCTTCGAGCGGCTCGACACGCAGCAACTCGCCGACGCCGCGCACGCGCGCGTCGACCTTCACAGGCGCCGGGAAGCGGATCTTGTCGCAGCCGTAGTTGACGCCGAGCCGCGCGCCGTCGATACGCACGATCTGCGGCAGGAAGTAATTGACGAGTGACAACGTCAGGTAGCCGTGCGCGATGCACGCGCCGAACGGACCGTCCTTCGCGCGCACCGGATCGACGTGCACCCACTGGTGATCGCCCGTCGCATCGGCGAAGCCGTCGATGCGGATCTGGTCGATCGCGAGCCACGCGCTCGCGCCGAGCGTGTCGCCGACGGCCGCGACGAGTTCGCCGGGATGCGCGAACACGCGGGGCGTCTGATGCACGAGGTCGAGGGACGTGTCCATCATGCGTGCTGGCTGCTGACCGACAGCACTTCGCCCGTCATGTACGACGCGTAATCGCTTGCAAGGAACACCATCACGTTCGCGACCTCCCAGACTTCGGCGGCGCGCCCGAAGGCTTCGCGCGACGCCAGTTGATTCAGCAGGTCGGCCGGAGCCGACTTCTTCAAAAAATCGTGCATCGCAATGCTCGGTGCGACCGCGTTGATGCGCACGCCGTAGGGCGACGCCTCGAGCGCCGCGCAGCGCGTGAGCGCCATCACGCCCGCTTTCGCGGCCGCGTAGTGCGCCTGTTCCGCCTGCGCGCGCCAGCCGAGCACCGATGCGTTGTTGACGATCGCGCCGCGGCCTCGGGCCTGCATGTGCGGCAGCATCGCGCGCGTCATCCGGAACGTCCCGGTAAGGCTAATGTCGATCACGCGCGACCATTCGGCATCGTCCATATCGACGATGCGGGTCGAGCCGCCGAGTCCGGCGTTGTTGATCAGCACGTCGACGCCGTCGAGCTTGTCCTGTGCCTCCGCGACCAGCGCCTGCACGTCGGCCTCCACCGCGACGTTGCACAGGCGGCCGTAGATCTGTTGCAGCCCCGTTTCCGCCCGCAGCGTCTCGACGGCCTGTTCGAGACGCTTTTCGTGGATATCGGAGATGAACAGCGCGCGGCAGCCTTCCTCCGCGCAGCGGCGCGCGGCCGCGAAGCCGATGCCGGCGCCGGCGGCGGCCGTGATCAGCACCGATTTGCCCGCGAGCAACTGATGGCCCGGCACGTACGCCGGTGCTTTCTGGATCTGGGGTTCGGTCATGCTGTGCCTCGTGGTTCTCTGGGCATGCCGAGCCCGCGCTCGGCCATGATGTTGAGCTGGATTTCGTTGGTGCCCGCGTAGATCGTGTCCGCACGGGAGAACAGGAATACGCGCTGCAGATGGGTGAGCTTTTCGTCGGCCGGATCGATCACGTTCGCGCGGGGCCCGAGCGCGTCCATCGCGAGCTGGCCGAGGTCGCGGTGCCAGTTCGACCAGAAGTACTTGTAGATCAATGCCTCGCGGCGCAGCGGCGCGCTCGCATCGGCATCGTCGGCGCCGGACAGCATCCGCAGCGCGTTGTAGCGCATCACGCGCAGCCCGGCCCATGCGCGGCCGATCCGCTGGCGCAGCACGGGATCGCGATCCGCGCCCGATTCGCGCGCGGCGTCGATCACCCATTCGAGTTCGCGAACGAACTGCATCTGCTGGCCGAGCGTGGACATCCCGCGCTCGAAGCCGAGCAACGTCATCGCGATTCGCCAGCCGTCGCCGGCCGCACCGACGAGGTCGCGCGCTTCCGCGCGGGCGCCGTCGAAGAACACTTCGTTGAATTCCGCGCCGCCGTTGAGCTGCTTGATCGGACGGATCTCGATGCCCGGCTGGTCGAGCGGCATCAGCAGGAACGACAGCCCCTTGTTGCCCTTCGACTCGGGATCGGTGCGCGCAAGCACGAAGATCCAGTCGGAATCGTGCGCGAGCGACGTCCACACCTTCTGGCCGTACACACGCCACGTGCCGTCCGCGTCCTGTTCGGCGCGCGTGCGCACGTTCGCGAGGTCGGAACCGGCGCCCGGCTCCGAATAGCCCTGGCACCAGAACTGCGTACCGGCCAGGATGCCGGGCAGGAAGCGCGCGCGCTGGTCGTCGGTGCCGCACGCGACGAGCGTCGGCCCGAGCAGCCCTTCGCCGATATGGCCCATCCGGCCGGGGCCGCCCGCGCGGGCATATTCCTCGTGGAAGATCACCTGTTCGGCTACCGAGAAGCCGCGCCCGCCGGCACTGGTCGGCCAGCCGAGCCCGATCCAACCGCCCTGCGCCATTTCCCGTTCCCACGCCTTGCGCAGTTCCGGCCACGCTTCCTCGTCGCCGGGGCCGCCGCGGTATTTCAGGCACGCGAATTCGCCGGTCAGGTGCGATTGCACCCAGTCGGCCACTTCGTGCCGCAATTGCTGTTCGCGCGTTTCGCTGTTCATTGGAGTGCTCCTGCGCGCGCGGCCGACGGGCGCGATGCGGCTGCGGCCGATGGCTCGAACGCTTCGTCACGCTGCAATGCGCCGCCGTCGATCGCATGGCATGCAATCCATTCGAGCAGTTGCGGCGTACTGCCGAACTGCGCGCCCGACGCCTGTGCGCGCTTGAAATAGAGATGCGGGTCGTATTCCCACGTGAAGCCGACGCCGCCGTGCAACTGGATCGCTTCCTGAGCGCAGAACGCATACGCGTCGTTCGCGGCGGCCTTGGCGGCCGCGATGTCGGCGCGCAACGCCGCGCCCGGCGTCGCGCCGGCTTGCGCATCCCATGCATGCGCGGCGCCCAGCACGGCCGAGCGCGCCGATTCGATCAGCACCATCATCTGTGCGCAACGATGCTTGACGGCCTGGAACGATGCGATCGCGCGGCCGAACTGCACGCGCTGGCTCGTATAGTCGAGCGTCAGGTCGAGGCACTGCTGCGCGCCGCCGAGCTGTTCGGCAGCCAGCGCGAGCGCGGCGAACCAGCCGGCGCGGTCGAGCACCTGTGCAACGGCGGCGCCACTGGCGAACAGCGCATCGCGGCTCACGCGTGTGTCGTCCAACACCACACGCGCGATCGGCCGCGTCGCGTCGAGCGTGTCGAGCGCCACGACGCTCAGGCCCGAAGCCGTTGCGACATCGATCGCAAACAGCCCGATCGACTGCCCTTCATTCGCGATCCGCGCGGGAATCAGCAGCAGGTCCGCGCGTGCGCCGTCGATAACCTGCCCGATCTCGCCGGACAGCGCATAGCCGCCGGCCGCTTCTTCCGCGACGACCGGCAGTTGCCACCCGCCGCCCGGCAGATCGAACGGCAGCGCCAGCGTCGCGCTGCACGCGCCTTCGGCGATCTTCGCAAGCCAGCCGGTCGCCAGCGGCGTGTCGCAGCCGGCCAGCGCGGTCGCCGCGACGCAAGCGGTCGGGAAATACGGCACGCAAGCGACGCGCCGGCCAAGCTGTTCCATCAGTACCGTTTGCTCGACCGCGCCGAGCCCGAGCCCGCCTGCGGATTCCGGCAGCGCGAGCGCGTTCCAGCCGAGCTCGCCCGCGAGCGTGGCCCACAGCCCGTCGTCGCGGCCGGCCGACTGTTCGAGCGCACGGCGTACGTCGGCCGACGCGCTGCGTTCGGCGAGCACGTCGGCCGCCGCGTCGCGAATCATCGCCTGTTCGTCGGTGAGCGCCAGATCCATCGCTCAGCTCCCGTACACGCGCTGCGCGGGCCGCGCATCGGCGAGCAGCTGCGCGACCGCCGGGCCGACCTCGGCCGCCGCCCAGCGCGCGCCGCGATCGACGCTCGGGCCCGTACGCCAGCCTTCCGCGACCGCAATCATCCCGCCCGCGACCTCGAACACCTGGCCCGTCACGTCGGCCGACAGCGTGCTGCCGAGCCACACGACGAGCGGCGCGACGTTGGCCGGATCGAAATAGTCGAAGCCGCCGTCCTCGGGCTTCTTCATCATGTCGGCGAACACGCCTTCGGTCATCGACGTGCGCGCGGCCGGCGCAAGTGCATTCACGCGCACGCCGTAGCGCTGCAGCTCGACCGCCTGCATCAGCGTGAGCGCGGCGATGCCGGCCTTGGCCGCGCCGTAGTTCGACTGGCCGATCGAGCCCTGCAGGCCGGCGCCGGAACTCGTGTTGACGATGCGTGCGTCGACCGGGTTGCCGGCCTTCGCCGCGTCGCGCCACACGCGCGCCAGCACACTCGACAGACAGAAGTGGCCGCGCAGGTGCACGCGCATCACGTCGTCCCAGTCGGTTTCGGTCATGCTCGTGAACATCTTGTCGCGGCAGATGCCCGCGTTGTTGACGAGCACGTGCACGTCGCCGAACGCTTCGCGTGCCGCATCGACGATCCGCTGCGCGGTGTCGGTCTGCGTGATGTCGTCCGCATTCGCAAGCGCGCGGCCGCCGCAGCTTCCACTTCTTTCGGCGATCTCGTCGCACACGGCCTGCGCGGCCTCGTGCCGGATGTCGTTGACAACGACCGACGCGCCTTCGGCCGCGAACGCCAGCGCGTATTCGCGCCCGAGCCCGCCGCCCGCGCCGGTGATAATGACGGTGCGTCCGTTACAGATTCCCATGCTTGTGCCTCGTGGATCGTGAAAGTGACGCGCTCACAGGCGCTCGATGATCGTGACGTTCGCGAGGCCGCCGCCTTCGCACATCGTCTGCAGCCCGTAGCGGCCGCCGGTGCGCTCCAGCTCGTGCAGCAGCGTCGTCATCAGCCGCGCGCCGGTCGCGCCGAGCGGATGGCCGAGCGCGATGCCGCCGCCGTTCGGGTTGGTCTTTTCGTGCGGGAAGCGCGTGTCGGCCAGCCACGCCTGAGCGACCGACGCGAACGCCTCGTTCATCTCGACGACGTCGATCCGCGACCAGTCGAGCCCGCTCTTCGCCAACGCGGCCTTGGTCGCCGGGATCGGCGCGGTCAGCATCCACAGCGGATCGTCGCCGAGCACGCTCAGGTGGTGAATGCGCGCACGCGGCGTGAGGCCGTAGCGCTTCAGCGCGTCTTCCGACACGATCAGCAATGCGGCGGCCGCATCGCAGGTCTGGCTCGCGACGGCGGCCGTCAGCGAGCCGCCCGGCGTCAGCGGCTCGAGCGTCGCCATCTTTTCCAGCGACGTGTCGGGGCGCGGCGTCTCGTCGTGCATCACGCCTTCGAACGGCACGATTTCCCGCTTGAAATGACCGGCCTCGATCGCAGCGACCGCACGGCGGTGGCTTTCCAGCGCATAACGCTCCATCGCGTCGCGCGACAGGTTCCAGTGATCGGCGATCCGCTGCGCGGCGACGAACTGCGACACCGGCGCATCGCCGAAGCGCGCGCGCCAGCCGGTGCTGCCCGAGAACGGATCGGTGAAGCCGAGCGGCGCCGCGCAGGTCATCGCCGACGAGATCGGGATCTGCGTCATCGTTTGCACACCACCGGCGACGACGACGTCCTGCACGCCACTCATCACGGCCTGCGCGGCGAAGTGCACGGCCTGCTGCGACGATCCGCACTGGCGGTCGACCGTCACGCCAGGCACCTGCAACGGCAGGCCGGCCGCGAGCCAGCAGGTGCGCGCGATGTTGCCCGCCAGCGGGCCGATCGTGTCGACGCAGCCGAACACCACGTCGTCGTATTCGTCGGCGGGAATCGCGTTGCGCTCGACGAGCGTCTTCAGCACGAACCCGCCGAGGTCCGCCGCATGCACGTGCGCGAGCCCGCCCTTGCGGCGGCCGGTCGGCGTGCGCAGCGCGTCGACGATATAGGCTTGTTTCATCAGTTGGATTCCTCGAGGTCGAAGGTCTGTGCGGGGCCGATCGGCAACGCGTCGCCGAGGATCGCGTCGGCCACGCGGGCCTTGTGGAACGCGCTGTCGCCCCAGCTTCCGGAGAGCGCCCAGATGCGCTTCATGAAGATCTGCAGGTCGAGTTCCCACGTGTAGCCGATCGCGCCGTGCACCTGCATCGAGTGACGCGCGGCCAGTTGCGCGGCCGACGTCGCCGCGAGCTTCGCGTGCGACACGAACACCGCGCGCTGCGGGTGATCGTCGGCAATCGCCTGCGCGGCGCGCGCGACCACCGGCCGCGCGAACTCGTAGCGGATCGCGACATCGGCGAGCAGGTGCTTGAGCGCCTGGTACGAACCGATCGCCTTGCCGAACTGCTTGCGCTGCGCGCTGTAGTCGATCGCAACGTCGAGCACGCGCTGCGTGAGGCCGAGCAGCTGTGCGGCAACCGCGAACGCGCCGTGGTCGAGCGCGCGGTTCAGCAGCGGCGCTGCTTCGTCGGCGCTCGCGATGCGGGTGGCCGCCGACGGCTCCCAGTCGAGCGTGAACAGGCGCCGCGACGGATCGACGCTGTCGACCGCACGCCACGCGCACTGCGCGGGATCGACGCGGTGCAGCTCGCCGCGGTGTTCGCACAGCAGCGTGTTCGCAACGTGCACGTCGGCCGCGTACGGGTTCACCGGATGCACGAGCGCGACGCGCGCGCGCCCTTCGGCGATGTCGCGCAGCAGCGCATCTCGCCAGTCGCTCGCGGGCAGCCGCGCCAGCACGCCGGCCGACACGAGCGCCGTGTCGAGCAGCGGCTCGGGGCTGCCGAAATAGCCGTAGGTCTGCGCGAGCAGCGCCCATTCGGCTTCGGTCAGCCCAAGGCCGCCGTGCGCTTCGGGCACCGACACGGCGGTCAGCCCCTGCGACGCGAAGAGCGCCCACAGGTCATCCGAGCGCCCGGTCGGCGTCGCCCAGAGCTCGCGGATCAGCTCGGGCGTCATCTCGGTCATCAGCAGGCGCTTCACGCTGTCCGCGAGCGCTTCCTGGTCTTCATCGAATACGAAATCCATACGATGTCCGTTCTGTGAGGGTGGCGCCGGCGCCGTTACGCGCGCGGCATGCCGAGCATCCGTTCGGCGACGATGTTGCGCTGGATCTCGTTGGTGCCCGCGTAGATCGTGCCGGCCTGGGCGAACAGGAAGCCGTCGAGCCAGTGGCCGAGCGTCGCCTGTTGCGCGGCCGTCTGCGGGACGACTTCGCCATGCGCGCCGAGAATGTCGAGCGCGGTCTGGTGCATGCGCAGGTCGAGCTCCGACCAGAACACCTTGTTGGTGCTCGACTCCGCGCCGATGTGGCCGCCCTTCAGCAGCCGGCTCGCGGTCGCGTAGGTCGACAGCGCATAGGCCTGCGCATCCATCCACGCGGACACCACGCGTTCGCGCAGTGTCGGGTCGCGGTCGGCGCTGTCGCGGTGTGCGAGATACAGGTCGCGCAGCGCCTGCGCGGTGCGCTGGAAGCGCGCGGGCGAACGCAGCATCAGCCCGCGCTCGAACCCGGCCGTCGCCATCGCGACCTGCCAGCCCGCGCCTTCGGCTGCCAGCCGGTTCTCGACCGGCACACGCACGTCATCGAAGAAGATTTCCGCGAAACCGGTCTGCCCGTTGAGCTGCCGGATCGGCCGCACCGTGATGCCCGGCGCGGACAGCGGCACCATCAGGAACGTCAGCCCGTGGTGGCGCGACGATTCCGGGTCGCTGCGGAACAGCCCGAACAGCCAGTCGGCCCACACCGCGCGCGTCGACCAGATCTTCTGGCCGTTCAGCACGTATTCGTCGCCGATGCGGGTGGCCGTCGTGCGGATCGCGGCCATGTCGGAGCCCGCATTCGGCTCCGACCAGCCCTGCGCCCACACGTGCTCGCCGGCCGCCATCGCGGGCAGGAAGCGCGCCTTCTGCGCGTCGGTGCCGAAATCCATCAGCGTCGGGCCGAGCAGGAAAATACCGTTCTGGTTCACGCGCATTGGCGCGTCGGCACGCCAGTACTCTTCCTCGAAGATCAGCCACTCGATCAGGTCGCAGCCGCGCCCGCCCAGCTCGCGCGGCCATGTGACCATGCTCCAGCGGCCCGAGTGCAGCGTGCGCTCCCATTCGCGGTGCGCGGCGAAGCCTTCCTCGGTGTCGAAGCTCGGCAGCCGCTCGCGCGGCACGTGCTCGGCGAGCCATTCGCGGATTTCCGCGCGGAACGCCTGCTGTTGCGGCGTATAGGTCAGCTTCATGCGCGTGCCTCCTCGGCGGTCGCCTGCGCGTCGAAGCGCGCGTCGCGCTTCTCGACGAACGCGGCGCGCGCTTCCGTCGAGTCGTTCGTCATGTACGCCTGCAGCGTGAAGCCCTGCTCCCAGCGGTACTTGTCCTCGAGATCGCCGTCCTCGACGCCGTTCAGCGCCTCCTTCGCGAGCCGCACCATCGCCGGGCTCTTCTCCGCGATCTTGCGGGCGAGCGCGAGCGCCGCGTCGCGCAGCGTGTCGCGCGTGACGACCTGCTCGACCGCGCCGAGCCGGTACGCTTCGGCCGCGTCGATCATCTCGCCCGTGAAATACATCATGCGGACCTTCTGCACGCCGAACAGCCGCTGCAGGTGCGCGCCGCCGCCCATCGCGCCGCGGTCGATCTCGGGCACGCCGAAGCGCGCGCAATCGGCCGCGACCACGATGTCCGCCGCGCCGCAGATGCCGATCCCGCCGCCGAGCACGAAGCCGTGCACGGCCGCGATCACCGGCTTCGGGTTGCGGTGCACGGCGCGGAACGTCTCGTAGTTGCCCGCGTTGACCGCCACGATCCGCTCCGGATGCGCGGCCAGCTCCTTGATGTCGACGCCCGCGCAGAAGCCGCGGCCTTCGCCGCGCACGACGATCACGCGCACGTCGTCGTCCTCGCCGAGCGCGTCGAGCGCGCGAGAGAGCGCGTGCCAGCCCTGCGCGTCGAGCGCGTTCACGGGCGGATGGGCGATCACCAGTTCGGCGATGCCGTCTGCGCGATCGATCCGGAACGGCATCGCGCCGGCCGGTTGATTGGATGCTGTCATCTCCATTGCCTCCCTGTGATGTTGTTCAAGCGGCCTGCGCCGCTGCCGCGCCGCGCAACGCGGCCAGTGCGTCGAGCCGCTCGCCGGCTTCCGCGACGATCCGTGCGATCAGCGCGTCGCACGATTCGATCGCGCCGATCATCGCGGCGGCCTGGCCGCTCGGCAGCACGCCTTCGTCGGGACGGCCCTCGACGATCGCGCGCTGGATCAGGAACGGCGCGTTCGCCGCCATCAGCGTCTGGCTGGCCGTGTAGTCGTGCGAGCGCAGCGCCTTGATCGCGAGGCCGAGCATGTCGCCCGTGCTCAGGCCGTTCTGGCGGCGCCACGCTTCGGCCGTCTTCAGTGCGAACCACGTGCGGCGCAGCGGGCCGAAGCGTTCGAGCTTCAGCAGGTACGGGTTGTCGATCATCCGTTGCGGCAGCCCGTCGAGCGCGTCCGAGACGCGGATGCGCGCCGGATCGCCGACCGCGACGTAGCGCTCGAGCGTCTCGCGCGGCACCGGCGATTCGGCGCTCATCAGGAAGCGCGTGCCCATCGCGATACCGGCCGCGCCGTACGCGAGCGCGGCGGCCAGCCCGCGCCCGTCGAAGAACCCGCCGGCCGCGACCACCGGCACGCGCACCGCGTCGAGCACCTTCGGCAACAGCAGCGTGGTCGGCACCGAGCCCGTGTGGCCGCCGCCTTCCGCGCCCTGCACCGTCACGATGTCCGCGCCGAGTTCGACGGCCTTCGCCGCATGCTTCGGTGCGCCGACCGTCGGCATGCAGACGACGCCGGCGTCCTTGAAGCGGCGGATCGTCTTCGCATCGGGCCCGCGGCCGTAGCTGACCGCGCGCAACCGGTGCTTGATCGCGAGATCGACCACCTGCGCGGCGTTCTTCTGGAACATGTGGAAATTGATGCCGAACGGCTTGTCGGTCAGCGACTTCACCTTCAGGATCTCGGCCTCGACCTGCTCAGGCTCGAGCGTCGCGCCGGCCAGGAATCCGAAACCGCCGGCGTTCGAGGTCGCCGCGACGAGCCGCGCGTCGGCCACCCAGCCCATCGCGGTCTGCACGATCGGATAGCGGCAACCGAGCAGGTCGCACAGCGGCGTATGCAGCGGGCTTTGCAGCGTCGTGCTCATGCGGCGGCTCCGTTGACGGCGACCGGGGCCGGCGCGTCACCGCGATCCGCGCCGTTCGGCTGGCGCTGCGAGCTGGCCATGCTGCGCGCGTCATAGCCGCCCAGACGATCGCCGCTGACGAGTTCGTTGTGCGCATGCGCGAAGTGATGCCATGCGAACGCCGCATCCATCGCCGCACGCTTGCCCTGCAGTTCCTCGACGTGGTTCAGCGCCTGCTTGGTCAGCGTGAGCCCGAGGCGCGGCATCGTCGCGATCTTCGCGGCGATCGCGTAAGTCGCGTCGTACAGCCGCTCGCGCGGCACCACGCGGTTGACCATCCCCATCTGGTACGCGCGTTCGGCCGGCATCCGCTCGCCGAGGAACAGGAATTCCTTCGCGATGCGCGGGTTCAGCTCGTACGCATGCGCGAAATATTCGACGCCCGGAATTCCCATCCGCACGACCGGATCTGCGAAGAACGCATCCTCCGACGCGACGATCAGGTCGCATACCCATGCGAGCATCAGCCCGCCCGCGATGCATGCGCCCTGCACCATCGCGATCGTCGGCTTCGGCAGGTCGCGCCAGCGCCGGCACATCCCGAGGTATACCTCCTGCTCGCGCGCATACAGGAATTCGCCGCCTTCCTTGTCGACGTGGTCGTACCACAGCGACGCGCGATCGAACGACTCGTGGATGTCGCGGCCCGGCGTGCCGATGTCGTGGCCCGCCGAGAAATGCTTGCCGGCGCCCGCGAGCACGATCGCCTTCACCGCGTCGTCGTGCGCCGCGCGCCGGAACGCCGCGTCGAGCGCATACGTCATCTTCGAGTTCTGCGCGTTGTGATACTCGGGGCGGTTCATCGTGATCGTCGCGATGCCGCCGTCGACCGCGTAGTCGACGACACCGTCGCCGAACGTCATCTGGGTCGCTTCCATGTCGGACCTCATCCCCGGCGCGGCGCCGGATTGTTGCGCACGATCGTCGCGCGCAGGTTGTGCGGATCGAGCGCGCGCACGATGCGCAGGTCTTCCGCGTTCGGCGGGGCCGTCGTGCCGAGGTCGGGCGCCGCGATCAGCGGGAAGCCGGTCGCGTCCTGCACTTCGTCGAAGCTCACGCCCGGGTGCAGCGAACGCACGCGGATCGCGTGGTCGGGGCCGCCGAAATCCATCACGCACAGGTCGGTGACGATGCTGCGCAGGTCGACGAAGGTCTTCATCCCCGGCAGCCGGCGCGCCGGGTTGTAGCCGACCGTGCACACCATGTCGACTTCGCTTTCGACGAACGTGCGCTTGCCGTGGCCGCTGACGAAGAACGAGTTCGCGTGGTTCGTCGAGTTGCCGGGGAAGCCGCGGGCACCGAGCAGCTGGGTTTTCGGGCGGGCGTAGTCGTCGCCGAGCCACGAGATGTTGGCCTGCCCGAAACGGTCGATCTGGGTCGGCATCACGAGCGCGTGGCGGCGGCCGTGCCAGAGACAGTCGAACACGCGTTCGTAGGTCATCCAGCCGCTCGCCTTCACGCGATAGCCGTCGGGGCGCGGACCGAGCGGCACCGGCTCCTCGACGAGATACGCTTCGCCGTCGGTCAGCATCAGTCCGTTGTTGTACGCGAGCCGCGCGAGGCCGGCCGCGAGCCGCGGGCCCGTGCCGATGCCGGTCGCCAGCACTTCGCCGTCGTCGCGCCAGAGTCGCGCGGACGCGACGATCATCAGTTCCGCGAGGGAATGGTCGAGAGATTCGCTCACAGGCGCTCCTTTACAGAATCGGCAACGGCAGCGTCGTCACGTGCGACAGGCCGCCGACGCCTTCGAGGTACTGGCGTTCGTCCTGGCCGACCACGTCGCGCAGGTACGCCGCCGTTTTCGCGTCGTCTTCCGCGCTGGCGCAGTACGCGCGCAGGTGCGGCAGGTCCCAGCCGTAGGCGGGCCCGCACGACGTCGGGTGCGCGCCGCCCGGCGCGTGCACGACGCCCGTGACGAGCGAGCGCTCGAACGGATTGCGTTTCGCGGCGTCGAGGTCTTCGCTCGCGATCGACGCGTCGACCGTTTCCGCCGACACGTAGCAGCGCTGCGCGGCACGCGCCATCCACGCATCGAAGAACGGATCGGGGCCGTCGATGCGCGTGTTGCCCATCCGGTCGGCCGCGTTCACGTGCAGCAGCGCGACGTCGAGTTCGATCGCGGGCATCGCGAGCAGCGTTTCGCCGTCGTCGTACGGCGATTGCACCGTGCGCAGCGCCGGCGCGTGATCGAGCAGCGCGGTACCGAGCCCGGCGCGCGTCGGCAGGAACGGCAGGCGCGCGGCGGCCGCGCGCAGGCCGAGCTGCAGCATCCCTTCGTCGAGTTCGAGCACGTCGATGCGGCCCTGTTCACGCGCCCGGCGGAATTGCGGTTCGAGCGGGATCACGTCGAGCGACACGAAGCCGAACACCACCTTGCGTACCTTGGCCGCAGCACAAAGCAGGCCGACATCGGCGCCGCCGTAGGCGACGATCGTCAGGTCCTTCAGGTTCGAGCGCGCGATCTCGCGCACCAGTGCCATCGGCTTGCGCCGCGGCCCCCATCCGCCGATGCCGATCGTCATGCCGTCGGCGAGTTGCGCGACCACGTCGCGCGCGGACATCGTTTTGTCGAGAGGTTTCATCGTCATCGTGCTGGCTTACCGGTATCCGATGCTGAAATCGTGGCCCCACTGGCTCACCTTGGTGGCCTCGAACACCGCGTGCTTCGACCAGTCGACCGTGAGGCCGCCGAAGCCGTATTCGAGATCGAAGCCGCCGGGGGTCTTCATGTAGAAAGAGATCATCTGGTCGTTGCAGTGACGGCCGAGCGTCGCGGACATCTTCACGTCGTGCGCGGCAACGCGATCCAGCGCGCGGCCCACTTCGTCCATCGAATCGACTTCGGCCATCACGTGCACGCAGCCCGACGGCACGGCCATCTCGAACAGCGCGAGGCTGTGATGGCGCGCGTTGCGGCAGTGCATGAAATGGATGCGTTTCTCGGGTTCGTCCGGATCGGGCGTGAACTTCACGCGGTAGATGTCGGACAGCTCGAAGCCGAGCACGCCGCGCACGAATGCATCGGTCGCATCGAACTGCGGCGCGGGCAGCACCGCGTGGCCGAGCCCCATGTCGCCGGTGACGAAATGCGCGACGCCCAGCGGCGACACGAAGCGGCGGAAGTCGCAGCGCGCGCCCCAGTACAGCTCGTGGCGGTTGCCGGACGGGTCGGTGCACCACGCCATCGCCTGCACGCGGCGCAGCGCGGCTTCGTCGCGGGTCGCGCGCACGGGCTCGACGCCCGCCCGTTGCAGTGCCGCCAGCGCGGCGTCGAACGCGGCGCCGTCAGGCAGTTCCCAGCCCGACGCGAAATAGCGGTCGGTCGTGCCGGGGACGATCACGTAGCGGAAATCGCGCTCGTCCATCTTCAGGTACAACGCGCCGTCGGGCGCGTCGAGCGCCTGCATGCCCAGCACGTCTTCCGCGTAGCGGCGCCACGCATCGACGCGCGTCGCCTCGACGACGACATAGCCAAGCGCACGGACATCGATCATGTCGGCCTCCTCCTGGTTCAGAATCCGTTGTTCGTGTAAGGATTCTGGCCGGTCGGGGGTGGCGTTACATCGTCTGTTGGGACGAGAGGCGGCGGGGAATTGGCGCGGCGCGGACGCGCGCGGAAGCCCGGCGCAACGGGCCGTGCCTGCGGGAAGAAACGGGAAGCAGGTGCGGGTTGCCGCGGCGCGGCATCCCGGATCAGTCGAACGGGTTCAGCAACCTGACGCCCGTGCGGGCAAAATCCGCGACGTTGCGCGTGACCACGGTGAGATCGTTGATCAGCGCGGTAGCCGCGATCAGCTTGTCGAGTTCGTGTGTCGGATCGGGCACGCGCAAATGCCCCCACATCTGGCTGACCTCGATGTCGACCGGCAGGATGTTCGGTGCATAGCCGGCCAGGATCGCGGCCATCCATGCCTCGAGCGCCGACGCCTGCGGGTGATCGCCGCGATGACGGATCAGATCGACGCCGCGGCGAAGTTCAGCAACCGTCACGACGGACAGGTAAAGCGGGCTGGCGTCGGCCGCGGCCTGCCTGAAGAACGCCCGTACGCCACGGTTGGTTCGCTTGCCCTTCCTGATTTCGCTGATGACGTTCGTATCAATCAAATACACGCCTGACCTCGCCGGAATCCTGAACACGTTGGAAATCCGCGTCTTCGCCAACCTCGGGCATGCTCATCAGCACTTGCGCAAATGTCTTTCGCTTCGGCCGGCCAAGCGCAGCGGCCAGAATGGCCCGATGTTCGGCCTCGGCACTCCTGCCATTTGCCGCAGCCTGCTCGCGCAGGCTCTGAACGATACTGTCATCCACGTTACGCACCAGTAGATTTGCCATGATTCCCTCCTTCCAGATTGATATCAATGATAGCGCCATGGGCGCAAATTGCAATCATTGCTATCATCGCCAATGACGGAAAGAGGACAGTGGTTGGCGTCAGCGAACGGCAACGGGCCGCATGAATCCTTTCGGCATGCGCCGCTCGCCCGACACGTCGAATTGCTGCCTGAAAGGTAAGCCGGATCGGAACGGCGGAATAGTCGGCCGATCGGCTATTCACGGCTGAACGGCCTGCACGGGCGCGCGCCGCTCGACGCGAGACGGCTGCATTCACCTATTCCGCGTGGTGCTTGCGACGGTCGTCAGCCCCCTTTCCAACACCCGTCTGCCCGCCCGAATCGGCGACACCGGCAATCCCCCGCCCGGCACACGCAACGACAACCCGCCGCTCAGAACCGATACGAAATCCCGATCTGCAACACCGGGTACCACCGGTATCGCGACATCACCTGCCGCAGCGAATCCAGTCCGCTCGCGGCCAGGACCTGACTCTTCGCCGGCCCGGCCGCGGCCGCCAGTTCCGGCGACAGCGTGTACGAACATTTCGGGATCCCGTACGCGACGCCGAGATCGGCGACGAATCCCAGCCCTTTCGACGCCGGCCGGTGCCCGTAGCCGATCCCGAAGTACGGCATCACGGTCGGATAACGCGCTTCGGCGACCGCGTACATCCCCGGCAGCGCCGGGTAACGCTTGCCGCCGAACACGTAGGTGCCATTGGTCGGCTGCGACACGCCGCGAAGCTCGTCGTCGTTGAAGCGTAGCCCGAGCGTCGCGCGGAAGCCGCTGCCTCGCCACGGAAAGATGTCCGCGTACAAGCCGCCCTGGCGCAGCTTCAGGTCGTCCTGATAGCGGTTGCCGGCCACCGTGAAGTCGTGCGAAAGATCGATCGCATTGAAATCCGCGTGCGCACCGAGCATCGAATTGAAGCTCACGGCCGCACCGATGCCGACGCCCTGCGTGCCACCCTGCAGGTAGATCTCCTGCGCGTGCGCACTCGCGGCAAGCACCACCGCGACAAATGCCCATTGGTTCACTATCGTTTTCACGGGCGCCTCCCCCCACACGTGCCGGGCGCGCCTCGCCAACGCATGCGACCTGCGTCGCCATGCGTGATGCGAACCCCGGCACGACACCCCGCAAGCAAGCTTGCTGTTCGACGGTTCGGGAACGCGTTGCGCCGTGCGCATGACCGATACGACATGCGCGGCGCATGCGCCGCAACACGCGGCGCCCGCGACCCGATCCGATCCCCGGTTTGTTTCGATGTCGTTACACGCCGCCGATGTGCGGATCGTTCTGGCGAATCCGTCCGCACCGGCGGCACCGGGTCAACCGCAAGGCACGTGCCATGCGGCGCAAACCGAAGCGGGAAAGGCGTGTCCGACTCGCAAGGGCGGCATCGCGAGTCGCAATGGTGGGGAAATGTTTCAGGAACGCATCCGTATTCGGCACGCCGAGCGGAAACAAGCGATTGACAGAATCGCGCGTCGATCGAGCAACGCCTGCGGAACGCGGCCGGACGGCCGTCAGCGCACGCGCGTCGCCATGACGATCAATCGTGTGCAGAGGAATACGTGGGGAAAGCGTTGCAAAAGTGTGACCTCTTGGCAGCCGCACGCGATGCCGATGCGCTGTCGTGCGTGCCGAGGCAGGGTGAATACCGATGCGTGCGCATGCATCTTGTCCGTGTCCGGCTCAGATGCGATACGCGAGCCGATCGGTGTTTCGGCCCGCGTCGTCGACGATTTTCAGAAGGAATGACGCGCACGATATCCGCGCGCAACTCTACCGACCGCTCAGATACGGTTGTCCGAATGGATTAGCCACGTCGGCATGCCGTTACAACCCGTACCCACCCGAAACATTCAACTGCTGCCCGGTGACGTAGTCAGCCCGATCCGACGCCAGAAACACCGCCGCCCGCCCAATGTCGTGCGCCTTCCCCCAGCGCTTGAGCGCGAGCATCTTCTGCGTCTCGTCGATCCACGCCTGGTCGAACTGCCCCTGTTCGAGCAGCACCGGAAACATCCCGGCCTCGATCACGCCGACCAGGATCGAATTCGCGCGAATGTTGTAGCGCCCTTCCTCGCGCGCCAGCCCTTTCACCAGTGCCTCGTTCGCCGCCTTCGGTGCGACCGACAGCCCGTCGCGATCGGGCCAGCGCAAATGCCCGGCCGACCCGAGCGTCACGAACGACCCGCCGCCCGATGCACGGAAATGCGGCAGCGCGGCCTTCGCGGCCACGAAGAAGCCGATCGTCTCGACGTCGATCGCGCGGCGCCAGTCGTCGTGCGTCATGTCGCCGATATGGCGCTGGTTCACGAACGGCCCGGCCGCCCAGACGACCGTGTGCACGCGGCCATGCGCGTCGATCGCGGCCGCGAGCGCGGCGTCGACCTGCGCGGGATCGGTCACGTCCACGCAGTGCGTGGTGGCCGCGACGCCTTCGCCGCGAATATCGCGCGCGACACGCTCGGCCACGTCGGCCTTGCTGCGGTAGCCCACCGCGACCGGCACGCCGGCACGCGCGAACTCGAGCGCGACGCCCTGCCCGATCCCGCCGCTGCCACCGAACACGAGCACCGCGCCCTGCGGAAATCCGTTGTCGTTCATGCGTTCATCCCGTTCGTCAGTCGTGTCGTCGATCAGGCCGTCGCCTCGGCGGCCGCTCGCAACCGGTACTTCAGCACCTTCCCTGCCGCGCTCGTCGGCAGTTGCTCGACGAACGTGAAAAATCTCGGCACCTTGTAGTTCGCCATGTTGTTGCGCGCCCAGTCGTTCAGTTCGCCGGCATCGGCATGTGCGCCCGGACGCAGCACGACATATGCGTGACCGACCTCGCCGAGCCGCGTATCGGGCACGCCGACCAGCGCGACCTGCGCGATCGCCGGGTGCGCGGCGAGCAGCCGCTCGATCTCCGCCGGATAGCAGTTGAAGCCGCCGACGATGAACATGTCCTTGATGCGGTCGGTGATCTTCAGGTTGCCGTCCGGATCGACGCAGCCGAGGTCGCCCGTATGCAGCCAGCCGTCCGCATCGACGGTCTCGCGCGTCGCGTCCGGCTGGTTGAAATAGCCGCGCATCACGTTGTAGCCGCGCACCCAGATCTCGCCGGTCTCATCCGGCCCGAGCGGTTCGCCGCCCGACCCCGCGATGCGCAGCTCGACGTCCGGCATCGGCCGGCCCGACGTATAGGCAACTGTCTCCGCAGCGTCGCCTTGACGGCACAGCGTCGCGAAGCCGCACGATTCGGTCAGCCCGTAGCCGGTCAACACCGTCTCGAAGCCGAGCTCCGCGCGCATCCGCTCGATCAGGCTCGGGGCGATCGCCGCCGCGCCCGTCACCGCGATCCGCAGCGACGACAGGTCTCGCGTCGCGCGATCGGGCGCGTCGAGCAACGCGTAGTACAGCGTCGGCGGGCCGGGCAGCACCGACACGCGATCGTCGGCGACGCGCCGCAGCACGTCGGCCGGCTGGAACACGAGGTGCGGCAGCACGGTCGCGCCGCTCGACAGCGCGGCGAGCCAGCCGGCCTTGTAGCCGAACGTATGGAAGAACGGATTGACGATCAGGTAGCGGTCATCCTGGCGTACGCCCGCGATCGCCGCCCACGCCTGCGCGGCGCGCAGGTTCTGGCCGTGCGCGGTCATCACGCCCTTCGGGCGACCCGTCGTGCCGGACGTGAACATCAGGTCCATCACCGTGTCGGGCGTCACCCGTGCCTCACGCTCGCGCACGGCGGCAAGCGGCACCGCCGCGCCGCGCGCGAGGAACGCGTTCCAGGTCTCGTCGCGGGCGCCGGACGGCGGCTCGCCGTCGAACACGACGACACGCTCGAGCGTCGCGGGCCGGTGCGGCGCGAGCATCGCCGGATACGATTCGCCGAGGAAGGTGCCGCAGCAGAACAGCAGCCGCGCGCCGCCGTCGTGCAGGATGCCGCCCACCTCCATCCCCTTCATCCGCGTATTGACCGGCACCAGGATCGCGCCGACGGTGTGGATCGCCAGCGCCGCGACGATCCATTGCGGCAGGTTCGGCGCCCAGACCGCGATGCGGTCGCCGGCCTCGATGCCGCTCGCGAGCAGCGCACGGGCCGCGTCGAGACGCGCGGCGTCGAGTTCCGCGTAGGTCAGCCGGCCGTGCTCCGACTCGATCGCCGGATGCGCGCCGTGGCGCGCGGCTGCCCGCGCGATCAGCGCGGGCGTCGTCAGGATTTCATTGTCCATCGTCATAGATCAGGATGGCCGTGCGCGCCGCCGGCGCGGCACGGCTCAGTCGGGGAACACCACGCGCAGCGCGTCGCTCGCGGGCCGGGCGCAGCAGGCGAGCGTCCAGCCGGCCGCGATCTCGTCTTCATCCAGCACATGGTTGCTGTCGAGCGCAACCTCGCCGCGCTCGATCCGGCACATGCATGCGCCGCACTGCCCCATCCGGCACGAATTCGGCGCCGGCACGCCCGCGCGCAGCATTGCGTCGAGCAGCGTTTCGCCGGGCGCGCTGTCGAATGCGAACGCATCGCCGTCGAGCACCGTCTCGATCGCCGCGCCGTCGCCGGACGCCGCCGTCGCCACAGCCTGCGCAGCGGTATCGGCCTGCGCCGGTGCATCGGGCAACGACGCGAACCGCTCGACATGCACGCGCGCACGCGGCAGCCCGAGGCCGAGCATCGCGGCCAGCGCGTTCTCCATGAACAGCGCGGGCCCGCAGATGAACGTCTCCTGCTGGCTGAACGGTCGCGCGAGTTCCTCGAGATGACGCTGCTGCGGAATGCCCTGCACGCTGTCGAGCCAGTGGATCACGCGCACGCGGCCCGGATGGCGCTGTGCGAGCTGTTGCAGCTCGTCGCGGAAAATCACCGAGCGTTCGTCGCGATTCGCATAGATCAGCGTCAACATCCCGCGCCCATGCACGAGCGCCGATTTCAGGATCGACAGCACGGGCGTGATGCCGCTGCCGCCCGCGAACAGCAGCAGGTCGCCGTCAAGCGCGCGCGGCGTGAATACGCCAGCCGGCGGCAGCACGTCGAGCGCGTCGCCGGCTTTCACGCGGTCGCACAGCCAGTTCGACGCACGGCCGTCGCGCACGCGCTTGACGGTGATCTTCGGCGCGGCGTCGATGCCGGGCGCGCTCGACAGCGAATAGCAGCGTGGGAGCGTCGCGTCCGCGCACGGCACGTTCAGCGTCAGGAACTGCCCGGGCCGGTACGCGAACGCGTCGCGCAGCGCGGCCGGTACGTCGAATACGAACGAGCACGCGTCGTCGCTTTCGGCAATCACTTCGGCCACGGTCAGCCGGTGGAAGCGTGGATCGCTCATCGCCGGTTCCTTGCGTCACGCGACCGCACGGGCCGCCGGCGCGCCGGGCGTCGTGTACGCGCCGTCGAGATAGACGAGCGGATCGACGTCGCCGCTCATCAGCACCTCGCGGATGCGCCCGATGAACACCGTATGCGTGCCGTATTCGAAGCGGCCGTCCTGCTCGCACACGAGGCTCGCCTGCGAGTCGCGCAGATACGGCACGCCGTGCGGCGACGTGTGCCAGTCGCCGGTCGTGAAGCGTGCCTCGCCCTTCAGGCGGCCGCTGCAATCGATCGCGACGCCTTCGTGGCGCGCGGACAGCACGTTCACGCAGAACGGCGCGCCCGCATCGAGCGGCGGATACAGCGACGCGGTGCGGTTGATGCAGATCAGCAGCGAAGGCGGATCGGTCGACAGCGAGTCGACCGCCGTCGCGGACATCGAGTAGCGCCGGCCGTCGTGCGCGCTGCTGATGACCGTGACGGAGCGCGCGAGGCGGCGCATCGCGAGCAGCATGTCGGTGCGCAGCGGATGGTTGGTGAGATCGCTCATGTTCGTACTCCGTCAAGTTCAGTCGTGGATGGCCGGGCTGGCCGGCCTCCGGCGTCGGCTGCGCGAGCAGCCAGGTGGTCGGCGGCGAGATACCCGAAGGTCATCGCCGGACCGAGCGTCGAGCCCGCGCCGGGGTAGCTCGCGCCCATCATCGATGCGCTGGTGTTGCCGATTGCGTAAAGGCCGTCGATCGGCTCGCCGTCGGCGCGCAGCACGCGGGCGTGCACGTCGGTGACGAGCCCGCCTTTCGTGCCGATGTCGCCCGCATCGATTCGCACTGCGTAGAACGGCGCCTGGTCGACCGGCCCGAGGCACGGGTTCGGCGTGTTCCGCGGATCGCCGTAGTACGTGTCGAACGCGTTGTCGCCCTTGCCGAACGCTTCGTCGATGCCGGTGACCGCATAGCGCGCCATGTCGCGCAGCGTGTCGTGCAACCCGGCCGCATCGACGCCGATCCGCGCGGCCAGCGCGTCGACCGTGTCGGCCTTCACGAGCACGTCGCGGAACGCTTCCGGAATCCGCGCATCGGGCATCATCGATGCCGGCATGATCGGCCCGCACGGATACTTGCGGCGAAAGCGCGCGTCGAACACCATCCACGCCGGTACGCACGCACCGGTGCGTGCATGGTCGCGATACATCGCGGGCACGAACTCGGAATACGGCGCGGCCTCGTTGACGAAGCGCTTGCCGAGGCTGTTCACGATCACGCAGCCCGGCAGGTTGCGTTCGACGAACAGCGCGCGCTGCTTCTCTTCACCCGCGACGCCGACCGTCGGCGCGCCCCACACGTGTTCCATCAGCGCCAGCGCGCCGCCGAGCCGGTGGCCTTCGGCGATCGCGTCGCCGGTGTTCGACGGCGGCGTCGCGCTCCATTGCGCCTGCGTCGGCTGCGGCAGGTAGCGCTCGCGCATCGGCTGGTTGCGCTCGAAGCCACCCGCGCCGAGGATCACGCCGCGCCGCGCGGCGATCGTCACCGGCTGCCCGTAGCGCTGCGCGCGCAGGCCCGTCACGCGGCCGTCCACCTCGAGCAGGTCGCGCATCGGCGTATCGAGCCACACGGGCACGTTGCGGTCGAGCAACGCGCGGCGCAGCCCGCCGATCAGCGCATTGCCGAGTGTCAGGCGGCGGTCGCGCCGCGTACGGCGGCGCATGCCGAGATCGAGCCAGTAACGGCCGAACTGCGCGATCGCGAGCTTCATGAAACCGGGCCCGCGCGAGAACAGCGTATGTGCCTCCTTCGACGTCACCGCGACGCGCCCGCCGATCAGCGTACCGGGCGACGGCGGCCGCAACCGGTCGAATTCGTCGCCGAGCAACCCGCCGTCGAACGGCAACGGATCGAGCGCGCGGTAGCCCGGCATCGCACCCGGCAGCTTCTGGAAATAGTCCGCGTACTTCGGCAGCGCCTGATAGCGCACCGGCGTCTTCGATTCCAGGTAGCGCAGCATCTCCGGCGCGCGGTCGAGATACGTGTCGAGCTTGTCGGGCGTCGATGCGCCGGCCACGCACGCGTCGAGGTAGCGGTGCGCGGCCTCGCGCGTGTCGGTCGCACCGAGCTCGGCGATGTGGTGGTTGCACGGGATCCAGATGCCGCCGCCCGATACAGCCGACGTGCCGCCGTACAGCGCCGTCTTCTCGATCACGACGACGGACAGCCCGCGATCGGCCGCACGGCACGCGGCGAGCAGCGCGCCCGCGCCCGAGCCGACGACGACCACGTCGAACGTGTATTGCTGTGCTTGCGTGTCGCTCATCACGGCCTCGTCAGATGAAGAAGTCCGTGTTTTCGCGGCCGAGCATCACGGCGCCGAGGTTCTGGCCGAAGCGGTCCACGTTGTTCGCGTAGTGCGCACGGGCCGCATGCAGGTCGAGGAAACGCCGCACCAGCGGATTGCGGTGATAGATGCCGTTGCCGCCCGCGTAGCGCAACAGCGTATTCGCAGCCTGCGCGCAGCGCTCGGCGACCTGCGCGGACTGGTAGCGGAAATGCACGCGACGCTCGATCGACACGGCCGGACCGCCGGTGACCGACGCCATCAGCTCGGCGAAATTGCGCTTGAGCAGCACCTTCATCTCGTCGATCGCGACGGCCGCGTTCGCGCACGCGTTCTGCGCACCCGGATCGTCGGTCGTCTTCGCGCCGCTGTTGGCGGACACGCGCGTCGCCGCATAGCCGGTGAAATCGTCGAGCGCGCCCTGCAGTGCACCGATGCACGACGTGCACACCGCGCGCACGAAGATCTGCGCGAACGGCAGCTTGAACAGCGGCGCATCATTGATTGCGAGGCCGGGACTCGTGCCCATCATCCCGTCGATCGCCTTGTGCGTGCGGTACGCGGGCACGAACACGTCGTCGACGACGATGTCGTGGCTGCCCGTCGCGCGCAGGCCGAGCACGTCCCAGTCCTGCTGGATCCGGTAGTCGGATTTCGGCAGCAGGAAGGTCCGGTATTCAGGCGGCTGGCCGGCAACGGCCGGCGGCACCAGCGCGCCGAGGAACACCCATTCGCACAGTTCGCTGCCGCTCGAGAATTTCCAGTGGCCCGACAGGCGGAAGCCGCCGTCGACCGGCGTCACGCGGCCGACCGGCATGTAGGTCGACGCGATCAGCGTGGCCGGATCGTTGCCCCAGACGTCCTGCTGCGCGCGTTCGTCGAACAGCGCGAGTTGCCAGTTGTGCACGCCGACGACGCCGTACACCCACGCGGTCGACATGCAGCCGCGCGCAAGCGCCATCTGGATGTCGAAGAAGGCCTGCGGATCGAGCTCGTAGCCGCCGTAGCGCTTCGGCTGCAGCACCTTGAAGAAGCCGGCGGCCTGCATGTCGGCAATCGTCTCGGCCGGGAGGCGGCCCTGTGCTTCCGCCTGCGCGGCGCGGCCGGCCAGCGTCGGCGCCAGTGCCTCGGCCCGGGCGATCAGCGTGGCGGCCAATGCGTTCGAATCGTTGTCGCGATGCACGAATGTCTCCTGTGGAACGGGGGCGGCGCCGCGGCGCCCGCCCCGCTCTCGTTCAAAGTTGTTCGGCGCGGCCCTGGCCGCGGGCGAAGCTCGCCACCACCGATGGTCGGCTTCGCACGACCGCGCCGCATCGTCCGATCGGACGTGACGACGGGCGCGGCCCCGGTCACGCGCAGGCGCGTTCCTTCTCCTTGTTGAAGAACGGGATCACGTACTCGCCGATGTTGCGGATCGTCTCCATCTGCGCTTCGTGCGGCACCGTGCCCATCTGGCACAGGAACAGCACTTCGTCGACGCCGGCTTCCTGCAGGCGGCCGACATAGCCGATGCAGTCGTCCACCGTGCCGTACGCGTGGTTCGGGTTCATCATCGCGAGCGCCGGGTCGGCGAAGTTCACGACGACCTCCTCCGACGCGAAGCGCGAGCGGATCACCATCTCGCCGGTGTCGGCCTGCACGAGGTCGTCGCCCCACTTCGCCGGGTCCGGGCGCTCGCCGCCCGTGTACCAGTACGCGAGCGACTCCATGAAGTAGCGCTGGCCGCGGATGCCGATCTTGCGGGCAGCCTGGCCGTCGGCCATCACGACCGTCGGGCACAGCGCCGCGAGGTGCTGGGTCGGGCGGAAGCCGACCTGGTCTTCCGGCTTGCGGTTCGCCCACGCTTCGCGGTACACGGCGTTCTTCTTCGCGACTTCGTCCGGGCCGCCGAAGCCGAGCACCAGCGCGCCCATCCCGCGCTGGCCGGCGCGCAGCAGCGCGTCGGTGTTCGTACAGGCGAGGTACATCGGCGGGTGCGGATCCTGGAACGGCTTCGGGTGGATCGGGCGCTTCGGGATCTTGATGTACTTGCCGTCGTGCTCGATCTCGTCCTGCACGAACATCTTCGGCACGAGATACATCGATTCGTCGATCATCGGCTGCAGTTCGTTGAGGTCGTAGCCGAACGCGCCCGCTTCCTGCTGGCTGCCGCCCTTGCCGACGCCGAAATGCACGCGGCCGCCCGACAGGATGTCGAGCAGCGCGACGCGCTCGGCGACCTTGATCGGGTGGTTCATCGCCGGCGGCAGGCACACGACGCCGTGGCCGAGGCCGATGCGCGTCGTGCGGCCGGCCAGGTAGGCAAGGAAGGTTTCCGGCGCGCTCATGTGCGCATAGTTGGTCAACGACGTGTGCTCCACGCACCAGATCGTGTCGAAACCGACCTGCTCGGCGAGCAGCGCCTGCTCGACCGTCTCCTTGAACACCCGGTGGTCGCCCTCGCGCGATGCGTCGGTGGTCTGGGCTTCGTAGATGAGGGAAAACTTCATTGCGTACGTCTCCATGTATGTTGGACGAGTCGGGGTCGCGCAGGCCGCCCGCACGATACGGACGAATAGCGACGGTCCACGAATGGGAGTGTCGGCGCGCCGGCTGGCGCGGACATCATCTGTTCGGAGTAGCTGCACGCCTGCGGGGACAGAGGGGTTTCACCGTCATCCGATCGGACTGCGTGGCGGCGCGAGCGACGCGCTAGCATCGACCGGTGGCGCATTGCACGCCGCCCACATCAAGACAAGGGAGAACCGGAATGAAGGTATCGATGCTGCTGTATCCGGTCGACGACATCGACACGGCGCTGCCGCTGTTCGTCGACGGGCTGGGCCTGAACGTGAAGTTCCGCGACGGCGACCGCTATTGCGCGCTCGACGGCGGGCCGCTGACGATCGCGCTGGTCGCGGGCGACGAGCAGATCGTCGAGCGCGCGGCGCTCACGCTGCGCGTCGACGAGGACGACGACCTGTATGCGGCGATGGCGCGGGTCGTGAAGGCCGGCGCATCGGTGCGCGTGCCCGTGCAGGCCGGGCCGCACGAATACCGCGCGGTGCTGGAGGACAAGAACGGCGCGCTGCTCGTGATTTCGCAGAAGCGGTCCGCCTGACGATGCGCGGCGCAGGCGCGGGCGCCGGATGCCTGCGCATTGCGTGCATCTGCCGGCATGAGCGGCATTAGGCGTCCGCGCCCGACGCTCGCAGGTCGCTGGTTTCCAGCAGCTCGAGCAGCGTGCCGGCCGGCTGGCTGAGCCGCTTCGCGGCGAGCGCGATGAATTCGACGTCCGGCAGCACGGGCAGCCCGTCGCCGTTCACCGGCGGCGCCAGGCCGCGCGCGGACAGGTATTGCGACGTCGCGGTCAGCCCGAGCCCCGCACGCGCGGCAGCGATGCAGCCTGGCTGGCTGCTGCTCGAACACACGACTTCCCAGCCGATCCCTTTTTCCGCGAGCGCATTCAGCACGACCGCCCGCGTGACGCTCGGTTCGGCCACCAGCACGAGCGGCAGCGGCCGCTCCAGGTCGACGACGGTGCCGGGCCGCGCAACCCATTCGAGCCGGGCGCGCAGCAGCGGCGTGCCGCGCCGCTCGCCGAGCCGCCGCTTGCCGACCATCAGGTCGAGCGCGCCGGCGTCCATCAGTTCGTAGAGCCGGCTCGTCATCCCGGTCGTGATTTCCAGTGCGACGTCCGGATGCGCGGCGCGGAACGCGGCAAGCACCTCCGGCAGCGCGACGAGCGCGAGGTCGTCCGACGCGCCGAGCCGCACGCGTCCCTGCAGCCGCGGCTTGCGAAACTGCGATTCCGCGCGATTGAGCGCCTGCAGGATCACGTTCGCATGCACGAGCAGTGCCTCGCCGTCGGCCGTCATCGCGATCGAATGCGTATCGCGCACGAACAGCCGCCGGCCGACGCTCTCTTCGAGACGACGGATGTGTTCGCTGACGCTCGACTGGTTGAGCCCGAGCTGCCGACCCGCTTCGGTGAAGCTGCGGCAGTTCGTGACGGTCGCGAACGTCTTGAGCCAGACGGGATTGAGCATCCCGCATTGTCATTGGCATTTTCGATGACAGTCAATGTCTTCAGGCGGCTTCCCGATGACCACCGGAATCGGTACCATCGAGCGACTGAAGTCCGGCAGGCGCCGCGCGACCGCGCACGGGCGCACCCGCACCGGACCTTCGCACCATCGATTTCGCCATGTCCCGGGAACCCACACACTCCGCGCTGCTCTGGATCGTCGCCGCTGCGTTCTTCATGCAGTCGCTCGACACGACGATCGTCAACACCGCGCTGCCTTCGATCGCCCAAAGCCTGCATGCGTCGCCGCTCGCGATGCAGCCCGTCGTGGTCGCCTACACGCTGATGATGGCGATGCTTACACCGGCGTCCGGCTGGCTCGCCGACCGGTTCGGCACGCGCCGCGTGTTCTCGGTCGCAATCCTCGTGTTCGTGCTCGCGTCGATCGGCTGCGCGGCGTCGCATACGCTCGGCCAGCTCGTCGTGGCGCGTGCCGTGCAGGGCATCGGCGGCTCGATGCTGCTGCCGATCGGGCGGCTCGCCGTGCTGCGCCGCGTGCCGGGCGAACAGTACGTCGCGGCGATCGCGTTCGTGTCGATCGCCGGCCAGCTCGGCCCGATCGTCGGGCCGACGCTCGGCGGCTGGCTCACGCAGGCGATTTCGTGGCACTGGGTGTTCATCGTCAACGTGCCGGTCGGCGTGGTCGGCTTCATGGCGGTGCAGCGCTACCTGCCGCACGACCAGGCGACGCAGCCGCCGCCGTTCGACTTCATCGGCTGTGCGCTGCTGTCGGTCGCGATGATCGCGCTGTCGCTCGCGATCGACCCGCCGATGCCTGCGCATCGCGCCGCCTGGGCGGCCGCGCTCGCCGTGCTCGGCCTCGCGAGCGCGCTCGCGTACCTGCCGCATGCGCGGCGGCGTGCGCAGCCGCTATTCCGGCTCGGGCTGTTCCGCGAGCCGAACTTCGGTTCCGGGCTGCTCGGCAACCTGCTGTGCCGGATCGGCACGAGTTCGGTGCCGTTCATGCTGCCGCTGCTGATGCAGGTGCAGCTCGGCTATACGCCGCTGCAGTCGGGGCTGATGATGCTGCCGGCCGCGATCGCCGGCGTGATCGCGAAACGCTGGATCGCGCCGCTCGTGAAGCGCTTCGGCTACGCGGCGTTTCTGGTCGTGAATACGGGAATCGTCGGCTGCGCGATCGCGGGGTTCGCGCTGGTGTCGGCGCGGCCGGCGCCGGTGCTGGAGGGTGTGCTGCTGATCGTGTTCGGCGCCGCGAACTCGATGCAGTTCGCGGCGATGAACGGCGTGACGCTCAAGGGGCTGTCGCATGCCGACGCCGGCAGCGGCAACAGCCTGTTCACGATGATGCAGATGCTCGCGATGGGTCTGGGCGTGTCGATCGGCGGCGGGCTCGTGAACCTGTTCGCCGCCTATCAGGGCTCGATGGCGCACGGATTCATGCTGTCGTTCGCGTGCATGGGGGTCGTCACGTTGCTGTCGTCCGCCGTGTTCCGGCGAATCGATACGGCCCCGCCGCCAACCCATGCGGCGGCGCGACCGTCCGCGTAAGCGCGGCCGTCAGTTCGCCTGCCGCCGCTCGACCACGCGCTTGAGCACCCAGCGGATCGACGAACCGTCGGCCGGCGGCTGCGCGACGTGGTATTCGTCGATTTCAAGCGTGTACAGGTAGCCGGGCTGATAGGCGAACCCTTCGATGCCGGCATACCACAGGCTCCACGGCTCGCTCGGGCTGCTGCGCACCTGCAGGCACTCCATCGGCGCGACGCCCGTGCAGCGCGCGGACTGCGGCGCGACGTAGACAGTCTTGGTCACGGGCTTGCCGTCGGCCGGGCGGGCCGCATTCGGCGCCGTGGCGGCCGCGTCGGTCTGGCATCCGGCAAGGAGCGTGCTGCCGGCAATCACGGCCGCGCCGAGCAACGTTCGGGTCTTGTGATTCATCTGATGTTCCTCTGGGAGCGTTGGAGGGCCGTTTAGACGACCGGCGCGACGAGAAAGTTCACAAATACCTTACAACGCGCACTCGACCACCCTCATTTATGGGATGTCGCGCACGAACCGATACGTTACCGTGTTCCGGTTCCGCCACGCGCATCGCCGCCAGCGGTCCGAACGTGCGCGCCAGGCGTCCTGCGACCCGGCGGCCGCAACAGGAGACATCCCGAATGACCACGGCGCCCCCGGCCCCGCCGCCGAACCTTGCCCAATCGAAACTGACGCTCGAGCAGTTCGACGCCTTGCTCACGACCATTTACGAAGGCCCGCTCGAAGACGTGCCGTGGGGCGCCGCGCTCGAGCAGATCCGCGTGCACCTGCACGCGAACTACGTGACGATGATCCTGCGCTGGCCGGCCAGCGGGCAGACGGGGCTGATGATCAACGCTTCCGAGGAGAGTGCGCCGCTGACGGGTGTCGCGTCGTACAACACCTACTACTACGCACTCGATCCGTTCGTGAACCTGCCGGCCGATCGCGTCGTCACCGTCGACGAATTGCTCGGCGTCGGCGTCTGGCGCAACAGCGCGATGTATGCCGAATTCCTGCAGCCGTTCGACGTCGGCTATCTGATGGGCGCCGACCTGCGCACGCACGACGGCGTCGAGTGCCGCTTTCGCGTCTGCCGTCCGCATCGTAGCCATGCGTTCTCGGCGGCCGACAAGGCCGTCTGCAACGCGCTGCTACCGCACCTGAAGCGCGCGGTGCGGTTGCACGCGAAGTTCGGAATGGTCGAATCCGAGCGCACGCTGTATGCGAGCACGATCGACCGCATGCTCGTCGGCACCGCGATTCTCGACGAGCGCGGCACGATCATGCGGACCAACTCCGTCGCCGACGAGATCTTCGCCGAATGCGACGGCCTGCGCGTGCGCGGCGGCGCGCTCGAAGCGTCGTATCCGCTGGAGGATCGCAAGCTGCAGAAGCTGATCCGCCAGGTGCTCGCGGAACGCACGGGCGTCACGCCGTCAGTCGCGCACGCGATCGCGGTGCCGCGCCCGTCCGGCAAGCCGCGGCTCGGCGTGCTGATCCGTGCGGTACCGTTGAGCGAATGGTCGGAGGACAATCCGCGCCGGCCGGCGTGCGCGATCTTCATCCGCGATGCCGAGCGCAAGTCGCAGGCGTCGCACGACATCGTGCGCAAGCTGTTCGACCTCACGCCGGCCGAGACCGCGCTGGCACTCGCGCTCGTCAACGGGCAGACGCTCGAGGAAGCGGCCGACGAACTCGCGATCAGCAAGAACACCGCGCGTTCGCACCTGCGTGCGATTTTTTCGAAGACGGGTGTGACGCGGCAGGCGACGTTGGTGCGGATGTTGTTGAACAGTGTGCTGTCGTTGGGGTGACGGGGTGCGGCATGGACTGGCGGCGGAGCCGGTTGCTGCGTTCGCGCGGAACGCTTGACGTCGCGGCGCACAAAGCCTTCGCGCACGACTTGCGCCGATTACATTACGATGACGGCACCCATAACAACATGACCCTCGACAATGGCCGATAAACGATCCGGGATTCCGACAGGAAAGCGCCGCCTTGCCACCGCGATGACGAGCCTGCTCGTCTGCGCCGCGGCGTTGACCGCAAGCTGGCGCGTGCAAGCGGAACAACACAACGATTTCATGAAATTCCTCACCGGGCCGACGTACGATGGCCCGATCGCCGAACCGAAACTGCGCACGGCGCAGGACCGCGAGTTCGCCAGGAATATTCGCGACGGCGCCTCCACCAATGAAGTGACATTCGCGAGTCGTTACATCCTGTGGACCTTTGATTGCGGACACAGTGACAATTGCATGCGGGTATTCGCGCTCGACGCGAAAACGGGCGACGTGTACTGGTTTCCGTACATCGTGCGCGAGCTGACCATCGCGGACGACACCACACCGACGGACTTCCGCTCGGACAGCCGCCTGCTCGTCGTGAACGGCAAGCCCGATGGTCAACCGCGCGGCCAATACCGCTACCTGTTCGAGAACGGCAAGTTCCGGTTGCTGGACAAGCACGCAGACCGCTGACGCCACGGCACGTGGCCGCGGGAATCATGCGGTCGTGACAATGGCCCGCTCGGCGAGCGTCGTCGACGACCGCTTCACCGCGCATCGATCGTGTACCATCGACGCTTCCCGATACGCTTTCACGCGCTGCCTTCGTCCGCCCGCCACGCCCGCGCGGTTCGCGCAACGCGCCTCCCCCTCGCATGCCCTCACCCGTTCCGTCCGACGCCGCGCTGCGCCCGCTGCCGATCGATTCGCTGACCGTGCCGGCCGCGCTCGACGGACGCGCGGGCACCAACCGCTCCGGCAGCGCGCATCCGCAGATCGCCGCGGCCAACGATCTCGACGCCGTGCGCGCGTGGCTCGCGCGCTTCGTCGATACGCCGACCACGTTCCAGAACTACCGCAAGGAAGCCGAACGCCTGCTGCTGTGGGCCGTGATCGCGTGCGGCAAGCCGCTGTCGTCGCTCACGCACGAGGATCTGGTCGTCTACCGGCAGTTCCTGCTCGCGCCCGCGCCGGCCGACCTGTGGTGCGCAAACGGCGGCCGCAAGCATCCGCGCGACGATCCGCGCTGGCGGCCGTTCTACGGGCCGCTGTCGGCAGCCAGCCAGCGGCAGGCGCTGGTGATCCTGAACGTGATGTTCTCGTGGCTCGTGCAGGCCGGCTATCTGGCCGGCAACCCGCTCTCGCTGTCGCGGCAGCGGCAGCGCCGGCCCGCACCGCGCGTCACGCGCCATCTCGGGCAGCCGCTGTGGCAGTCGGTCAAGGACGCGATCGCCGCGATGCCGCGCGACGATGCACGCGCAAGCTTCCATGCGGATCGCGCGCGCTGGCTGTTCACGCTGCTGTATCTCGGCGGGCTGCGCATCACCGAAGCGGCCGACACGACGATGGGCCAGTTCTTCTGCCGGCGCGACGCGAACGGGCACGATCGCTGGTGGCTCGACGTGACGGGCAAAGGCGGCCGGCAGCGGCTCGTGCCGGCCACCGCCGAGATGATGGCCGAGCTGTCGCGCTACCGGCGCGCGCATGGCCTGCCCGCGTTGCCGTCGGACAGCGAGCTCACGCCACTCGTGCTGCCGGTCGGCCAGACGCGCAAACCGCTCACGCGCGCGGCGCTGCACCGGATCGTGAAGCAGGTGTTCCGGCACGCGGCCGACCGGTTGCGTGCGAACGGCGAAGCCGGCGACCAGCAGGCGCGCGTGCTCGAACAGGCGTCCGCGCACTGGTTGCGCCACAGCGCGGGCTCGCACATGGCCGACGGCCGCGTCGACCTGCGGCTCGTGCGCGACAACCTCGGCCATGTGTCGCTCACGACGACGAGCCAGTACCTGCACGCGGACGACGACTGGCGGCATCAGGAAACGGAGGAGAAGCACCGGATCGGTTGGTAGGCGGTCGGTAGCAGACGCGCTGCGTGCAGCGCGCGAGTGCGTCCACCGATGTCGATGTCGACACCGGCCCATGTTTCGCCCCGGCGCTCGGTGGTCGAGTTCGAGTCCGCCGAGGCCGCCGTTGCTGCGGCACTTCGCGCGGTCGCTTTCCGCCGGCCCGTCACGCCCGGTCAGTACACCGCCACCCAATGCCCGGGCACCCACGCCCAGTGATTGCCGGCCCAGCGGTAATGCCCCTTCGCCCAGTGATAGCCCGGCGCGGGCGGCGGCGGCGCCACCTCGACGAGCGGCGCCGGCTGCGGCGGCCGCACGGGTTCGACCACGCAGGCGGATATCAGTACGGCACTCGCGGACACCAGCACCGCAAGCGAAACGGATCGGATCTTCATCGTCAATTCTCCCTGTTGTGTCATGTGTAATCGGTTGGCGGGGGTCAACGCGGACACGCACCGCGTCACGCAGCCCCGCGAATCAGGCCGGTCATGGGCCGTGTCGCGCCGCTTTCCGCGAACAGTGCGGATGCGGTTCGACGAGGGTCGAGCCTCAGGCTTTCAGCGGCCGCGCCCGAGATCAGCGCGTCGAGCGACGCGGTCGGCTTCAGGTCGCGCCCTTCGTACAGGTCGCCCGGCCTCAGCCCCGGCCAGTCGGCGATCACGCGGCCACCGGCCACCGCGCCGCCCGCGAGCATCGCGACCGACGCCTGCCCGTGATCGGTGCCGCCCGTCCCGTTCACGGCCGCCGTGCGGCCGAACTCGGTCGCGACCAGCACCGTGGTCTGCTGCCAGGCGGGCCCGAGACCGTCGCACAACGCGGCGAGCATCGTGTCGAGCGCTTTCAGCTGGTTCGCGAGCCGCGCGTTCTGTGCGCTGTGCGTATCCCAGCCGCCCGTCTCGATCATCGCGATCCGCGGGCCGTCGTCGCGCGCGAGGAACGTCGCCGCGAGCTTGCCGACGCCAGCCGGATCCTGCCGCGCATGCGCATCGCCGGCGAGGCCGCGCGCGTCCATCGCCGACTGCCACAGCGGGCCGAGCTGCGCGTCGGCCTCGTAGAGCGACGACACGCGCGCGAGCAGGTCGTCCGGCGCGGCCGGCAAACCGGACGGCGCATACGACGCGGCCTGCACGGTGCCGCGCAACGCGAGCGGCACCGTCGGTGCGAACGCGATCGCGTTCTCGCGCGTCGCCGGCAGCAGCGCGGCGAGCCGGTTCAGCCAGCCGTCCTTCACCTGGTATGGCGCACGTCCGCCCGTTTCGAGCACGTTCTGGCCGTCGAAATGCGAGCGATCGCGATACGGCGATGCAATCGCATGGACGAACAGCGCCTGCCCGTCGCGATACAACTGCGCGGTCTGCGCAAGCGACGGATGCAGCGCGAACGTGCCGTCGAGCCGCGTCGCGGCCGCGGTATCGATCGCGAGCGGGCCGCGCAGCGTCGCATACGCGGGTTCCGCATACGGGACGACGATGTTCAGGCCGTCGGCAGCACCGCGCTGGATCACGAACACGAAGCGCCGGTCGGTCGCGACATTCGCGAACACGATCCGCGGCGCGACGAGGATCGCGCCCGCGCCAGCGGCGGCTACGCTCAGGAATTGTCGGCGTGACAGTGCCATGGTCATCTCCGTTGGAAATCGGGTGAGACGAGCAGCAAAGCAAGCGACGTCGTCGCGCTTTCCGCGCGCGACAGTGCGGTCGCGGTCGGCGTGCTCATCGAACCGGCAAGCAGCGTGTTGCCGAGCGTGCGCGGATCGAGCCGGTCGCCCGTGCGCGCGGCCAGCCGCTGTGCAATCTCGACGCGGCGCACGAGCGCGTCCGGCGCGGCCCAGCTCGCGGCGACGTCGTCGTAGCCGGCCGGCGAGCCCGGCCGCCACACCGGCTGGCCGAGCTGCGCGAGCAGCGGCGCAGCCTTCAGGTCGCCCGTGTCGCGCCAGCCGAGCCCGCGCAGCGACGACACCGCCCACTCCCACGGCGTCTTGAACTTGCGATTGACCGGCGACCACGCGTCGGGCGCATCGACGAGCGCGCGATAGACGGTCGGCAGGTCGCCGCCGCTCGCGTCGAACGCGCGGGCCAGCCGGTCCGTCAGCGCGGGCGGCGGATTGTCGGCGACGAAATGACGGGCAAGCTGGAACGCGATGTGCCGGCCCGTCGCATCCGAGCGCGCGAGATCGTGCAGGATCGCGCGCGCCTGCGCTTCGCCCGGCTGGTCGTAGGTGCGTCCCATCACCGTGCGCATGCCCGGTTCGTGCAGCTTGGGGCGGAACACGAACGCACCGGGTGCGGCATCGCCCGGCTGCGGCCCGCGCCCGCCGGCGATGCTCCAGCCGGTCAGCGCACGCGCGAATTCCGTCACGTCGGCTTGCGTATAACCCGTGCGGACGCCGAGCGTATGCAGTTCCATGATTTCGCGCGCGAGGTTCTCGTTGAGACCGCGCTTCGCCGCGGGATTGCGTGCTTCGGCACGCAACGCAGCCGGGCTGTCGGGGCCGACCGAGCGTGCCTGGTCGAGGAACACCTGCATCGCGGGATGCTGTTCGACGGCGACGAGCATGTCCTCGAAGCGGCCGAGCACGTGCGGGCGGATCGCGTCGCGTTCGAATGCGCCCGCATACGCGGCCACCTGCCCCTTGTCGACCGACACCGCGAAATGGTTCGCCCAGAAATGCACGAGATGTTCGACGAACGGTGTGGACGTGTTCAACGCACTGTTCATGCGCGCGGTAACCGCACTGCGATAGGCATCGTAGCCATCGCGCCGGATCGATTGCGCGGTCGCGCGTTTCGCTGCCGCATCGTCGCCCGTCATCGCGTTGCGCGTGTTCGCAAAGCGTGTCGCAAGCGCGACCGCGTCGGGCTCGCCGGCCCACGCGGCGGGCCGCGCGTCGTAACGGTCGAATTGCGCGACGAGCGCCGCCTTCGGGTCGGCAGGCGGCGCTTCGTCGGCCCGCGCGCCGAGACCGAAGCGGTTCAGCGCAATCGCGGCCGGCGTGATGTCGTTCGGATGGTCCATGACGGGCTCTCTCGCGGTGCGTACCCACGTTCAACGCGGATGCGCCCGGAAATCCGTCGCGGAAATCGCAAATAAATTTCGAGCGGGGAAACGCGGGGCGGAGTGATCGGTGGAAGTCTCGTCACGCGGCCGCGCACGTCATGAACGACAACGACGCGGCAATCCACCGGAAACGGCGCACGCATGGCACGTGGCCGAAAGCGCACGACGGCGACACGCGGTTCGCGTGTCGCCGTCCGGCAGGTGTTACTGACTCGCCGGCGTGTCCGGCTTCTTCTGCAGCTTCGGCGGCAAACGCCAGTTCCCGCTGTGCTGCAATCCGTCGACGAACTTCGCGCGCTCGTCGGGTGTCAGTGTCGCCGCGAAATCGACGACGCTGCGCTCGACCTGCGCACGCATCGCGGTATCGGCCGCGCGCGTACGATCGAGCGCGGCATCGATCGCCGCGCGATCGAGTTGCGGCGCGGCGAGCAGGTCCAGCACGGTGATCCGGCCGTCGCGCCCTTCCCGCGCGAAATCGCGGCCGTCCTTGCGCGCCGCCTTCAACGCGGCGGCGAATTCACGCTGCCGCGCATCGGGCAATTCGTCCGCCGCGAAACGCAACGCCGTGCGCGATGCAGGTGCGCCTGCCGCATGCAGGTCGCGATGCGTCGAGAACCACTGATAGGCGCCGCCGCCGATCGCGCCGAGCACGAACACGTTCAGCACGACCGAGCCGACGAGGATGAATTTCCAGCCACGTTCAGTCATTCATCGCTCCAATCCACGCTCGGGCCGCCGAACGTCGTCGTCAGATAGCCCGGTTCATGCTGCGGCGCCGGCGCGCTGCCGAGCATCAGCATCGACACGGCCACCGCGCCCGCGAGCGCACCGGCCAGGCCGACGCCCGCGAACGCCGCGCCCGACCACCACACATTGCCACGCCTGCGTGCGCGCTGCGGCGCGGGCGCCGTCGCGACGATGCGCTCGACCAGCGACGGCGCGGGCGGCGCGACCGTGTCGTACGCGAGCCAGGCATCGAGGTCGGCCGCGTCGTCCAGTGCGAGCAACGCTTCGCGCGGGTTCGCTTGCGCCCATGCCTCGGCGGCCGCGCGCTCGGCGGCCGGCCAGCGCCGCGCGTCCGAGCCGTACGCGGCGACGATGGTACGAAATCGTTCGGGTGTCATCGCTTGTCCTCGCTAGGTGGGTCGCCGGCCAGCTGCGCGCGCAGGTTGCGCCTCGCGCGGGCGAGCAGGCTTTCCAGCGCATCGACGGTGATGCCCATCAGGTTGGCCGCTTCCACATTCGACATTTCCTGATAGTACTGGAGCACGAGCGCTTCCCGCTGCCTCGGCGGCAATGCGGCCAGCGCCTGCCGCACGCGCGCATCGCGCGAACGCAGTTCCGCCTGCGCGGCCGGCTCCGGTTGCGTGTCGGGCACGTCGGGCAGCGTGTCGACGGTCTCCTCGCGACGGCCGCGCAACCGGTCGTAGCACAGGTTCAGTGCGACGCGATGCAGCCACGTATCGAAGCGCGCCTCGCCTTCGCGCCAGCGCGGCGCCTGGTTCCAGATTCGCAAGAACGTCTCCTGCGCGACGTCCTCGGCTTCGTTCCGGTCGCCGAGCATGCGCGTTGCCAATGCGAGCAGCCGCGGCAGCTTGCGTGCGACGAGCACGCGCACTGCCGACGAATCGCGCGCGCCGACGCGCGCGACGAGTTCCGCGTCCGGATCGCGGTCGCCGCGATCGTTCAACGCCGCCTGCTCCGTCGCGCGGCGCATGGGCGCCGCACTGTCACGGCAGGGGAACCCGCCGCCCGGCTGAAGCTCATCGTCGTGCTCTCCTTGCATGCGTCGGGCCATCATCGGACGGCGCCACGCCGACTGTTCAGCGCCGCCACGCGGATCGCGCGCGGCGTCGCACACGGCGTCGGCCAAGCCCGTTTCATCGACATCCGGTTCGCGCGGCATATCGATCCTGTCTGCCGGCCACGCGACCGGCGGCCGGCGCACTCAATATACGACGACCGGCGCGGGCCGGTAATACACCGGACGGGCCGGCACCACGACGCAGCCGGCCAGCACGATGGCTGCGGCCGCCAGTATCACGATGGTTCGGAAAGGCATGGCTTCGACTCATGATGTTGCATGAAGGATCCGCCGCGCGGGCACCGTGTGCCGCGCGACGGCGCACGCGTCACGCCCAGTGACCGGGTACCCATCGCCAGGCCGGCCCGCGCGCGGCCCAATGACCGGGCACCCAGTGGTAACCGACGCGCACCACTTGCCAGTGGCCCGGAATCCAGACGTAACGGCCCTGCCGCCAGTGCCAGTGCCCCTGATCCCAGACGTAGCCCGCGCGCGGCGCCGGCAGCACTTCGACGCGCGGCGGCGGCGGCGCATAAGGCGCAACGATCACGGCCTGCGCGAAAGACGCGGATGCCGCCAGCGCGGCCACGCATGCCGTGGCAAATCGCAATGGAACAGAAAGTTTCATGAAAGACTCCGAAGTAACGGGCATCGACCGGTTGCGGTCGTTCATGCGTTAAACGGCACGGGCGAAACAATTCCGTCGCGGAGTCTGCAAATAAATTTCAGGGAGACCGACAGCGCTTCGGCGCGTGCCGGGTACCGCGTTGCGCGATCCTGCCTGTCGGCCGCCGCCCACGCCGGGTTGCCGTGCTGTCACAACGCGGCAAAACTGCCCTTCGACAATGCATGCGACCGGGATCCCGCTCGTTTCCGGCCCACGCCCCGGCCGCGCTCGCGCATGGCCGCGCGGTTCCTCGTCTCGCGTCCCCACCAATGAAAACACCGACCATGTCGAACCAGGACACTCTCCCTGATCAGCCGAACGAGCCGGCCGCCTCGGTATCGCGTCGCGGCTTCCTGAAACTTGCCGGCGTATCCGGCCTCGCCACCGCTGCCGGCGGCCTCGCAGCCACGCGCGCCGCCGCGTCGAATCCGGACGGCACGCCCGAACAGGTTCACCTGACGTGGGGCAACGACCCGACGTCCGAGGTCGTGATCTCGTGGGCGTCGCTCGCGCCGGCCGTCAATCCGCGCGCGCGCATCGTCGCCGACGGCGAGCCTGCGCGTACCGTGCACGGCGTCCAGCGCCTGTACACCGACGGCCTGAACGGCGAAACCGTGTTCGCGTACCACGCGCGCGTGCACGGGCTGAAGCCCGATACGCGCTACCGCTACGAGATCACCGCCGACAACGACAGCAACGCCGCGCAGCCGTTTGCCGCGAATTTTTCGACCGCGCCGCGCGGCCGTGCGCCGTTCCGCTTCACGAGCTACGGCGATCTCGCGACGCCGAACGGCGCGTGGGTGCTGTCGTCGCCGCAGAGCCGCTTCGCGGTGCAGGCCGTCGAGCAGTTCCAGCCGCTGTTCCACCTGCTGAACGGCGACCTCTGCTATGCGAACCTGAACCCCGCGCATCAGCCCGAGGTGTGGCGCGATTTCGGCAACAACAACCAGACGTCGGCCGCGAATCGCCCGTGGATGCCGTGCCCCGGCAATCACGAGATCGAGTTCAACAACGGCCCGCAGGGGCTCGACTCGTATCTCGCGCGCTATACGCTGCCGGAGAACGGCACGCACTTCCCCGGCCGCTGGTACAGCTTCCGCGTGAGCTCGGTGCTGTTCGTGTCGCTCGACGCCGACGATGTCGTGTACCAGGACGCCGCCGCGTTCGTCGGCGGCCCGGCGCCGCTCGTGCCGGCCGCGAGCACAGGCCGCCCGCCGATCGAACCCGGCACGTCGTTCTACGTGCGCGGCTACAGCAACGGCGAGCAGACGCGCTGGCTCGAACGCACGCTCCGTCATGCCGCCCATGACGACGACATCGACTGGATCGTCGTGCAGATGCACCAGGACGCGCTCAGCTCGTCGAAGACGGGCAACGGCTCCGACAAGGGCATTCGCGAAGCCTGGCTGCCGCTGTTCGACCGTTACGGCGTCGACCTCGTGTTATGCGGCCACGATCACGACTACGAGCGCAGCTACCCGGTGCGCGGCTGCAATCACCGCGCGGGCGTCGATGCGACGACCGGCGAAGTGGTCGAGACGCTGCAGCCGCGTCCGGTCGGCTCCAACGACCCGGACCGCATGAAGTTCGACACGAGCCACGGCACGATCCACCTGATCCTCGGCGGCGGCGGCACCAGCGCGCCGCTCGACGTGTACGGCGAGAACCCGTCGACCGGTTTTGCGCGCGCGAAGGTGTTCACGAAGCCGAACCGGCCGGTACCGGGCACGGCGCCGAACACGTTCGTGCGCCAGCCGGCCGATGCGCTCGAGGATGCGATCTGGTCCGCGCGCCGCGACACGGGCACCGGCTACGGGATTGCGGTGTTCGACCACGACCCGGGCAAGCCGGGCGGTCACACGACGATCACGATGCGCTACTACCACGCGCCGGGCGCCGACCAGCACCCGACCGCCCAGTACGAGCTGTTCGAGACGATCGAGCTGAGCAAGAAGCGGCACGAGCGGTGATCGTGCAGGCGCCCGCCGCGGCGGGCGCCGATTGCACTGCCATCGCAGGGCAGGATGTCGTGGCACGCGTTAGACTGCCCGGCTCGCACACCCGCCCACGACGATGAGTTTCGAATACCGCATCCACACGCGCCCGTCGGCCGACGCATTCGATGCCATCGCGAATGCACTGCGGCAAACACATGGCGGCGTCGACATCGATCGCGGCCGACGACAGCTCGAGGTCCGCGATGACACCGGCGGCTGGCCGCTGATCGGCCTGACGACCGATGAAGACGGATTCTTCCTCGTGACGACGCTCGGGCCGACGCGGAACGCCATGCTCGACTCGATCGGGCTCGCGTTGTCGGCCATCGGCGTGGCGTGGCGAATCGACGACGCGTGATCGGCTCACGCGTCTGAATCTACCGTACGCCTCCGTCTGTCTGCATCGTCGCAACGGCTTCGCCCCGTTAAAATGCGCGTTTCCGGCGAAACCCTCCCATTGCATCGCCGTTCGCGACGACAGCACGCGTGAACGGCCCCGTATCATCCGAAATCGAATTGGCATGTTGAAACAGGCAGGAAGCATGAAACGCAAGAACAAGGCAACGCTCGCCGGGCTCGGCGCGGTGGTGTTGTGGGCCTCGGTGGTCGCGCTCGTCCGCGGCGTCAGCGAAAGTCTCGGCGCGACTGGCGGCGCCGCGATGATCTATACGGTGGCGTCCGTGCTTCTGCTGTTTTCGGTCGGCTTCCCCGATCTGAGCAAGTTCCCGAAAAACTATCTGCTCTGGGGCGGGCTGCTGTTCGTCTCGTACGAGCTGTGCCTCGCGCTGTCGATCGGCTATGCGAGCAACGGGCAGCAGGCGATCGAAGTCGCGATGGTCAACTATCTGTGGCCGAGCCTCACGCTGGTCGCGGCCATCGTATTCAACAAGCAGCGTGCGAACGTGCTGGTCGTGCCGGGTGTCCTGCTGTCGATGCTCGGCATCTGCTGGGTGCTCGGCGGCGACCGCGGCCTCGATCCGGCCGGCATGCTGCGCAACGTCGCGGACAACCCGCTGAGCTATGGCCTCGCATTCATCGGCGCGCTGATCTGGGCCGGCTATTGCACGGTGACGGCACGCCTCGCCGACGGCAAGAACGGCGTCACGCCGTTCTTCATGCTGGTTGCCGCGGTGCTCTGGATCAAGTTCGCGATAGAAGGCGGCGGCGGCATGACGTTCAGCTTTCACGCGGTCCTGTACCTCGTGCTGGCGGCGTCCGCGCTCGGATTCGGCTATGCGGCCTGGAACACCGGCATCATGCACGGCAACGTGACGGTCATCGTCGGCGCGTCGTACTTCACGCCGGTGCTCGCCGCCGCGTTCGCCGCGACGCTGCTGCATGCGCCGCTGTCGGTCGAATTCTGGCAAGGCGCATTGATGGTGTGCGGCGGGTCGATCCTGTGCTGGCTCTCGACGCGCAGCCGACGCAAGGGCAAGGCCGCACCCGTTCGCGTCGGCAAAGTGGCCGAAGGCGATTGCCACGGATGACGCTGCCCGGCGTTATCGGCGCAAGGCCGGCCTGCAGCCGGCCGTTCCTCCAAGCGCGGGCCGCCGCGCCCTAGCTTCGCGACTCCAGCGCGATCCGCACGGCCAGTCCGGCCAGCACGGTGCCCATCAACCAGCGCTGGGCCGACGCCCAGAACGGCCGCCCCGCGAGAAAGCCCGCGATCGACCCGGCCGAGCACGCGATCAGCGCATTCACGCTGACGCTCACCGCGATTTGCACGCAGCCCAACACCAGCGATTGCGCGAGCACGCTGCCGTGGCCCGGCGAAATGAATTGCGGCAACAGCGACAGATACATCACCGCGATCTTCGGATTCGCCAGGTTCGTGACGAAACCCATCGTGAACAGCCTGGCACGACTGTCGTGCGGCAGTTTCCGGACCTGGAACGCCGAGCGGCCTCCGGGTTTCAGCGCCTGCCACGCCAGGTAGGCAAGATACAGCGCGCCGGCCAAGCGCAGCGCGTCGTACGCATACGGCACGGTCATCACCAGCGCAGTAATGCCGAGCGCGGCACACACCATGTAGAACACGAACCCAAGCGCGACGCCGCCGAGCGACACGAGCCCGGCATGGCGGCCCTGGCAGATCGCGCGTGACACCAGGTAGATCATGTTCGGTCCGGGCGTCAGCACCATGCCGAGCGACACGAGTCCGAACGCAAACAGGGTAGGCAAGGCCGGCACGGCAATCTCCTTCAGGGCAACGGGGGCAAGGTCCGATCAATATATTGCATGCTGGCAATTGTCAGCATGAATAAGCTGCAAGCCGCCCATGAACCCCGTTCATCGCGCCGTCCTCCCGCTACCCGCTCTTTTTCGCGCGTGCGTGGATCGCCTTCCCTGCCTTCGCACGTTGCGCGTCGACGAGCCTCACGAATTCATCGGTCACCGCGTTGCCGGCCGTATTCCACGCCAACCGCACGGAACGATGCAGCCGCGGCGAAAGGTCCAGCACGCGGCCGCCGAACGGCGTGTACGTGAGCGTGATGCGCGGCACGATCGACACGCCCATGCCGGCTTCCGCCATCGACAGGATGGTACGCATCTCCACCACGTTGAATGCGGCCTGCAGCGGCGCACCGCCGCGCGCGAAATAATCCGCGATCACCGGCCCGCACCCGGCCTTCGAAAAAATGAACGGCGCCGCGGACAACTGCCTGGCCGACACGCTCTTGCGGCCGGCGAACATGCCGTCGGCCGCCACCGCGACGAAATCCTCGTCGAGCAGCGGCAGGTTGTGCGCGAAAATCTTCGTGCCGGCCACCACACCGACGTCGGCCGTCCCGTCGTCGATCCATTCTTCGACTTCACTGTCCGTGCCTTCGAGCAGCACCGCCGATACGCCCTCGTGCCGTTCCTTCAACGCCTCGAGCGCGGGGGCGACGAACGCCAGCGACACGCTCGGCAACGACGCAACCACCAGCCGCCCTTCGAGCTTGCCGCGCGACAGGCTGAACTGCTGGCGCAGCATCTGCGCTTCACGAACGACGCTCTGAACGTACGGCCACAGGCGTTCGCCCGCGGCCGTCAGGACGACCGGCTGCCGGTCGCGCCAGAGCAGCTTGACCTGCGTGATGCCCTCCAGCTCGGTCAGCGCATGGCTGATCGCGGACTGGCTGCGGCTGAGCCGGTCGGCAGCGGCCGTGAGCGAACCAAGTTCGACTACGGCCGCCAAGGCCTGCAACTGGGCAAGCGTCATCGGATTTCCTTGTTTCGATGGCATGTATTCGCCGCATGATGCGGCAAACCATCATGAATTATATTGAATCGGTACCATCGCACGGAATGCCGCGCCCGCACCACGTCGGGGTCGAGCCGGACGTCGTCTGCAGCGCTCAGGTAAGATGCACGCTCGATCCGCCGCGCCCTTGCATGTGCACCGGCCGGCGGTCGATTAGCCAGGTTGAACCACGCCACCGCGTTGCCCATGCTTGCCGGCACGACCTGCCGGTCTGAACCGGAGCCACGCGCCCGCCGGCCGCACACGAGGCGGCGCCATGCGATCGCATGACCGGTTCAAGCCAGACAAGAACGAACGCGTGCGAAACGCACGCGACCGCAACGGGCTCCGTCGACAGCGCTCGCTGCCGGATATGCCGCGACATGCCATTCCATGATTCATTTCAATCTGACTGAAGGTGTGCTGGTTTCCAGCCTGCAGGCGCTCACCGTGCTCGACCTGGCCGGCATCGCCGTTGCGCTGCTGCTGGGCGGCATGGCCAAGGGCATCACCGGGATCGGCGTGCCGCTGATCGCGATGCCGATCCTCAGCCAGTTCCTGCCGATCCGGCATGCGGTGCTGCTGCTGTCGATGCCGATCATCCTCGGCAACATTCCGCAGGCGCTGGAAGGCGGCCAGGTACTGGCGACGGCCCGGAAAATCGCCGCGCCGATCGCAGGCACCGTGATCGGCAATATCGTCGGCGTCGCGATCCTGCTGTCGCTCAATCCGGGGCACGCACAGGCGGCCTCCGGTGCGCTCCTGATCGTGGCCGCGGCGCTGATGCTCGCCGCGCCGAAACTCAACCTGCCGGAAGCGTGGCAGAAGCCGGTCGGGTTCGTGCTCGGCTTCGGCGCGGCGCTGATGGAAAGCATCGCGTCGGTTCCCGGGCCGCTGCTCGCGACCTACCTGATTTCGTCCGGCGCGACCGGGCGCGTGTTCACGAAGCAGATCGCGATCATCCTCGTGGTATCGATCGTCACGCTGATCACGACGTTCAGCGGCGCCGCGCATGCAAGCGCCGCCGATCTGGCAATCTCGGCGGCGGCCAGCCTGCCGGCCATCGCCGGCATGTGGCTGGTTCGCCCGCTGCGGGACAAGATGTCGCCGAAAATCTTCCGGATGGTGGTCCTGCTGTTCGTGCTCGTCGCAGCGTCGCAAATGATCTGGAAATCGGGCGTGTTGCGGCACGGCAGCCCGCACATCGCGCAGGGCGACAGCGCGCACGCGGTCCGGAACCAGCAAGCGGTGCCATTACCGGTCGCGCATGCGTTCTGAAAGCTGCAACGCGTAGTATTCGCGGACCCGGCGTATCGCTCCGGCCGGCGACGCCGACGATACGCTGCCGACTGTGCTGTTCGCACGCCGATGCCGACATCGGCGCTGCCGCGTTTTCAGAGACACGAAATGGAAACCTATGTGTTGCTGGGCTGCGGGTTCGGCCTTGGCCTGTTGATCGCGATCTGGGGCATCTGGTCGCTCAGATAAGGCGACCGGCCCCGTCCATGCGCAAGCAATCCGTATGGCGATGGACGGGAAACTGTAGTTTGCCGCCACGTCTTCAACCACATTGCTTCGCACTCCGATCCAGCCATCCGGCGACATCGGTCATGCCTGCCGCTCAGCCTTCGACGGCACGCGCGACCGGGCTTCACGGAAGCGCACGCACTCGGCCTTGAGCCAGTCCGAAAAGGCGGCGGTTCGCGGGTCGTCCGGGTTGCGTGACAGCAGCACGTAGCGCGCCGGCGCACGCACGTGTGCGCCGAACACATCGACGAGCCGTCCGCTCTGAATCTCGTCATGCACGAGCGCCGCGCGCGCCATCGCGACACCCTGATGGTTCAACGCGGCCGTGATCGCCAGGCTGGAAAAATTGAACTGAGGCCCGTCCAGATGCGCGATCCACGCCGGCCGGACGGCCTCCAGCCACGTACGCCACTCGACGAACTCGGGCGCGCCGACCCACGGCGCGGCATCGTGCAGCAACACGACGCCGTCCGGCGACGCCCCGCTGGCGAACGCCGGATGCTGCGCCAGATACGCCGGCGTGGCGACCGGGAACAGAATCTCGTCGAGAATGACCTCGGCATGCAGTCGACCGTATTGCACGGGGTCATAGCGCACGGCCACGTCGATGTCGCCGGTCTCCATCGCCTCGCGGTCCAGCACCTGGAATTCGGCCTGCACACGCACCGACACGGCGGGCTGCTGCCGGTGAAACCCGGTCAGGCGCGGCATCAGCCACTGCAATGCAAGCGATGGCAGACAACTGACCTGCAGCGGCGCATCCGACATGCCGAGCGCCTGAAGCGTGCGATGAATATCGCCGAATGCGCCCGACATCGTCCCGAGCAGGATCGCGCCCTTCTCCGTCAGCCTCAACCCGCGCGCCTGGCGCACGAACAACGGATAACCCAGCCGGTCCTCCAGATTCCGGATCTGCTGGCTCACGGCGCTTTGCGTCAGGTTGAACGTCTGAGCCGTCTTCGTGAAGCTCAACAGCCGGCCGGCCGTTTCAAAGCAGAGCAACGCACCGAGGATCGAACCGTCCAGTCTCATCGATATAAGTCAGGCTAATGCATGGATTAGAAATCGGCGCTTTTGCGCAGTCGCCTTGAATCGTAGCATTTCAGTCTCGTATTCCGCTCAACGAACACAAGGCCGCTCCGTGACTGCTACGCTTCAACCTGCCGATCTATTAGCCAGACTGCAATCCTGCCAACCGCTGCTGTGGCTGAACCCGGAAGCCGGCCGCCCGTTGCCGCAGGGCGCCCCTGCGTTCGACGCGATCGCCGCCGCCGAAGCGAGACTGGCGCGCTGCGAGCCGCTGATGGCGGAGCTGTTTCCGGAACTCGCGGCCACCGCCGGAAAAATCGAATCGCCGCTGATGCCGGCGGACGGCTTGCAGCACGCGTTGTCGCACACGGACGCCGCGCACGGCGCGTGGTTCATCAAGCGCGACGACGCATTGCCGGTCGCCGGTTCGATCAAGGCGCGCGGCGGCTTTCACGAAGTGCTCGCGCTCGCCGAGTCGATTGCGATCGAACACGGGCTGATCGCCCCCGAGGGCGACCGGCGGATTCTCGCGTCGGCCGCCGCGCGCGCGTTGTTCGCCACGCATACCGTCGTCGTGGGCAGCACCGGCAATCTCGGCCTGAGCATCGGCGTGATGGCCGCCGCGCTGGGGTTCGAATCGGTCGTCCACATGTCGACCGATGCGAAGCCGTGGAAGAAAGCGCGCCTGCGCAACCGTGGTGTCCGCGTGGTCGAGCACGACGGCGATTACGCGCACGCGGTCGCCGCCGGTCGATCGCAGGCGCGCGATCAACCACGCGGCCATTTCGTCGACGACGAAGGCTCGCTGATGCTGTTCCTCGGCTACGCCGCGAGCGCGCGACATCTCGCCGCGCAGCTTGCCGAATCGGGCCGCCGCGTGGACGCCGCGCATCCGCTCTTCGTCCATCTCCCGTGCGGAGTCGGCGGCGCGCCGGGCGGCATCACGTATGGCCTCAAGGCGCTGTTCGGCGAGCACGTTCATTGCTTTTTCGCCGAGCCTGTCGCGGCGCCGTGCATGCTCGTCCAGCTCGCCGCCGGCGCAGGCACGCCGGTGTCCGTCTACGACATCGGCCTCGACAACCGGACCGAAGCCGATGGTCTGGCGGTCGCACTGGCCTCGCATCTGGTCAGCCCGCTGATGGCGTCGCAGTTGTCGGGCGTCTTCACGGTCAGCGACGCGCAGCTCTACGCGCAATTGCTCGCGGTTCAACGCGCCACGGGAGTGGAACTGGAGCCGTCGGCCGCAGCCGCCGTCGGCGGGCCGGGCTGGTTGGCCCAATCGCCGGCCGGCAAGGACTACCTGCGCCGCCACGCGATCGACATGCGCGCGTCCACGCACGTCATCTGGGCAACCGGCGGCTCGCTCGTTCCGCCGGAAGAACACCGCCGCTTCCAGTCCCACGCGAAGGCGCTCGCCGTGCCCGGCACATGACGCGTGCCGCCCGGCGCTCTGCCCCGTTCCCGAAGACCGGTTAGACTGTCCGGATGGAACAATGCCGTTATTGCCAGAGAATCCGCGATGAATGGGATTGCCACGGGGACGAATGCCGCCGGGCAATCGCCAAGGCGCTGCGCCGGCAGCGTGCGGGCCTGCCGATGGTGCCCGATCGCATCCGCAACGAACTGCCCTCCGGCGCGCCGACCCAGCAGGTGATCGCCGTCCTGTCGCGGCAGCGCCTGCGCGCGCGCCGCGGCAACGAGGAACGCCGGGAGCGCAAGGAAATCGACGACGACGTCTGATCCGGCCTCCCCGCCACCCGCCTGCATCCATCCCCGCTTTCCGCTATCGCCGGGCGCCCGCCCGTGCACGCCGTCCGCGCCGCGCCCCCACCGCCGTTCCATTGCAAATCCGTCAATACCCAATGGGGACCGAAGAGATTTATCGCGGAATTATTACTCCACCGGCAACGATCTTTCACTAAAACTCACGTTTACCCTAGGTCCACCGAAGCCTACGATGTAATCAACCGCTTACGACATGGTGTCGAACGCGGAAAGCCAAAAACATCGGAGGTCATCATGAAATCGCTCGTTTCCGCAGTCGTTGCAGCTGTTGCCCTGTCCGCTTCGTTCGGCGCATTCGCCCAAAGCACCGTGACCCGCGCCCAGGTGCGCAACGAACTGGTCCAGCTCGAAAACGCCGGCTACAAGCCGGGCCTGTCGAGCCCGTACTACCCGGCCGACATCCAGGCCGCCCAAGCCCGCGTACGCGGCGCCGACAACAGCGGCTACGGCGCACAACCGGCCGCAACCGTCCAGGGTGGCGCACCGGCCGTCAAGCCGCAAACCGCGCACGACTCGGTCTACTTCGGCCACTAAGTCAGCCGCTGCGCGCATCGCGCGCAGTCCGGCCATGCAACGAGCCCGTCCGTGACGGGCTCGTTGCGTTTGCAGCGCATGTTTTGCCGACCGATGATCAGCGGCTGCCGCCCGATGCGACCCGGTCGCCTTCATCCCTCGCGATACCGCCCCGCACCAGATCCTGATAACGCACGCATGCGCACTGCGCGGACGCCTTCGCCGCGTACATCGCCGCGTCGGCCTTGACGAGCAGTTCCTCGGCCGACGCGCCGTCGGCCGGAAACTCGCTGACGCCGATGCTTGCGCCGACCGCCACACGCCGATCGCCGAACTCCAGTTCCTCGGCCAACACGATCTGGATGCGCGACGCGACATCGCCGATCACCGCCGGCGAACGCACGTCCGCGATCAACACGATGAATTCGTCGCCGCCGAGTCGCGCGACCATGTCGCCGTTGCGCAGCACGAGGCTCAGCCGCTTCGCGACCGCGACGAGCGTGCGATCGCCGGCCGAGTGGCCGTGCTGGTCATTGATCTGCTTGAAGCGGTCGAGGTCGACGAACATCACGGCCAGCCCTTCGCGCACGGCCGCCGCATGCCGGATTGCGGCATCGAGGTGCTCCATGAACAACAGGCGGTTCGGCAGCGCGGTCAATGGATCGTGGCCGGCGAGGTGTGCAAGCTCCTGCTGCTTCGCACGCAGCATCGCGACCTGCGTGCGGATCTCGACACGCATGCTGTCGAAACAGCGCGCGAGCACGCCGATCTCGTCGGCGCGCGCGATCGGCAGCTGCTCGGCGGCCGAATCGTCGAATACGTGCGTCGCGGCACGCGCCAGCGTCTGCAGCGGCCGCGTGATCGCACGCGCGAACAGGATCGCGAGGATCACCGCCAGCAGGCTCGACACGAGCACCATCCGGACGATCCGCTCGCCGAGCACGCCGGCCGGCGCCAGCACGTCCGCGAGCGGACGCGCCATGCCGAGCACGACGAAGCGGTTGCCCTCGTCATGCCCGAACGGCGTGTGCGTGAACGCGTACATCTGGCCCGGCGCCACGTCGGGCTGAGCGAGACCATTGAGCGTCACGTTCGCTTGCGCGTTGTCGAACAACGCGCGCGTGGCTGTGAAGCGGTCCTGCATCAGCACGCGCCTGCCGCGATCGAAACCGAACGTCTGCGCCGGATCGGGATGCACGAGAAAATCGCCCCACTCGTTCGCGAGATAGACCGCATAGTCTTCCGGCAAGTCGCGCTCGAGCCGGTCGAACACGCGCGAAAGCTCGACGTCGACGACGAGCGCGCCGACCGTCCGCCCCGACGTGTCGACGACCGGCGTGCCCACCCGCAGGATCGGCAGTCCTTCGGCCGCGTGCGACCCCGTCTCGTGGTTGATCACGATCGGCGACAGGTAGATGTGGCCGGGCGCCGTCGCGAGCGTATCGAATACATAGGAAAACTGCCCTTTCTCCTGGAATGCGTTTTCGGGCAGCACGACGATGCCGCGCGCATCGCGATCGACACGGATGCGTTCGATCCCGAAATGCCCGCTCGCGATCAGGCGGATCTGCAGGTATTCCGGATGGTTTCGCATGAAGCTGTAATACACCTGCTCGAGTCGCGTGCGTCGTGCGATGTCCGGATCGTCGCCACCGGCAACGAACGCGGACGACGGCAACTGGGCGAGCACGAGCGCATCGTCGGCAACGTCCGCCAGCGCGGTCGTGAAGCGTTGCCCGAGCAGTTGTGTCGACATCAGCAGGTTGTGCTGCGCTTCCTGCACAAGCATCGCGCGGTTGGCGCGATACGCGTAGTAGCCGGTCGTGCCGGACGCGATCACGCCGATGCAGGCGAACAGCACCGACAGTTTCGACGTGAGCCCGAGGCGGATCATTTTCCGAACCGCTCCGGCCGGTCGCCCGACACGATGCGGCTCCACAACGATTCGCGGCGCGCGATGTTCTCGACGGGCTGCAGCCACACGAGATGCTGGTGCCCGGTGTCGAGGCCCGGCGGCGGCTCGAGCGTATTCGCGAGCCCCTGGCGCTCGGTCAGCAGCGTGCCGATCGCCGGTTCGAGCATGTAGTTGATCCACGCGAACGCGAGCTCGGGGCGTTGCGCGCCGCGCGTGACGGCCCAGCAGTCGAGCCACGCGAGCGCGCCTTCTTCCGGGATCACGTAGCCGACGTCCGCGCCCGCGCGCCGCAGCAGCTCGACCTGTTGCGTGCCGTAGTTGCCGAACATCAGCGCCGCGCGATGCTGGACGAACAGCGCAGTCGCCTCTTCCGGAAGCGTGTAATACGTCAGCAGGTTTCGGCGCAGGTCGATCAGCTTGCGCGCGACCGCAAGCGTCTGCGTGGACGACAGCCGAAACGGATCGGAATAGCCGAGCGCGAGCGCGGTGAACGAGAAATTGTGCTGCGCGCTGTTGAAGTCGAGCACCTTGCCGCGGTAGCGCGGATTCCACAGCTCGCGCATCGAGCGCGGCGCGGCCGGTACTTGCTTGCGGTCGTAGATCAGCCCCATCGACGAATACGTGAACGGGATCGCATAGGTCTCGCTGTCCTGCACGAGCCCGCCGATCGTCGCGAGCTGCTGGAAGTTCGGCAACTGCCGCCGCCGGTTCGGGATGCGCGCCAGGTCGATCGGCGCGAGCAACCGTTCGTGTGCATAGCGCTGGATCTCGGCCGTATTCGCGGCCAGCACGTCGTACGGCGGGGGCGACGCGCTGTGCATCCGCGACCACAGCGCTTCGTCGGAGTCGACGAACGTCACTTCGACGCGCGCGTGGAACTGGGCCTCGAACGCGCTGACGACGTCGCTGTCCGCATAGCCGGGCCACGCGAGCACGCGCAGCACGTTGTCGTTGACGGTTTCGGGAGAGGCGGCGAAAGCTGGCGGAGCGGGCGCAAGCAAGCCCATTGTCAATATGATGAGCAGCCCGAGCACGGCACCGCATGCACGCATGCGCGCACCGATTCCCCTGATCAATCGGACCCCGTGTGAATCCCCCGGCTGCATTCGACTGTCCTTTTTCGAGCCGATGCGATATCACGCAACGAGACCATAAATCGTACGGTCGCGCAATTGGAAGAAGCCGTACGCGGCATGCACGTTCACCGGCGTCGGCGACGGAATGCGACGCAGTTACTCCGGCCTGCTTGGGGCCGTGAAAACGAACGTCAGCGCCACGCCTGCGTGAACTCGGCGATCACGCGCGACAGGTGCGCACGCATCGCTTCACGTGCGCCGGTTGCGTCACGCGCCATGATCGCCGCGAAGATCCGCTGGTGATCCTCCTGTGACGCCTCGCGCAGCGCGGTCGAGTGAAAATGCTCCTCGATCTTGTCCCACAGCGGATCGCTGCGCGCGCAGTCCCACATCGCAGTGATCATGTGCAGCAGCACCGTGTTGCCGGTCGATTCCGCAATCCGCAGATGAAACTGGCGATCGGCTGCGTCGTACGCGGTCTTGTCGTCCATCTGCTCGCGCATCGTCGTCAGCGAGAAAAACAGGCGGTCGAGATCGGCGTCCTTGCGTTCGGTCGCCGCGAGCGCCGCGACTTCCGCCTCGATCAGCCCGCGCGCGCGCAGCGTCTCGATCGGCCCCGGGCCGCGCGGCACCTCGAATGTCACCGGCCGCGCGGCATCGGCCGCCGATACATAGATGCCCGAGCCGATCCGCACTTCGACGATCCCCTGCACCTCGAGCGCGATGATCGCTTCGCGCACCTGCGTGCGGCTCACGCCGAACTGGTCGGCCAGGCTGCGCTCCGACGGCAGCCGCGCGCCGGCTTCGAACGCGCCAGCGGCCACCATCGCGTGAATCTGCCGCGCAAGGCCGATATAGGAGCGGTCCGCGGCGTCGGCGTCACGACTGGCGGGCAGGCTGGAAAGATCGGTCATCGAAAGGCTCGCAACGGGCTGGCTGGCGCCGTCGCGGCACCGGATCGCCAAAATGGTACACCAATTTCGGCCGGCATCCGGATTGGCCGTTCGACCAAGATTGCAGGCCCTCCCCGGAAACATTACGTTGCCCAGCGCTTGCGCGGATAACTGGTAAACCACTATCCCTCACAACTGGCATACCAATCATAATCGGCACACCGATGACGGGCCGGCACGCTGCCGCCCGGTCGTCCGTGCATGAACCGCCAGCCAGGAGCCGCTCCAGTGAAGATGTCTTTCCGTTGGTACGGCGAGTCCGATCCGGTCTCGCTGCAATACATCCGCCAGATCCCGGGCGTCACGCATATCGTGTCCGCGATCTACGACGAACCGGTGGGCGAGGTCTGGCCCACGCACAAGATCGATGCGCTGAAGGCGACGATCGAGCGCGCCGGCCTGCAGTTCGAAGTCGTCGAATCGGTGCCCGTCCACGAGGACATCAAGCTCGGCAAGCCGGGCCGCGACCGCCTGATCGACCACTACCGCCAGACGATCCGCCACCTTGGCGCGGCCGGCATCCGCGTCATCTGCTACAACTTCATGCCCGTGTTCGACTGGACCCGCACCGAGCTGTCGAAGACGCTCGACGACGGCTCGACCTGCCTCGCGTTCAGCACCGACGCGGTCGACCGGATCGATCCGAACGACGGTATCGCGCTGCCCGGCTGGGATTCGAGCTACCGGCCCGAACAGCTGCAGGCGCTGCTCGCCGACTATCGCGACGTCGACGAAGCCGCACTGTGGGCCAACCTCGAGTACTTCCTGAAGGCGATCATCCCGGTGGCCGAGGAAGCCGGCGTGAAGATGGCGATCCACCCCGACGATCCGCCGCGCCCGATCTTCGGGTTGCCGCGCATCGTGAAGAACCGCGACGATCTCGCGCGGATCCTGCGCATCGTCGACACGCCCGCGAACGGGCTGACGCTGTGCTCGGGCTCGCTCGGCGCGGGCCCGCAGAACGATGTCGAAGCGCTGGTGCGCGAATTCGGCGCGATGGGCCGCATCCACTTCGCGCACATCCGCAACGTGAAGGTCGACGCGAACGGCAATTTCGAGGAAACCGCGCACCTGTCGAACTGCGGCTCGCTCGACATCGCCGCGATCGTAAAGGCATACCATGACACCGGCTTCACCGGCTACGTGCGCCCCGACCACGGCCGCATGATCTGGGGCGAAACGGGCAAGCCCGGCTATGGCCTGTACGACCGCGCGCTCGGCGCGGTGTACCTGAACGGCCTGTGGGAAGCGCTCGCGAAGTTCGACACCACACCGCACGCGGCACGGTAATCCGCCCATCGAGGCGGCCGGCGCAGCGGATCGCCGTTCGCCCGTCACGACATTCCGCACGGAGACACCGCATGCCACGCATCCGATGGGCCATGATCCTGATGTGCTTCCTGGCCAACGTCATCAACTTCATCGACCGCGCGAACCTCGCGATCGCGGCGCCCAGCATTCGCGCCGACCTCGGCCTCGACGCGGTCGGCATGGGGCTCGTGCTGAGCGCGTTCTTCTGGACCTACGCGTTCCTGCAACTGCCGGCCGGCTGGTTCATCGACAAGGTCGGCGTGCGCGTGAGCCTCGCGCTGGCCGTCGGCTGGTGGTCGGTGTTCACCGTCGCGACGGGCGCCGCGCGCGGCCTCGCGCAACTCGTCGGCGTGCGGCTGATGCTCGGCGTCGGCGAAGCGGCCGCGATCCCGTCGTTCGCGAAGGTCGCGTTCAACTGGTTCCCGCGCAGCGAACGCGGGCTCGCAAGCAGCATCTTCGACAGCGGCTCGCGCGTCGGCTCCGCGCTGTCGCTGCCGCTCGTCGCGTGGCTGATCTCGATCGTCGGCTGGCGCGGGTCGTTCGTGATCACGGGCGGCATCGGCATCGTGTGGGCACTGGTGTGGTGGTTCGTCTATCGCGACCCGGAACGCTATCGCGCGATTGCGCCCGATGCCGTCGATGCGCTGCTCGCGCAACGCGCCGCACCGGCCGTTGCGGACGCAACCGACGGCCCGAAGGTGTCGTGGCTCGACCTGTTCCGCTACCGCACCGTGTGGGGGATGATGATCGGCCTGTTCTGCCTGAACTTCGCGATCTACTTCTTCATCACGTGGTTTCCGAGCTACCTGCTGCAGTCGCGCGGCTTCTCGCTCGCGTCGCTCGGCACGTGGGGCATGCTGCCCGCGCTGCTCGCGATTCCGGGCGGCTGGCTCGGCGGCTACGTGTCGGACAGCCTGTTCCGCCGCGGCTGGAGCGCGACCGCCGCGCGCAAGACCTGCCTCGTGCTCGGGATGCTGCTGTCGTCGTCGATCGCGCTGTCGGCGTTCGTCGAAAACGTGTGGGCGTGCCTCGGGCTGTTCGCACTCGCGTATGCCAGCCTGTCGTTCGCCGGCGCCAACGTGTGGACGCTCGTCGGCGAAGTCGCGCCGACACCCGCCCATGTCGCGTCGCTCGGCGGCATCCAGAACTTCGCGGGCAATCTCGCGGGGATCTTCATCACGACGTTCACGGGCGTGATGCTGTCGATCACGAAAGGCTCGTTCGTCGTACCGCTCGCGGTGGCCGGCGCGTTGTGCGTCGTCGGCGCGCTGTCGTACCTGTTCATCGTCGGCAAGGTCGAGCCGCTGCCGCCGCTGCGTGGCGGCGCAAACCGGCGGAATGCCGAGCCGAGCGCGGCCTGATGCTTCGGGAAAGTGCGGCCGGCACCGCGCGCTTTCCTTTTCTTCCCGCCCGTCGGACAATGACCCGCGCCTGCCGGCGCGGCGCCACTTCGGCCCGTGCGGCGACGGCGCGCTCCGCCCAGCCGATGAAACGCTACGAAACCCTCGCCCATACGATCGCCGACGACATCCGCAACGGCAACCTTGCCGTCGGCACGCGCCTGCCGTCGCTGCGGCAGATCATCGCGCAGCATGGCGTGAGCCAGTCGACGGTATTTCGCGCGTATTACCTGCTCGAACAGTGGGGATTGATTCGTGCCCGCGAACGCTCGGGCTACTACGTTGCGCCGGGCGCCAAGCCGGAGCCGGGCCCCGCCGCGAAGCGCCGCTCGAGCCGCGCCGGCGCCACGCGCAAGGTCGACATCAGCAGCCTCGTGTTCTCGGTTCTCGATGCGGCCACTCAGCCCGGCATCGTGCCGCTCGGTTCCGCATTCCCCGCGCCGCAACTGTTTCCGCTACCGCGTCTGGCGAAATCGCTCGCACAGGCCACGCGGCTCGTGAGCCCATGGAGCACGGTCGTCGACCTGCCGCCCGGCAACGAGGCGCTGCGCCAGCAGATCGCGCGACGTTATCTCGCCACCGGCATCTCGCAGCCGATCGACGAGATCGTCGTCACGAACGGCGCGCTCGAAGCGCTGAACCTGTGCCTGATGGCCGTCACGCGGCCCGGTGACGTCGTCGCGGTCGAAGCGCCCGGCTTCTATGCGGCACTGCAGGCGATCGAACGGCTCGACCTGCGCGCCGTCGAGATTCCCGTCGATCCGCGTACGGGCCTCGATCTCGATGCGCTCGCAAACGCACTCGACCGGCACGACATCCGTGCGTGCTGGTTCATGACCAATTTCCAGAATCCGACCGGCGTCACGCTGTCCGCCGACAAGAAACGCGCGCTCGTCGACATGCTCGCGGCGCGCGAGGTGCCGCTGATCGAGGACGACGTGTACGGCGAGCTGCATTTCGGCCCCGAGTATCCGCTGCCGGCACGCGCGTTCGATCGACACGGCCTCGTGATGCACTGCAGTTCGTTCTCGAAGACGCTTGCGCCCGGCTACCGGATCGGCTGGGCCGCCGCCGGCCGCTTCGCCGAGAAGGTGCAGCGGCTCAAGCTGATGACGACGCTGTCGGCGAGCATTCCCGCGCAGGCCGGCATCGCGAACTATCTCGAGCATGGCGGCTACGACCGCCATCTGCGCAAGCTGCGCGGCGCGCTGCACGCGCAGCTCGACCGGATGGACGACGCGCTGCGGCGCTGGCTGCCGCCCGGCGTCGAATGGGTGCGGCCCGACGGCGGGTACTTCCTGTGGCTCGCGTTTCCCGACGCGATCGACGCGATGGAGCTGCATCGCCAGGCGATCGCACGCGGGATCAGCTTCGCGCCGGGGCCGCTGTTTTCGGCCGCGCACGGCTTCGAGCGCTGCGTGCGCGTGAACTTCGGCCATCCGTGGAGCCGCGACATCGAGCAGGCGATACGCGTGCTCGGCGAACTGGTCGCGCAGCCTTCGGTCCGCAAGGCAGGCTGACCGTTCACGGCAGGTGCGGTGTGCGCCGCCTGCGTCGCTGCCATGCAGGCAACCCGCGCTCGGGTTACATTGCTGATCCCGCCGCTCCTTCACGATTTCCCATGAGCCAACTGCCTTACCTCGATCACGACGCACTGTTGAAACTGGCGACCGAAGCGGCGCACGTCACGCAGTCGTGCACGTGCACGAAGACTTCGCTCGCCGGATGGACGACCCTGCCGCTGTCGCTGCAGGATGCGCAACTGATCGAAGTCGCCACGCTCGCGCCGCCCGATGATGCCGAGCCGACCTATGCGGAACATCATCCGGCCGGCACGCGCTACGCGTCGGACGATGCGCCGATCGCCCTGCGCCATTTCCCGTACAACCGCTGCACCGTCAGCCGCTGCCGCTCGTGCGGTCGTTTGTTCCTGCGTTACCAGGAAGGCGGCGGCTACTTCATCGATCAGCGCATCCGAGCGCTCGATCCCGCGCTCGTCGTCGACGCCAGCGTCTGACCGCGCCACGGGCATGGTCGCATGCCCGGTCTCCCCCGCCGACGCCTGCATGCCGTGGGCCATCTGCTGCGCCTTTTTCGTCCCGATCTGCTGCTTGTCCCGCCGCCCCGCGTTCCCTACGCTGTCTTCCGTTGCCTGACACCCGTCGCAACGTCTGTCCGAGCCGCGCGCACTCCGCGTCGCGGCGCTTCTCGCGTATCACGTCATGTATCGATATACCGATTTCGACCGGGCGCTCGTGCACAGCCGCGCCGCCCAGTTCCGCGACCAGCTCGAACGCTGGCAGCACGGCACGCTGAGCGAAGACGCATTCCGGCCGCTGCGGCTGCAGAACGGCTGGTATGTGCAACGCCACGCGCCGATGCTGCGCGTCGCCGTGCCGTACGGCGAGCTGTCGAGCGCGCAGCTTCGTGTGCTGGCGCGCATCGCGCGCGACTACGACGTGCCCGACGACGCCACCTACCGCGCCGCGCGCGACGCACAGGCGCTGCTCGGCACGTTGCGCCTGCCGACCCGCAGCGCGCACTTCACGACACGCACCAACGTGCAGTTCAACTGGATTCCGCTCGCGAAAGCGGCCGACGTGATGGACCTGCTCGCAACCGTCGACATGCACGGCATCCAGACGAGCGGCAACTGCATCCGCAATATCTCGTGCGACGAGCGCGCCGGCGTCGCGCCGGACGAAATCGCCGATCCGCGCCCGTTCGCCGAAGTGATGCGCCAGTGGACGACACTGCACCCCGAATTCGCGTTCCTGCCGCGCAAGTTCAAGATCGCGATCACCGGCGCCACGGAAGACCGCGCGGCGACCGACTGGCACGACGTCGGGCTGCAGCTCGTGCGCGACGACACGGGTGCGCTCGGTTTTCGCGTGAGCGTCGGCGGCGGGATGGGCCGCACGCCGATGATCGCGACGCTGCTGCGCGCGTTCCTGCCGTGGCAGCACGTGATGAACTACATCGAGGCGATCGTCCGCGTGTACAACCGCTACGGGCGCCGCGACAACAAGTACAAGGCGCGCATCAAGATCCTCGTGAAGACCGAGGGGCAGCGCTACATCGACGACGTCGAGGAGGAGTTCCGCCAGATCGTCGTCCTCGACGGCGGCCCGCACACGATCCCGCAGGCCGAGTTCGATCGCGTCGCCGCGTCGTTCGTCCCGCCGCGGCTCAAGCCGCGCACGCTCGATCTGTCCGATGCAAATGCGCGCGTATCCGCGCAGGCGGCCCGTCATCCGGCATTCGCGCGCTGGCTCGCCCGCAACGTCGCCGCGCATCGCGATCCGGCGCTGCGCATCGTCACGCTGTCGTTCAAGCGCCGCCTGCAGGCGCCTGGCGACGCATCGCCCGATCAGCTCGACGCTCTCGCCGATCTCGCCGACCGCTTCTCGGCCGGCGAGGCGCGCGTCACGCACACGCAGAACGTCGTGCTGCCGTGGGTGCACGTCGACGACCTGTTCCTGCTGTGGGAGAACGCGCGTGCGATCGGGCTCGCGAGCGCGAACGTCGGGCTGCTGACCGACATGATCGCGTGCCCCGGCGGCGATTTCTGCGCGCTCGCGAACGCGCGCTCGATTCCGGTCGCCGACGCGATCACCGAGCGTTTCCAGGATCTCGACCTGCTGCACGACATCGGCGACATCGACCTACACATCAGCGGCTGCATCAATTCGTGCGGCCATCATCACAGCGGGCACCTCGGCATCCTCGGCGTCGACAAGGACGGCGCCGAGTGGTACCAGGTGACGCTCGGCGGGTCGGACGGCTCGGCCGCGAGCGGCCCCGCGCGGCCAGGCAAGGTGATCGGCCCGTCGTTCTCGGCGGACGAAATCGTCGATGTCGTCGATGCAATCGTCAACGCTTACCTCGACGCGCGAATCGACACGAACGGCCGCAGCGAACGATTCATCGACACCGTGCGCCGCATCGGCGCGGAACCCTTCAAGGCCGCAGCGAACGACGCGCGCCATCAGGCAGAACACGCATGAACCAGGAAACGTCGAACACACACGCGCGCATCCGCCTGCTGACGCCGGCCGAACACGCCGGCGACACACGGCCGCACGACCACGCGACGCTGACGATCGGCAACGACGAGGAATTGCCGCCGCTCGCCGCGCAAATCGCGCAAGCCACACGCATCGACCTGCAGTTTCCGTCGTTCACCGACGGCCGCGCGTACAGCCAGGCTTATCTGCTGCGCAAGCGCTACGCCTTCACGGGCGACCTGCGCGCGACCGGCGAAGTGCTGGTCGACCAGTTGCTGCTGATGGAACGCACTGGGTTTTCGAGCGCCGTGCTCGGCGACGATACCGATATCGCGGCCGCGCGGCGGCAACTCGACCGGTTTCCGGGCTTCTATCAGCGCGATGCGAGAGCGGCGATGCCACCGCAGGGTGCGGCAGCGCCAGCCGGAAAATGAAACGGGCGGCACACTGGCCGCCCGTACGAAGAACCGGAAGCAATCCGGCCGGTGCCCGCCGTGACGCGGGCGCCGGCGTTCAGCGCGCCGCCACTGGCTTGCCGAACGCGCTGAGAATCTTCTTCTCGAGCGCGAGGTAGTCGCGGCCGAAGTGGTGATCGCCCTGCGTCTTGATCACGTCGGCGCCCGTGTTCACCAGCGCCGGGCACATCGTGTCCTTCTCTTCCGCGCCATAGAAGCACTGCACGAGCTGCGGCGGCACCTTCGCGATTTCCGGCGCGACCTTCAGCGCCTTGTCGCTCGCCGGCATGCCGAGCCAGCCCGTCACGCGGATCTGGAAATCGGCGGACGGCGCGAAGCCGAGCAGCGACATCACCGCGACCTTGTCGCGCAAGTCGGCCGGCAGCCGGTTGTACGCGAACGGCATCACGTCGGCGCCGAACGAGTAACCGACCAGCGCCACGCGGCTCGCATGCCAGCGCGCCGTGTACGTGCGCATCACGCGTGCGAGATCGCGGCTCACTTGCGCCGGCGGCTTCTCGCTCCAGAAATAGCGCAGGCTGTCGATGCCGACCACCGACACGCCGTCGCGCTGCAGCGCCTCCGCGATCGTCTTGTCGAGATCGCGCCAGCCGCCGTCGCCCGAGATCACGATCGCGAGCCGGTCGCTGCCGCCCTTGGCCGGCAGCTCGACGAGCGGCAGATCCGACACGTCGAGTTCGTCGCCGCTGCTGGTGTCGCGCAGGTGCGCCGTGACGAGCGACGCGAACTTCGTGTTGTCGCCCGCGGCCGCCGTTTCGACGAAGCCCGGCATTGCGCGGCGCACGATCGTCGGATCGGGCGGACACGGCCTGAAGCGCGGATCGAGCTTCGCGGCCGGGTCGACCGATACGACGCCGGCAATCGTGTTCTCCGGCGCCATCGACAGGATCTGCTTCGCGATCGCGCCGCCCTGGCCCACACCCGCGACGATCGGCGTGAAATAACGCGACGACTGCGCGAGACGTTCGAGCTGGTGGCTGACCGCCTCGGCGTCGCCGTCGAGGTGGTGGCAGGTCTCCTGCTTCGCGGCGAGATTCATCGCATAACGCTCGGAATCGACGCCGACCGTCATCGCACCGGCTTTCGCGAGCGCGTCGGCCGCCTGCTGATCGGCCGCATTCCATCCGGCCTCACGCGAGAACAGCACGACGAATCCGCGCAGCGGCCCGCTCGGCTTGGTCACGGTGACGGGCCCATAACGACCGCCCGACACGGTTTCGGCTTTCACGGCGGCCGGCTGCGTGGCGCACGCGGCGCCGGCCAGCATCATTCCCGCGCAGGCGGCTGCCGCCCGCGCGATTCCCTTCTTCAAACTCATGAACGCCGACCTCCAGCCAGCAATGACAGATCCGCAAGCGTGACGAACACGCCGACCGAGCCCGAGGCCGCAAGATAACGCGGCTCCCAGTGCGGTTCGAACTTGCTCTTGAAAGCGCGCAAGCCGCGGAAGTTGTAGAAGCGGCCGCCGAAGCGCCAGACCATCAGGCCGAGCCGGTGCCACGGCGACGGCATCTTCGCCGCCCCCATCCCCGAGAACGGCGCGATGCCCAGGCTCAGCTTGCGGAAACCCGCTTCCTTCAGATGCAGCGCGAGCTGCGTAAACAGATATTCCATCGCGTACGGCGACGCGTCCGGCAGATGGCGCATCACGCCGACCGTCGCCTCGGTGTTGAGGTCGGTCGTCATGAACGTGACGAACGCGATCGGCTTGTCGGCCTGCCGCACGAGCATCACCGACTGCGTCGCGAGATAGCCGTCATGGAACGCGGCCACCGAGAAGCTCTTCTCGCGCGCATCGCGGCTGTCGAGCCAGCCGTTGGAGATATCGCGCAGCGCCGGCAGCGCGGCCGGCACGTCGCCCGGGGCGATCACCTCGACCGCCAGCGCGTCCTTGTCGCCGCGGCGCAGCGCGTAGCGCAGGTGCGACCGGTTCGAGCCCTTCAGGTCGAACCGGTCGAGTGCGATATGCGCTTCCTCGCCGAGCTTCATCAGCGTGAGGCCTGCGTCGAGATACAACGGCAGCGCGTTCGCGCGCACCTGGTAGAACGCCGCGCGACCGCTGTGCGCGTGCGCGAGCGCGATGAACTTGCTGATCAGCGCCGGCCACTCCTCGCGCGGCCCGACCGGGTCGTGCAGCGCGGCCCACGTGCGGCCGTTCTTGGCATACATCAGGAAGGCCTGGCGCGATTCCGAAAACAGGAACGACTTGTCGCCCATCAGCGCGAGGCCCGCATCGCTGCACTCCTGCGCGCGGATGATCCGTTCGGCGTCGAACAGGTCCTGCGGCACGGGCTTCACGAACCGGCCGGGCGCCGGGCGCAGCAATTGCCACAGCGCGAACAGCGCAACGAACACGCCGGACGCAAGCGTCGCGCGCAGCGCACGCGGCGCGCGCGCGTCGAACGAGAAATGCGACCACAGCTCGCGCGTGTACGGCACGTCGCGGAACGCGAAGAACAGCACCCACACGGCCAGCATCAGTACCATCGTCACGGACACGAACCAGCTCACCGTGAAGCGCTCGGCGAGCAGCGACGAATGGCGGTTGAAACGGCGGCGGCTGACGAGCAGCAGCACGAGCAGCGTGCCGAGCACGCCGGCCTCGACGAACGCGAGGCCCTTCGCCAGCGACAGCGCGAGGCTCGCGAGCGTCAGCGCGAAGGTCATCCACCACGCGCCGTCGAGCCGCCGCAGCAGCCCGCGCGCGACGAACAGCAGCGCGACGCCGAGCACGCTGCAGATCACCTGCGAGCCTTCGAGCACCCATAACGGCACGATATGGCGCAGGATCGCGATCCGGTGCCAGAACGCAGGCGTCGCGCTCGAGATCACCAGCATCCCGCCGACCGCGAACGTCACGAGGCTCAGGAACACCGGTGCGAGCTGCGACACGCGCACGGCCTGCCGCGTGACGAGCCGGCGGCGCAGCGCGCGGCCCTCGAAACCGGCCAGCAGGCCGGCCGACAGCACGAGCGGCACGCCGAAATAGATTGCGCGATACGCGATCAGCGCGGCGACCATCGCGTGCGCGGGCACTTCGCGGCCGAGCGTGAACACCATCGCGGCTTCGAACACGCCGATCCCGCCCGGCGTATGGCCGATCATCCCGAGCAGCAGCGCGGCTGCGTAGACGGTGATGAAAGTCGGGAAGCCGACCGGTGCGGCCGGCAGCAGCACCCACAGTGTCAGGCCCGCGGCGACGACGTCGAGCACCGCGTAGACGACCTGCGCGACGAGATCGCGCCGCGCGGGCACGTCGAACGACAGCCACTTGAAGCGCGTGACGACCGGTCGCGCCGCGCTGCCGCACATCGCGACCATCGCGGCCAGTATCACGAGCAGCGCGGCGCCGCCCCACGTCAGCACGCCGGGCGCGACATGCAGCATCGCGGCAAGCGCCTCCGGCACGCAGACCATGCCGACTGCCGTCATCAACACCATCGCGAGCGCCAGCGTGCCGCTCGTGAACACCGTCATCCGGCCGATCTGCGCGGGCGTGACACCCGACACGCCGTACACGCGGGCGCGGACCGCGCCGCCCGTGAGCGCGCCGAAGCCGGTTGCGTTGCCGAGTGCGGAACCGGCGATCGCGCCGATCCACAACGCGACGCGCGGCACCTTCGCGGCGACATAGCGCAGGCCGACCGCGTCACGGGCGACGAGCGCGAGATAGCTGAGGGCCGTCGCGGCCAGCGACGCCCCCCACTCGCTGACGGACATGTGACGCAACTGGCGGATCACCGACCGGTAGTCGACGGATTCCGACAGATGCTGGAAAACCACGATCAGCAGCAAGCCGATGCCGAGCGCGAGCAGCGGCGACAGCACGCGCTCGTTGCGGATCAGCGCCCGGACACGGGCGATCACCGCCGCGGCACGGCCGGGCGAACCTGAGTGGCGGGAAGACATAAGTTGTTCAGTGGTGGTGCATAGCGTGTCGCGGCGCAAGAAGGCCAGGCGGCGACGAATCTGGTTGTTCTGCGTGGGCGGTCAGCCGGAAGAAAAGGCAGGGAGCGCCTGAATCAGAACTTACAAGTATACGGGTCTTATATTACAAAATCTTTCACGCGCTCGTTGTGCGGATTTGTAGCGCTGCGTGTATCAATGTCGCATCAAAGTTCGACGGCCGATCACGCGCGAGGTGCGCATCATACCGGGAACTGGCGTGGATTTTTCATCGGATGAATGACTTGTGATGCATTTGGGAGAAAATTGCCGGACGGGGTGCGGCTGGCGAGGACGAAAACGTGATGGCGCGGGGCGTTTCGGGAATGGGGACGGGTCGATTCGGAGCGCCTGCCCCCGTGCTTCGTCGTCACTGGAATACACGGCTGCGCGTCACTTCCCCCGCTCACGCTCCCCCAACGCGATCGCCTTGTAGTCGTAAGTCGGATAGAACTCCGTCCGATAAGCACCCCACGCCGTATCCTCGAGCACCCGATTGACCTCACGCAGCCGCGATGCCGGCAGCCGCAGCACGACGATCTGTCCGATCCCCATCGTCACGGTCCAGCTCACCACTTCGACGCCCGGCGGCGGAAACGCCTTGTAGAACCCCTGCTTCGCGAGTTGCGCATTCAGCTCGGCAAGTGGCCGCGACTGGTCGTGTTTCAGGAAAACCGTCAGCAATATCGCGTTGTCAGGCGTCGCATTGGCCGAGCCGGCCGGCACGCTCGACGTCTGGCCGATGGCTGGAGCGCACCAGATCGCGGCGGCCGCCAGCGCCGCGGCGATCACGAGGGTTCGAATCGGGAAATACGGGGATGCCGTCATGACGCGACTCCAAGGCTTGGTGGATCGAGCCGCCATCATGCGCCGCCACAGCGATTGCTGCAGTCATCCGGACGATGCGATTACGTCGCATCCGCCCCGTCGCGCTCTCGCAGCACGTCGATGAACGCGCGCAGCTTCGCCGGCACGTGCTTGCGATTCACGTAATACAGCCACATCGGCGGCAGCGTCCGGCACGCGCCCGGCAGCACCTCGACGAGCGTGCCGTCGCGCAGGTCCTGCTCGATCCGTTCGCGCATGAACGCAAACGCGATTCCGACACCGGCGCGCGCCGCGTCGATCACCGCATCGGCATCGTTCGTCACGAATACGCCTTCCGGATCGAGATCGACGTCGCGGCGCCCGTCATGCAGCAGCCATTTGTGCAACCGCCCGCTCTCCGAGAACCGGAAGCGGACGCAGGCATGACGCTCGAGCTCGGCGATCGACGCGGGCGTGCCGTACCGCGCGAGGTAACCGGGTGACGCGACCAGCGCGCACGAAAGCGCCGGCGCGATGCGCACGCCGATCGTCCCGGGCTGCAGCCGGTCGGCGAGGCGAATCCCCGCATCGAACCCGTCCTTCGCGATGTCGACCAGTTCGTTCTCGTAGCGGATCTCCAGCCGCACTTTCGGATAGCGCTCGCGGAATACGGCCAGCACCGGCGCGATCACGAGCGCGCGCGCCAGCGGCAGCGCGGTGACGCGCAACACGCCACTCGGCTCGCTGCGGGCATCCTTCAGCTCGTCGCGCGCCTGCATGACCTGCCGGTACGCGGGCTCCGTCTGCCGCCAGTAGCGCTGTCCGGCTTCCGTCAGGCTCACGCCGCGCGTGCTGCGGTTGAACAGCTTCACGTTCAGCTCGCCCTCGAGCTGCCCGATCGCGAGGCTGACGGCAGCCGGCGTCAGGCCGAGCGCGGCGGCCGCGCGCGTGAAGTTGCCGGCCGTCGCAACGGTCATGAACACGTGCAGCCCGGCCATCGGATCGCGTCGGCTCATCATTAGAAAAACTTGAAACTCTTTCGAGCGGAATGTGGATTCTCCCATATACCGCTACTGCCTACACTGGCGCTGTCGTCCCACCGGAGCCTTGCATGGACCCGCTCACCGCCGCACTGCCGCTCGCAGCCGCCCGTCGCACGATCGATGCCGCCCTCGCGCATGCCGCGTCGCTGCAAGTCGTCGGCATCGCCATTGCAGTCGTCGATGCCGGCGCAAACCTGCTCGCCTTCGTGCGCACCGACGACTGCTTCCTCGGTGCGATCGATCTCGCGCAGCGCAAGGCGCTGACGGCAATCCGCTTCCGTGCCTCGACCGGCGCACTCGGCGCGATGTCGGGCGACGGTCCGCTGCGCGGCATCGAGCACAGCCACGGCGGGCTCGTCACGTTCGGCGGCGGCGAACCGCTCTTCGACGGCAACGGGCGCTGCGTGGGCGCGATCGGTGTCTCGGGCGGCAGCGTCGACGAAGACACCGCGATCGCGCAACACGGCCGCGACCGCTTTCCGGCAACGCTCCACCTCCAAACCACAGGGTAAGCACATGACACAGAAACGCATCCTCATCACCGGCGCAGGCACCGGCTTTGGCCGCGAAGTCGCCTTACGGCTCGCCGAGCGCGGTCACGACGTGACGGCCGGCGTACGCGTCACCGTCGAGATCGATGCGCTGACGGACGCCGCCGCGCAATGCGGCACCGCACTGCGCGCGATCAAGCTCGACGTCACGTCGGCGCACGATCGCGCCCGTGCGGCCGAGCTCGACTTCGACGTGCTCGTGAACAACGCGGGCGTCGGCGAAGCCGGTGCGCTCGTCGACCTGCCGGTCGAGATCGTCCGGGAGCTGTTCGACGTCAACGTGTTCGGTCCGCTCGAACTCACGCAGCAAATCGCGCGCGGCATGCTGGCGCGCCGGCACGGCAAGATCGTGTTCGTGTCGTCGATCGCGGGCCTGATCACGGGGCCGTTCACGGGCGCCTATTGCGCGTCGAAGCATGCGGTCGAATCGGTGGCCGAGGCGATGCACGCGGAACTGGCGCCGCACGGGATCCGTGTCGCGACCGTGAACCCCGGCCCGTACAGCACCGGCTTCAACGACCGGATGATGGAGACGACGCGGCGCTGGCACGATCCGGCCGTCCATACCGTGACGCCGGAGCGGCTGACGTTCCCGCTCGAACAGCACGACCCGGAAGAGATGATCGCGAAGATGGTCGACGTGATCGAAAGCGACGGCGGCGCATTCCGCACCCTGCTGCCGCAGTCGTCGGAAGCGTTCGTCCGTGCCGAACAGGCGCGCGCGTGGGATCGTCAGCAGTGACGTAAACCGGCGGCGGCCGGCGGTTCACGCAGGAACGCCGTGCCCGCCGCCCGGCGTGTCGCGCGCCGCGTTCGCCGTCGCCAGCCGTCCCGACGGCTCGAACCACCACAGGCCAACCCGTCGCCGAAGCCGGGCCCGCATGCCGGCGGGCCGCGTCAAGTCGCGCCGCCCGCGATCAGTACACGTCGCGCATGTAGCGCCGCGCCTTCGAAAGCCGCGCGACGTAGTCGTTCGCGGCTTCGTCCGACATCCCGCCGTGCTCGGCGACAACCGCCTTCAGCGCGGTATCGACGTCCTTGGCCATCCGTGCGGCGTCGCCGCACACGTAGAAGTGCGCGCCCTCCTCAAGCCACGCGAACAGCTCGGCGCCCTGCTCGCGCATCCGGTCCTGCACGTAGATCTTGTCAGCCTGGTCGCGCGAGAACGCGAGATCGAGCCGTGTGAGGAAGCCGCTGTCGTGCATCGCGCCCAACTCGTCGCCGTAATAGAAGTCGGTCTGCGCGTGCTGTTCGCCGAAGAACAGCCAGTTGCGCCCGCGCGCGCCGCGCGCCTGCCGCTCGTGCAGGAAGCCGCGGAACGGCGCCACGCCGGTGCCGGGGCCGACCATCACGATCGGCACGTCGCCGTTCACGGGCGGCCGGAAATGCGCGGACTTCTGCACGAACACGGGCACGCGGCCGTCGTCCGCGCGATCGGCGAGGAACGTCGACGCGACGCCTTTGCGTGCGCGCCGGCCGTTGTGATAACGCACGGCCGACACGGTCAGGTGGATCTCGCCCTCGTGCGCGCTCGGGCTCGACGCGATCGAATAGAGGCGCGGCTGCATGCGCTTGAGCATGCCGACCAGCTCCGTGCCCGACAGATCGACCGGAAACTCGTGCAGCACGTCCGCGAGCTGCTGCCCCCACAGCCATTGCTTCAGGTCGCCCTTGCGCTCGTCGCCGAGCAGCGACTTCAGCGCGCCGTTCGCGCTGCGTGACGCGATGAACGCGAGCGCGTCCGGATGCGGCCGCGTGATGTCGAAATGACGCGCGAGCGCATCGCCGAGGCGCACGTCGCCGACGCCCGCGATCGACACCGGTGCGTCGGCTTTCAGCGCGGTGACCGACAGCAGCTCGTCGACCAGCTCCGGGCAGTTGGTCGGCCATACGCCGAGCGCGTCGCCGGTTTCGTATTCGAGGTTCGCGCCTTCGGTCGACAGCGACACGTAGCGCGTATCTTTCGCGGCGCCCGGACGGTTCAGCCGCAGGTTCGCGACGAGCTTCGACGGCGCCGGATGCGCCTTCGTCGGCAGCAGCCCCGACGGGCTCATCCCGCCGGACGGCACCGCGTGCAGCGCGGCATCGGCCTCCTTGATCCGCGCGACGACACGTTCGAGCCACTGGTCGGCATCGCGCTGGAATTCGACGTCGCAATCGACGCGCGCACACAGGCGTGCCGCGCCGAGTTCCGCGAGCCGCGCGTCGAGGCGTCGGCCGTGACCGCAAAACTGGTCGTAGTTGCGGTCGCCGAACGCGAGCACCGCGAAATGCACGCCGTCGAGGCGCGCGGCGCTGCGGGCCTGCAGCGCGTCCCAGAACTCGGTGCCGTTGTCGGGCGCATCGCCGTCGCCGAACGTGCTCGTCATCAGCAGCACGTATTGCGCACCGGCGAGCGATGCGACCGGATAGTCGGACATGCACGCGGTACGGATCTCGAAGCCCGCGTTCATCAATTGCGTCGCGTAATCCTCGGTCAACGATTCGATGTTGCCGGTCTGCGACGCCCACAGCAGCACGACCTTCGGGCGTGTGCGCACGATCCGCACGCCGCCGGACGCGGCGGCATCGGCCGGCAGCGCGGCCGTCGCGGCCGCCGGCGAATGCGCAGGCAGCGAACGGCTGAACAGGCCCGCGAGCATGCCGTCGAGCCAGAACCGCACCAGCGGCGTCAACGGCGCAGCAGCCGGCAGCACGGGCACGCTGCCCTCGCGCCGGCCGGCGCTTGCCTTCAGCCCGCTGACGAGGCCAGCCACATACAGCCGTTCGGTGTCGGTCAACGGCGGCGGCGCCAGATCGGCGACGCCGAGCGCGGCCGCGAAAGTGTCGATGTCTGCCATGTCGGATTCCTGTGAAGCAGTGGCCTGCACCATCGCCGGCGCGGGCCGCGCGTCGTCGGCGCGGGCATCGGGTTGCGCCGTCTCGTCGTCGGCGGACGCGAACGCATCCGTGTCGACGCGTTGCAGCGCGACCGCGCAATATTTCAGTTCGGGTTGCTGCGATTCCGGATCGATCGCGTCGTTCGTCACCGCGTTGATGCACAGGTCGTCGCCGTACACGTCGTTCCAGTGCATCGGCGCGAAGCAGTTGCCGCGCTGCACGCGCTCGGTCACGACGGCCGGCAACACCGCGCGGCCGCGCGCCGAACGGATTTCGACGCTGTCCTTCGTGGCAATGCCGAGCGCGCTTGCATCGTCCGGGTGCAGCTCGACGAACGGGCGCGGGTTGAGCTTGTTCAGCATCGCGACCTTGCCCGTCTTCGTCATCGTGTGCCATTGATGCTGCAGCCGCCCGGTGTTCAGCACGATCGGGAAAGTGTCGTCGGGCAGCTCGGCCGGATCGACGTGCGGCCGTGCGAAGAAGCGCGCCTTGCCCGACGGCGTCGGGAACGCGATGCGCGGTGCGTCGTTGCCGTCGGGCAAGGCGCGCGGCGTCTGGCTCACGCCGTCGTTCAGGTAGCGGATCGGGTGCCGCTCGCGCGCGGTGCCCGGCGCGACCGGCCATTGCACCGGGCCGTCGCGCAGCGCCGCGTGGCTCGCGCCGCGCAGGTCGTAGCCGGTCGCCGGATTCGAGAAACGCACGATCTCGTCGAACACGTCGGCCGCCGACGCGTAGTCGAACGCATCGCCGAAGCCCATCGCACGCGCGACCTCCGCGACGATGCGCCAGTCGGGCAGCGCGTCGCCCGGCGGCGCAACCGCGGCGCGCATCAGCGTCATGTTGCGCTCGGAGTTGACCATCACGCCGTCGCCTTCGGCCCACAGCGCGCCCGGCAGCAGGATGTCGGCGTAGCGGTTGGTCTCGGTATCGAGAAATGCGTCCTGTGCGATCACGAGTTCCGCGGCCTGCAGTCCGGCGATCACGTTCTGCCGGTTCGGCACCGTGGCAACCGGGTTCGTGCAAATGATCCAGCATGCCTTGATATCGCCGGCCGCCATCCGCGAGAACAGATCGACGGTTCCCTTGCCGGTTTCCTCGCGCAGCGTGCCGGCCGGCACGTGCCACAGGTTCTCGACGAAACGGCGATCGTCGTCGGAAGCCACCGAGCGCTGGCCCGGCAAACCCGGGCCCATGTAGCCCATCTCGCGCCCGCCCATCGCGTTCGGCTGGCCGGTCAGCGAAAACGGCCCGCTGCCAGCGCGGCAAATCTTGCCCGTCGCAAGATGCAGGTTGCAGATCGCATTGGTGTTCCACACACCGTGCGTGCTCTGGTTGAGCCCCATCGTCCAGCAGCTCATCCACTCCTGCGCGTCGCCGATCCATTGCGCGGCCGTGCGGAGATCGGCTTCCGCGAGCCCCGTGATCGCCGCGACGCGCTCGGGCGTGTAGTCGGCGAGGAATGCCGGCATCGCGTCCCAGCCTTCCGTGTATGCGTCGATGAACGCGGCATCGGTGCGGCCATTCGCACGCAGCAGGTGCAGCAGCCCGTTGGTCAGCGCGAGATCGGTGCCCGGCCGGATCTGCAGGAACAGGTCGGCCTTGTCGGCGGTGCCGGTGCGGCGCGGATCGACGACGATCAGCTTCGCGCCGGCCTTCACGCGATCCATCATCCGCAGGAACAGGATCGGATGGCAGTCGGCCATGTTCGCGCCGATCACGAAGAACAGGTTCGCGCGATCGAAGTCCTGGTACGACCCGGGCGGGCCGTCCGCGCCGAGCGACTGCTTGTAGCCGGTGCTCGCGCTCGCCATGCAGAGACGCGAGTTCGACTCGATGTTGTTGGTGCCGACGAAGCCCTTCGCGAGCTTGTTGACGAGGTATTGCGCCTCGATCGACATCTGCCCCGACACGTAGAACGACAGCGCGTCCGGACCGTGCGTATCGAGCACCGCGCGCAGGCGACGCGCGGTTTCGGCGATCGCGTCGCGCGCTGGCAGCGGCACGAGGTCTTCCTCGCGTGCACGGCGCACGAACGCACGGTCGAGCCGCCCCGAGCGTCGCAGCGCGACGTGCGCCGACGAACCCTTCGTGCACAGCCGCCCGAAGTTGGTCGGATGGTCGGAGTCGCCGGACACCTTGACGACTTCGCCATCCTCGACGTGCAGCACCATGCCGCAGCCGACGCCGCAGTACGGGCACACGCTCTTGACGGGGGTGGCGGTCATGCGCGCTCCGGGACGGTCAGGCCGCGATCCACACGAAGCCGTCCTCGACCCGCGACGGATACGCGCTCACCGACTGCTCGGGCGCTTCCAGGCATTCGCCGGTGCGCAGGTCGAAGTGCTGCTTGTACAGCGGCGACGCGACGACGACGCGCTCGCCGAGGCTGCCGATCAGCCCGCGCGACATCACGGCCGCCTGCGATACCGGATCGACGTTGTCGATCGCGAACACGCCGCCTTCCTCGGCATGCGCGACGTGAAACACCGCGACCTGCTCGCCGTTGACGAGCGCGCACACGCCGGTGTTCGGCACGATGTCGTCGAGCGGGCACACACGGGTCCAGGACAGCGGAAGACGATCGTTCATGATGGGCTCCTTCGCAAAAAATGCGGGTGTCGGTCAGGGTCAGACGGTTGCGGGTTCGGTCACGGCTTGCGCCGCGCTTTCGGCGACGACGGGAATCGGCACGGGCTTGCCGCCCGCGCGTTCGCCGGGCGTCGCGGGGCGGATCTGGCCGCGCGTCTCGACGAATTCGATGGTCGTATCCGGCGCGTCGCTGTTCACGAAGTGGCGGAAGCGCTTGCGCGTGTCGGGATCGGTCACGGCCTTCTTCCATTCGCATTCGTAGGTGTCGACCACGTGCTGCATGTCGGCTTCGAGCTCGGCGCCGATCCCGAGCCGGTCGTGCACGACGACGTCGATCAGGTAGTCGAGGCCGCCTTCGAGGTTGTCGCGCCACACGCTCGTGCGCTGCAGCCGGTCGGCCGTACGCACGTAGAACATCAGGAAACGATCGATGTAGCGCATCAGCGTCGCGCGGTCGAGATCGGACGCGAGCAGTTCGGCGTGGCGCGGCTTCATCCCGCCGTTGCCGCACACGTACAGGTTCCAGCCTTTTTCGGTCGCGATGATCCCGACGTCCTTGCCCTGCGCTTCCGCACACTCGCGCGTGCAGCCGGACACGCCGAACTTGATCTTGTGCGGCGCGCGCAGCCCCTTGTAGCGATTCTCGAAGTCGATCGCGAGGCCGACCGAATCGTCGACGCCGTAACGGCACCAGGTCGAACCGACGCACGACTTCACGGTACGCAGCGCCTTGCCGTACGCGTGACCCGATTCGAAGCCGGCCGCGATCAGTTCCTCCCAGATCGACGGCAGCTGCTCGACGCGCGCGCCGAACAGGTCGACACGCTGGCCGCCGGTGATCTTCGTGTAGAGCCCGTACTTCTGCGCGACCTGGCCGACCGCGATCAGCCCTTCCGGCGTGACTTCGCCGCCCGGCATGCGCGGCACGACCGAGTACGTGCCGTCGCGCTGGATGTTCGCGAGGTAGTAGTCGTTCGAATCCTGCAGGCTCGCGTGTTCCTTCTTCAGCACGAACTCGTTGAAGCACGACGCGAGGATGCCCGCCACCGCCGGCTTGCACACGTCGCAGCCGAGGCCGTGGCCGTGCTTCGCGAGCAGTTCGTCGAACGTCGTGATGCGCTCGACGCGAATCAGGTGGAACAGCTCCTGGCGCGAATGCGGGAAGTGTTCGCACAGGTGGTTGTTGACCGCGAGACCCTGCTTCTTCATCTCGGCCTTCATGATCTGCGTGACGAGCGGCACGCAGCCGCCGCACGACGTGCCGGCGCCCGTGCACGTCTTCAGCGCGCCGAGGCTCGTCGCGCCGTCGGCGACGGCCGTGCAGATTTGCGACTTCGACACGTTGTTGCACGAGCAGATCTGGGCGCCGTCAGGCAGCGCGTCGACGCCGAGCGCCGGTTTCGCCACGCCGTCCGACGACGGCAGGATCAGGAATTCGGGCGACTCGGGCAGCTCGATGCGGTTCAGCATCATCTGCAGCAGCGTGCCGTATTCGGCCGCGTCGCCGACCATCACCGCGCCGTGCAGGAACTTGCCGCAGTCGGACACCACGAGCTTCTTGTAGACCTGGCGGCGCTCGTCCGCGTACTGGTAGGTGCGGCTGCCGGCCGTCGTGCCGTGCGCGTCGCCGATGCTCGCGACGTCGACGCCCATCAGCTTCAGCTTCGTGCTCATGTCGGCGCCCGCGAATGCAGCCGCGCCCGTGTCATCAGCGCAGCCTGCAAGCTGCTTCGCCACCACGCGCGCCATGTCGTAGCCGGGCGCGACCAGGCCGTACACCATGCCGTTCCACGCCGCGCATTCGCCGATCGCGTAGATGTCGGCATCGCTCGTGCGGCATGCGTCGTCGATCGCGACGCCACCGCGCGCGCCGGTGTCGAGCCCGCAAGCACGCGCCAGTTCGTCGCGGGCGCGGATGCCGGCCGAGAACACGATCATGTCGGCGTCCAGGTGCGTACCGTCGGCAAACGCCATCCGGTGCGCGCCTTCCTCGCCATCGACGATTTCCAGCGTGTTCTTGCCCGTATGCACGGTCACGCCGAGCGCCTCGATCTTCGCGCGCAGCATCCGGCCGCCGCCGTCGTCGACCTGCACGGCCATCAGCCGCGGAGCAAATTCGACGACGTGCGTGTCGAGCCCCATGTCGCGCAGCGCCTTCGCGCATTCAAGGCCCAGCAGCCCGCCGCCGATCACGACGCCGCGCTTCGCGTGCGCGCCGCACGCCTGCATCGCTTCGAGGTCCTCGATCGTCCGGTACACGAAGCAGCCTGCACGATCGCGCCCCGGCACCGGCGGCACGAACGGGCGCGAGCCCGTGGCGAGCACCAGCTTGTCGTACGCGAGCGTTTCGCCCGATGCGAGTGTGACCGTATGCGCGGCGCGGTCGATCGACGCGACCCGCGCGTTCAGGCGCAGGTCGAACTGCGGATGACGCTCGAAGAAGCCAGGTTCGACGAGCGACAGGTCGTCCGCCGACTTGCCCGCAAAGAACTCGGACAGGTGCACGCGATCGTAGGCCGGGCGCGGCTCCTCGCCGAGCACGGTGACCTGCAACACGCCCGCCGTGCCGGCTTCCGCCGCGACGCATTCGAGGAGCTTGTGGCCGACCATGCCGTGGCCGATGACGATGAGTTTCATGGTGACGGTTCCTTCGGTCGATCAGTTCGCGGCCGTGGCGGCGGCCAGCGCGCGGTCGCGCAGTTCGGCTTCGCGTGCCTTGTGCTCTTCGCTGAAGCGCACGGCCATCGCGCACAACGCGGTCGCCGTGACGGCGAGGCCGAGCAGGCTCAGCGTCTGCTGCACGTCGCCCACGCCCTTCAACAGGAAGGCCGCGGCGACCGCACCGACGTTGCCGCCCGCACCGACGATCCCCGCGACGCCGCCGAGCGCCTTGCGGTCGATGAACGGCACCAGCGCGTAGGTCGCGCCGCAGGCCATGTGCGTGAACAAGCCGAAGGTCAGCATCGCGACGAGCGCGACGCCGATGCTTTGCGCATGCGAAAACCAGATCAGCCCAAGCCCTTCGCCGACGATCAGCGCGCACAGCAGCGCCGCACGCACGTCGAGGCTGCGGCGCGCGGCGATCTTGTCGGACAGCCAGCCGCCGAGCGCTCGGGCGAACAGCGCGAGCAGCCCGAACAGGCCGACCGCGAAACCGGCGTCCTTCAGCGACAGGCTGAAGTGATCGACGTAGTACAGCGCGGCGATGTTGTGGATGAACACTTCGACACCGAAGCACGCGCCGTACGTGACGAACAGCATCCACACGCGATAGTTGGCGCATGCGGCAAAGAAGCTCGCCCAGCCGCCCTTCTTGCCGCTGTCGACCGTCACGCCTTCCTTGCGCAGCGCGAGGATGTCGCCTTGCGGGCAGTCCTGCGTGAAACGCCAGTACGCCCAGGCCATCACGAGCATCGCGACGCCCGGCACGACCAGCGCGATGCGCCACGATGAGTCCTCGCCGAAGCCGAGCATCAGGCCGGCGGCGACGAGCAGCGGCATCAGCGCCTGCGTCGCGCCGGCCCCTGCGTTGCCCCAGCCGGCCGTCGTCGCGTTCGCGGTGCCGACGACGTTCGGTGCGAACATCACCGACGTGTGGTACTGCGTGATCACGAAGCCCGCGCCGATCGCGCCGATGCCGAGCCGGCAGATCAGGAACGACAGGTAGTCGTGCGTGAACGACACGGCGAACACGGGAATCGCGCCGAGCAGCAGCAGGCCGACATACACGCGGCGCGGGCCGAAGCGGTCGCACAGCGGGCCGACGAGCAGCCGCACGGCAATCGTCGCGGCCACCGCGGCGATGTTGATGTTGGCGACCTGGGCCGCCGTCAGGTGGAATTCGCGTGCGATGAGCGGCATCAGCGGCGCGCACGCAAACCACGCGAAGAAGCACACGAAGAACGCCATCCACGTCATGTGGAACGCGCGCATCGGCGCGGTGCGGAAACTGAAGAGATCGATACGGGTAGCTTTGTCGGTCATGTCATCCGCCAAACGAAAAACGGCGTCCTGCGCACCCGGTCTCGTCGAGACCCGATGCGTAGGACGCCGTTGCCCATGAAGCCCGTTGCCGGGCGCGTCTAGTAATCGGTACTGCGGACGAATCGCCATTGATCCGCCCGAACCAGCTTACGCAAACGCCGTGCCATGTCGCCGCCGATCGGGCCCTCGGCCCCACCGCGCAAAGCTCGCCGGCCGATGTGCGGTGCACGACGACACCTGCCGCACGATGCGCGATGAGGCAGCAAGGCACAGATGTGGTGCGCTGCAGCACTGTCACCGTGCGACATCGCGGTGCGCACTGGCGGGGCACGATGCACGCCGATGCGGCGTTGCGGCTGCCCGCGCGCGGCGGCCGCCTGCACGTGGGCGCCCGTCGGTGCGCCCGTCACACGGTGCATCGCGCGCTGCGCGTGCCGGACCGTGCGCCGGTTGGCCCAGATATTGCTCGATCTCGTGCATCACACCGGCAACGGCGCCGGTGGGCAGTCCCCGCAAACCTTGCCCGCCCTTCACGGCGGGCCCGTCAGGACAACGGCGTCCCTCCGTGCGCGGCACGGCCGAATGCCGGTGCGTTTCGACCGCCCGCCGCCGCCGCGCAGACCACCCGTTATCGGCGCCGCACACACGCATGCGGCAATGGAACACGACATGACGACTGGCAAAGTCACACTGCTGGGCGCCGGCCCCGGCGACCCCGATCTCCTCACGCTGAAGGCCGTGAAGGCACTGGCCGCCGCCGACGTGCTGCTGCTCGACGATCTCGTCGCGCCCGGCATCGTCGAACTCGCGCCGCAGGCGCGTGTGATCCGTGTCGGCAAGCGCGGCGGCTGCCGCTCCGCGCCGCAGGCATTCATCGAAAAGCTGATGCGCCGCTACGCGCTGCGCGGCGCGCACGTGGTGCGCGTGAAAGGCGGCGACGCGCTGCTGTTCGGCCGCGCGGGCGAGGAACTCGCGACGCTGCGCGCCGCCGCGATTCCGGTCGAGATCGTCAACGGCATCTCGTCGGGATTCGCGGCAGCCGCGAGCCTCGGCATCTCGCTCACGCACCGCGAGCACTGCCAGGGCGTCACGTTCATCACCGCCCACCGCCAGGATCATGGCGAACCCGACTGGGCGCGGCTCGCGGCGACCGGCACCACGCTCGCGATCTACATGGGCATGAGCCGCGTCGACAGCATCGCGGCCGGCCTGCTCGCCGCGCTGCCTTCATCGACGCCGGCCGCCGCCGTGCAATGGGCCGGCACGCCCGACGAACGCCGCTGGACCGGCACGCTCGGCACGCTCGCGCACGGTATCGAGGCCGCGCAACTCGGCAGCCCGGCCGTGATTCTCGTCGGCGGGGCGATCGGCGAAGCCGCCGTGCAGGATGTGCCGGGAGCGGGCGCAGCGCGGGCCACGACCGAAACGGCTTTGTCCCGGGCCGCGTAGCATGCGCGACACCGCGCGGCACCGGCCGCCCACCTATCATGAAGACAGCGGCACCGTGCGCATCGGCCGCCGGGTCGCCGCGGACAGCACCCGCACCATGCACGCACGGGGCCGCCGCTCCCGATCCGCACATCGCGCCACGGTTTCGCCGCCGCCGTTCGCATCATGAGTACACCTGCTTCTCCCACCCGCCTGCGCGTGCTGCTCGTCACCGACACCGACAAGCCGATCGGCGAGCTCGGCGACGCACTCGCGCGCCTCGGCTACGAGATGCTGAACGACGTCGCGACACCCGCGCGCCTGCCGGCAGCCGTCGAGGAGCAGCGTCCCGACGTCGTGATCATCGATACCGATTCGCCGTCGCGCGACACGCTCGAACAGCTTGCGGTGATGCACGTGACCGCGCCGCGCCCCGTGCTGATGTTCAGCCACGACGCCGACCAGGAACTGATCCGTGCGGCGGTCGGCGCGGGCGTCAGCGCGTATCTCGTCGAAGGGCTGTCGGCCGAGCGTCTCGCCCCGATTCTCGAAGTCGCGCTCGCGCGCTTCTCGCACGACGATGCGCTGCGCCGCCGGCTGGCCGACGTCGAACGGGAACTCGCGGAGCGCAAACTGATCGACCGCGCGAAACGCGCGCTGATGGACCAGCGCAAGCTGTCCGAGCACGATGCCTATGCGGCGCTGCGCAAGCGCGCGATGGATCAGGGCCTGCGCATCGTCGACGTCGCGCGGCAACTGCTCGACGCCTCACCCCAGTCATGACTGCCATGGATACTTCCCCTCCCGCCGCGCCGGAACGCGCGCATCTTCGCCTCGGCTTCGTCGCGCTGAGCGATGCGGCCCCGCTGATCGTCGCGCAGCGCCTGAACCTCGGCGCGCGGCACGGCCTCACGCTCGAACCGAGCCGCCAGCCGTCCTGGGCTGCCGTGCGCGACAAGCTGCTGAGCGGCGAGCTCGACGCCGCGCATGCGCTGTACGGCCTCGTCAGCGGGCTGCAGCTCGGCATCGGCGGCCCGCAGGCCGACATGGCCGCGCTGATGGTGCTGAACCGCAACGGCCAGGCGATCACGTTGTCGCGCGGCCTGGCCGACGCCTATCGCGAAAGCGGCAGCGTGCGTGACGCGTTCGCGACGCTCGGCCGCAAGCCGCTGCTCGCACAGACGTTCCCGACCGGCACGCACGCGATGTGGCTGAACCATTGGCTCGCGTCGCACGGCGTCGATCCGCTGCGCGACGTGCGCAGCGTCGTGATCCCGCCGCCCGAGATGGTCGCCGCGCTCGCCAGCGGCGAACTCGACGGCTTCTGTTCCGGCGAGCCGTGGCACGCGGTGGCCGACGCGTGCGGCGCGGGCCGGACCGTCGCGGTCACGAGCGAGATCTGGCCCGATCATCCGGAGAAGGTGCTGGCCGCCCGGCGCGACTTCGTCGCGCTGTATCCGGCCACCGCGCGCGCGCTGATCCGTACGCTCGTCGATGCGTGTGCGTGGCTCGACAGCGCCGCGCACCGCCGCGAGGCGGCCGACTGGCTTGCATCGCCCGACGCGCTCGGCGTGCCGGCCCGGCTGATCGCGCCGCGCCTGCTCGGCGACTACGGCGCGGGGCCGTTCGCCGCACCGCCGCTGCCGATCCGCTTCCACGACGGCGGCGCCGTGAACCGGCCCGATCCACACGAAGGGCGCTGGTTCCTGTCCCAATACCGGCGCTGGGGGATGCTCGACGGCCCGCACGACGATGTGGCCATCGCCGCGGCAATCGCGCAGACCGCGTTGTATGATGCTGCGGTCGCCGAAGGCGGCGCATCGGGCCCGTCGCACGCGTAATGCGTGCCGCATGAAGCCGCGGGCGCGCGCTCGAGGGCCGCGCCACGCCGATCCGGGCCCACCCGGCGGCATCCGCACGCACCGCCCGGGCGACACTGCATGACCACTCCGTCCCCGATCCGAATCGATGCCGAAACGAACGCGCGCGCCGCTCGACGTGCTGCTCACCGAAATCCGTGCGTGCCGCGCCTGCGAAGCCGTCCTGCCGCTCGGCCCGCGCCCCGTCGTGCGCGCCCATCGTGATGCACGCATCCTGATCGTCGGGCAAGCGCCCGGCGCACGCGTCCATGCGAGCGGCATCCCGTGGGACGACGCGAGCGGCAAGCGGCTGCGCGGCTGGCTCGATGTCGACGCCGACACCTTCTACGACGAAACGCGCTTCGCGATCGTGCCGATGGGGTTCTGCTACCCGGGCCGCGGCGCGAGCGGCGACAACCCGCCGCGCCCCGAATGCGCGCCACTGTGGATCGACCGGCTGCTGGCCGAACTGCCGTCGATCCGCCTGACGCTGCTGATCGGCCAGTACGCGCAGCGGCATTTCCTGCGCGACACGCGCAAGGCGACGCTTACCGACACCGTGCACGCGTGGCACGACTACGGCCCGGGCGTGCTGCCGCTGCCGCACCCGTCGCCGCGCAATCAGGCGTGGTTCAAGCACCATCCGTGGTTCGACGCCGACGTCGTGCCCGAACTCCGCCGCCGGGTGGCCCCGCTGCTCGACCGATGAACGCAATCACCGGCGGCATCTCGATGCTTCGTGTCCCGCCTGAAGTTTCCGCATCACCTTCATGAATACCACCTCGACCGACCTCGACATCGACTTTGCCTGCACCGGATGCGGCGCATGCTGCCGCGACCTGCGCATTCCTCTAACGCTCGACGAAGCGATCGCGTGGCTGCAGCGCGGCGGCCACGTGGAATTGCTGTGCGACGCCATGCCGTGGCCCGTCGAACCCGAGCCTGGCGACGCGTTCGCTGCGTACAAGCGCGCGCGTTCGACGCCCGCGATGAGCGGTTCGCTGCCCGTGCGGATCACGGCCGTGCTCACCGCGTCCCATGCCGGCCCGTGTCCGAACCTGCGCGACGACCTGCGCTGCGGGATCTACGACGAGCGCCCGCTCGTGTGCCGGATCTATCCGGCCGAAGTCAATCCGTTCGTGCCGCTGATGCCCGGCGGCAAGCAATGCCCGCCCGACGCCTGGCAGCACGCACCGCTCATCCGTGGCGGCATGCTCGTCGACGCAGCGACGCGCGAAAACATCGCACGCTCGCGCACGGCGAGCGAGGCCGAGACGCCGTTGCGCGCGCGGCTGTGCGCGGCGCTGGGCATCGACACGGCGGCCGTCGCCAATGAAGGATTCGTGGTCCATGCGCCGCCCGCCGCCACCTTGCTTGCCGCATTGACGGACCTGCACGCCCTGTCACCCGCGGCCGGCGGCGATGCGACCGAATGGAAGCTGGTGTCGAACCGCGCGCCCACGGTGGAAACGCTCGTGTCGGTCGGGGCATCGAGCGCGCTTGCCGGCGATGGCGCGGGCCCGCACGCACGCTATCTCGGCTTCCATCCGGACGCCTGATCGCCACGCCGCCACGCCGCGGCGTGCCCGCACGTTCCGGCCGCGCCCGGCTCGCTGTACCATCGCGGCTCAACCGCGTCACCAACAGCAGAATCCTTCATGCCCTCCACCGCCCCGCCGCGCCTGTACGGGATGCCCGAACGCAGCGACCGGCTCGACTTCTACATCCGCGACCAGGCGTCGCGCCAGGCGATCACCGAACCGCACCGGCACGCGTATTTCCAGATCCAGTTCAACCTCGGCGGCGACACCGAGCAGCGGATCGGCGGCGTCACGCGGCCGTTTCCGCGCGGCGCGCTCGCGTTCGTGCTGCCGCACCGCGAACACCTGATCCCGCATCCGGAAGGCGCGCATTTCATCGTGATCAACTTCAGCCAGGCGTTCCTGCGCGCCGATCTCGACGTCGATCCGCTCGATCTCGAGGACGTGCCCGCGCACCGCTTCCCCGAACTGACACCGTTCCGCTTCCAGGAACATCTCGACTTCATCCTGACCGGCGACACGTACGAGGAAGCACGCCGCCTCGCGCTGTGCATGCTCGACACCGATCGCGTGCGCACGTTCGGCTCGACCACGTTGCTGCGCGGCTACCTGCTGCAGCTGATCGGGCTCGTCTGCACGCAGTACGCGGGCGCGCTCGACAAGCTCGCGCAGCGCGGCGCCCAGCGCGCGGGCCGGCGCGATGCGCTCGCGCGCGTGCTGCGGCACGTCCGCGCGAACCTGACCCGCGAGGACCTGACGCTCGCCGCGACCGCCGAGGCCGCGTTCCTGTCGCCGAACTACCTTGCACACCTGGTCCGCAAGGAAACCGGCAGCACGTTCACCGATCTCGTGACCGAGCGCCGGATCGCGCTCGCGCAATCGCTGCTGGCCCACACGAGCCGCCGCATCGCGGACATCGCGCGCTCGGTCGGCTTCCGCGACGAAGGGTATTTCGCCCGGCGCTTCCGTGCGCGCGTCGGCGTGTCGCCGAAGGCGTACCGCGACGCGAACGCCGCGCTGCCGGACAGCGACGACACACCGCCGGCCGCCGACGCGTAGTTTTGTCCCGGTAAAACGCAGTTGCGTCGCATCCGGCCGTACGCACGTCGGGTATCGTTGCACGCATGCCGGCTCGTGCGCCGCACGGGCGCCGGCATCCGTCTTCCCACCGAACGAGGCCATCCGATGTCCGCTTATGTCATCGACGCTGCCGAGCGTCCTTCCGTCGAAGTCGAACAGTCGTCCGCGCGCTTTCCCGTGCGCCGCGTATTCTGCGTCGGCCGCAACTACGCCGACCACGCCCGCGAAATGGGCGCCGATCCCGACCGCGAACCGCCGTTCTTCTTCACGAAGCCGGCCGACGCGATCGTTCCGGCCAGCGGCACCGTCGCCTATCCGCCGCTGACGAACGACCTCCATCATGAAATCGAGCTGGTGGTCGCCATCGGCAAGGACGGCCGGTCGATCGACCCGGCCGACGCGCTGTCGCACGTATGGGGCTATGGCGTCGGCGTCGACCTCACGCGCCGCGACCTGCAGGCCGAAGCGAAGAAACTGAGCCGTCCGTGGGACTGGGCGAAGGGTTTCGACGCGTCGGGCCCCGTGACCGCACTGCGCGCGGCGTCGGCCACCGGGCACCCGGCGACGGGCCGCATCTGGCTCGCGGTGAACGGCGACACGCGCCAGCAAGGCGACCTGGCCGACATGATCTGGGCCGTGCCCGACGTCATCGCATACGTGTCGCGCTCGGTCGAGCTGAAGGCCGGCGACCTGATCTTCACCGGCACGCCGGCCGGCGTCGGCGCGCTGCAGCCGGGCGACCGCGTGACGGGCGGCGTCGACGGCGTCTCGACGTTCGAATTCGTGGTGGGCGCGAAGCCGTAATGCAGCATGCACGGCGGCCGCCCGTCCAGGCCGCCGTGCGGTATCCCGATGCCGGTCAGCCGAAACGGCGCAGGAATGCGTCGGCGACGGCCGGTGGATTCAGTGTTTTCGCCGATGCGTTTTCCAGCGCCCTGGCTGTGTCGTCGTCGCTGATCGACACGAACAGCGTGATGGCCGCCCGTTCGTCGCCCGCGCCGAACAGGCCCTCGCGGTCGAGCAGCCGTAATGCCTCGATCATGTCGGCCTGCAGTTGCCGTGAGAATTCCGCGAATCGCGACGGGATGAACTGCGGACTCAGCACTTCGTCCGCGAGCCTGCCGCAGATCGCGTTGAACGGCGAAGCCTCCGCCGCCTCGTACGCCCATTCGGCCGAACCCCATGTGTACCATGGCGCCGGATCGTCGTCCGCGATCGCCCGTTGCGCGCGGATCCGGCGCAGCGCTTCGATCGAATTGGCGGCCGGCACCACCGTCATCGCGCCGCTGTCCGTATAAAGCGCGAACGCGTAGAAATGCTCGTCCGGGTGCAATGCCCGCAGCGCCTTGAAGGTCGCCCTCGCGGCATCGGCAATGTCCCGCTGGAAATCTGAAAAATCGCTCATCGCATCCTCGTCCAGTCCCCCGTCGCGCGCGTCGGGGAAGACGGCTCGCGGCGGGTGCGTCGTCTCCCGGCATGCAACGGATTGTCCGCCAATCGGCCGTACCACGGTACCGGGCCGCACCCGCGGTCATCGTTCGGCATCCCGCGCATCGAACACCCGTACGCAGACGGCGGCCGCCAGCGCGATCGACGCCGACATCAGCATCATCACGAGCGGCGCATAACCCGCGTTGCCGGCGGTCAACGCCGCGCCCGTCAGCGACGACAGCGCGGCGCCGCCGGCGATCGTCATCGCACCGGCCAGCCCCGACGCGCTGCCCGCCAGCTCCGGGCGCACCGACACCGCACCGGCATGTGCGCCGGGATTGGTCAACCCGTTGCCGATGCCGACCAGCACGCACGGCCCGAACCATGCGAGCGCATGCGTCGCGCCGCCGAACACCAGCCCGAGCGCGATCAATGGCCCCGCACATGCGACGATGCGCCCGTACAGAATCGTCGTGGCCAATGCGTGGCGGCCCGCGATACGCGCGGCCAGAAAACTGCCGACGACGAAACCGGCCGTGATCGTCCCCATGTAAAAACCGATCTCCGCCGGCGCAATGTCGAACAGCGTTTTCGCGGCGAGCGGTGCGCCGGCGAGGAACGCGTAGAACGAGCCCGTCGAAAACGCCATGCACAGCGCATAGGCCCAGAAACGACGCGCGCGGAGCAGCGCCGGATACGCGCGAAGCTGCTGCCGGAAGCTCGACGACCGGCTCGTATGGGTTTCGACGAGATCGGATGCGCACCAGCAGAACAGTGCGATGCCGACCGCGCCGAGCAGCCAGAAGCTCGCCCGCCAGCCGACCGTCTGGTCGAGTGCGCCGCCGAGCGTCGGGCCGAGCATCGGCGCGAACGCGGCGGCCATCGCCGCATAGCCGATCCGGCTCGCCACGCGCGCGCCCCCACCGGTATCGCGGATCGTCGCCATCGACACCGGATAGACCGACGTGATCGCCGCCTGCATCAGCCGGCACGCGAGAAACACGCGGATATCGGTCGCCATCGCGCAGCCGAGCGAACCGAGCGCGAACACGCCGACGCTCGTCAGCACGATCGGCCGCCGCCCGAACCGGTCCGACAGCGGCCCCATCACGAACTCGAGCGACGCGGCCACCGCCGCGTAACCGCCGAGCGACAGTGCGACGAGCGCGTAGTCGGCGTGCAGGTCGCGTGCGATCGCCGGCAACGACGGCAGGAACAGGCTCAGCGGCAGCACCGAGAGCGCGCACAGCAGGATCAGCGTCGCGTGTCGCGGCGACGCCCGGGCGGAATCGATCGGCAGGTTCGATTGCAAGCGGATCCCTCCGCGCACCGACCGAACGGCCGTGCGCAATACAAAAAAAAGCCCCCGAACGAGTCGGGGGCGCATGGGTGCCGGCGCGGTGCCGCTACCGGACCCTGCGCCTGTGGACTACTACGATGAAGCAAGCCGTTTTCATGCCGAATGGCTCCTGAATGCCGGGCTGACTACCCGCGATATCGAACGATGTTAGGCGGGCGACACCCGCCGCGTCAACGCCCTAACGCGCGCGCACCGACACGAACTTCCGCGCGTTGTTGCGCTGGATCAGCACGGCGATCACGTTGCCGCCGCTCGCTTCGAGCGAAGGCACGTCGTCCGGCGTCTCGAGCAGCGTGTCGTTGAGCTCCAGGACGACATCGCCCGGCTGGATGCCCGCGGTCGCGGCCGGGCCGTGAACCGCGTCCACCATCATTCCGACCGCGAGCCCCGTCGAACGGCGCTCGTCGTCGCTCAGCGCGTGCATCGTCAGTCCGAGGCGGTCGCCGCGATCGCCCGCCGCCGGGCCCGGCCCCGGTCGCGCGGCAAGCTTCGGCGCGGCCGTCCCGGCGGCAGAGCCTGCGTTCCCGGTCGCTTCGTCGGCGCCCGTGATCGTCAACATCACCGGCGCGCGGTTGCGGATCACGCGCAGCGGCGCCTTCTCGCCGGGCGGCAGCGCGGCGGCCAGGTCGTTCAGTTCTGCCGAGTGGCCGATCGCCTTGTCGCCGAGTTTCACGATCACGTCGCCGGGCTTCAGGCCGGCCGCGGCGGCCGGCGAGCCCGGCGCGACGCCGTTGACGAGCGCGCCCGCCGGACGCGGCAGCCCGAATGCCGCGGCCAGCCCGACGCCGACGTCCTGCACGTCGACGCCGAACGCGTTGCCGGACGGCGCACCGGACGCTGGCGCCTGAGCCGGTTGCGCCTGCATCTGTGCCTGCTGTTGCGCCTGCAACTGCGCGCGCACCTTTGCCGCGAATGCGATCGGAATCGCGAACGTCATGCTCGCGTAGCGATCGTTGCCGGTGTAGACCTGCACCGCGATGCCGATCACGTCGCCCGCGCGATTGAACACGGGGCCGCCCGAGTTGTCGGGATTCGGCGCGATGTCCGTTTCGAAGAACGGGAATGTGCTGCCGTCCGGCAACCGGTGCGACGTCGCACTGACGATGCCGGCCGTGACCGTGTTACCCGATCCGTCCGGCGCGCCGATCGTCATCACCGGTTCGCCCGCACGGACCTTCGACGAATCGCCGACACGTACGAACGGCAGTTTCGTCGCGTTGACGCGCAGCACGGCGACGTCGCTTTGCGGATCGACGGCCAGCACGGTCGCCTTGAATTCGCGGCGATCGGTCAGCCGCACGGTCACGTCGGTCGCCTCGTCGACCACATGGGCCGACGTGAGGATCAGGCCGTCGGCGCTGATGATGAAGCCCGAGCCGCTACCCGATACCGCGCGCGGCGCCGTGTCGGGCGCCGGCACCTGCGGTGCCGGTGGCGCCTGTGGTCCCGGCGCAGGCCCCTGCGCTGGCGGCGGCGCGTCGTGCCGGAAGAACGCGGCGAGCGGATCGTCGGGATCGAGGATCGCGAAGGACGGCCCGCCCGTTTGCTGGTCGGGTGCGGTGGCCATGATGGTCACGACCGCCGGACCGTAGCGGTCGACGATCGCCGGAAAATCGACCGGCATCGCATTAGGCACGGCGGGCGGCCGTTGCTTCAGGGCGCGTGGCGCGGCGGGCGGCGCGAGAGTGGCGGCATTGGCAGCCGGCGGCGGCAACAAAACGGCAAACACGCCCCCGATCAACGCGGTGCGAAGCACGGCGTGAGCAAGCGTCTGGCGAACCACGGTGCACCTCCCCCGGCAGTCGCGGCGACGACCTGCGCGAGACGCGCAGGCGCCCGACAAGCACCGGTACACGCATCCATTTATAGTCCACGCGGCCTGTTCGAACATACGAATCGAAACCCGTATGCCGGGGGGGTACGGGAGCGGCAGAGCCGCGATGGCGTTCGTTCCGAACAAGGTGCGTCTTTCGTCAATCCGCACATCCACCACGCATCGACGCGAGCGCGAGCTGAGAATCGTTGCCGGTAGTGGTAAATGCGAACGTTGCGGTCTGCTATGAATTGTCCGCCTGTCACGCCTCACGGACAGACGGCGCGCAGACCGCGGCCTGTTCGTTATCGGCCTTCGCCCGTCGACAAGCCTGCCCCGGCCCCGGTCAGTGACACGACAACACCACCACGCCGCCCACCCCTTGCGTGTTCGGCAACGCGGCCGAGTAACCGACAGCCACCAGCGGCTGTGTCGCGTCGTGTCCGACGACAATCGACTGAATCGTGGCGGGCCCAGTGGTCTTCAACACACCGTTCAACGGCACTTGCGTGTACGTCAGCCCGTACTGCGCACTCGCGAGCTTGATCGTCAGGTTCAGCGTGGCGAGCACGCGCGTACTGGGATCCAGCGTGGCCGAACCCGAAACGAGCGTACCGGACGTGCTGCCGTCGTTGCTCGCCACCGTGTCGGCGATCACCTGCGTACACGCGAGCGGTCCGCCCGTCGAGGGCAATGACAGCGGCGTACCGACCGCGTAGTGAACGCCTTGCGTATCGGTATAGGTATTGCCGTCGGTATCCATCGCGCGAATCCAGCGACCGATCGCAACGTCGGTGCCGACACCCTGGATATCGGTGACGGTTCCATGGTCGAGCCCAAGGCAGTCGGTCGCCGCAGCAGACGATGCAAGCGTCGTAAACGCACCGCTTCCCTGCTGAACCAGGCTCGTCGCAGGCACGTTGGCCGCCGTGAAGTTGCGATTCTTCGCATATTCGCTCGGCAAATTCGGCACCACGAGCACCGCCAGTTGATCGTTGTTCGCCGCGACCGGCGACGCAGAACCCGAGTAGCTGAAGCTGCCGTTCGGTCGGCATGCCGTTTGTATGGAGGGCTGGGTAGAAGTACCCGGCATCGGGGTGGTCGGCGTTGTGGTCGGCGTTGTTCCCGCCGTATTGTTATTCGACGCGTTGCTACCCGTATTGGCAGCGCCTCCGTCGTCGCCACCACCGCACCCTGTCAGCAGCAATACCGTACTCGTCAGACTCGCCAACCAGACTTGCTTGCCCCGCATGTTTCACCTCATTTTCTCGTTGTAAAAATAATGGCGTGCTCTCAGTTCACGCTGTCGTGATTCGTCGCACCCGCCGGCCCGATTCGCAGCGCATCGATCGACTTGACCAGCAACCACGCACCAACGCCGCCCGACACCAGCGCACCGAACCACCACGCCGTGGGCCAGATATCCAGGAGACTCTCTCTGGAAAACACGAATGGCGATTTCAGTGCGACGATCACCACGGCGGTGTTGTAGCACGCATGAATCAAAATGCCGGGCAGCAGCGAACGTGTGGCCGCGTACAGTTTTCCAATCAACAAGCCGAGTCCGAACGCAAGAACGAACTGATGGACATTCAAATGTGCAAGCCCGAATACGGCGGCCGAATGCGCGATCGCCGTTCCAGCCGGATACTGTCGTAAAAAACTGCGAAGCATCACGCCGCGAAACAGCATCTCCTCAAGCAGCGGCGCAATTACGCAAGTCAACACGATCAGTCCGAGCCCGCCATTTACATAAACCTCGCGGGCCTCATCCCGGCTCCCGCTCAACGGAAAAAACTGCCCGACTCCGACTTCAAGCACGCTCATCACCACCAGCAATCCGGGTGTGATCAGCAAGACGGGAACAATAAATTGCCCGATTGTCGTTCGCCAGGAATCGGTACTGTCGTGCAGCAGATTCCGGTAAGTCGATTTGCCGTGATAAAGCAGCACGGTGAATACGAGCCCGTTCGCGAGAACGCGCCCAATACTGGCGATCGCCATCGTTTGGAGCCCGGCGCTTCGGCCGATCGACCAGATGATCGAGTTCGTCAGATACTCGACCATGTTCAGCACGACGACGATCAAGAACGCTTCCAGCAGGTTCGGGAAGCAATATCGATTCGAATCGGAGTTCATGGGACGCTATGTGGTTCCGCAAACGGTATATGTAATGAACACGGACCAGTACGTAAAACCGCACACGACGTGTGGAGAAGTAACCGTTTGTTACAGCGAATTCATCGTCGCTTATCCCATTGGCACTTGCAAGCACCGTTGACCATTCTTGACGATCGAAACAGCAGTGCTGATACGCTCAAGGAGCGAAACCAGGAATCGATGGTGATCAACCTGATTTTCAAGATATTTAATATTTAAATTATTGATGCAATATTTCGCTGCCCATTCAGGGCGCCGGCAAGCCGTCATTGCGCTCGCTCGACGTTCGGACCACGGGACCGGATGTCTACCCGCCCGTCGCTTTTCCGGCTACGACCACCAGAGCTGCATTTCACCGGCTTGCGTCCGTGACTTGACACACGGGTAACGCGACGCAAATTCCTTGCTGATCGTCACCGGCACCATCCCGTAAACGCCGTGCTGCCGGTTGCTTGAATGGTGGAGCCATACCATCCGCGTCACCTGCGGCCCACCCGCTCCGCAATCGCCGACAACATCCGCAACATAGGCTCGAACGCATCGGCCGACGTATTGCCGAACCCGAGCACGAGCCCGTTACCCGCTCCTGCCGCATCGATCGAAAAACCCGACAGCGGAAACGGTCCGATGCCGTGCGCGCGCGCCGCTTCGACGATCGCACGATCGCGATAGCGCGCCGGCATCCGCAACGCGAGATGCAGCCCGCACGGCCCGCCCTCGACCTGATGCGGCACGCCCAGGCTGCTGTCGAGCGCGGCGAGCAGCAAACGCCGCCGGTCGCGATACAGCCGGCGCATCCGCCCGAGATGCCGGCCATACTCGCCCGTCTCGATGAAATCGGCCAGCGCGAGCTGCACGTGACGCGTCCCGCCGCGCAGCATCTCCGGCAGCACCGGCCGCACGGCGGCCAGCAGCGCCTCGGGCAGCACGAGAAAACCGATCCGCAACGCCGGAAACATCGTCTTGCTGAACGAACCGAGATAGACGACCGGCGAATCGGGCGCAAGCCCGTGCATCGCGCCGATCGGCTCGCCGGTGTGACGGAATTCGCTGTCGTAGTCGTCCTCGATGATCCACGCACGGTGCCGAAGCGCCGCGTCGATCAGCGCAAGCCGGCGCGAAATCGACAGCACGGCGCCGGTCGGGAACTGGTTCGACGGCGTCGTGTATACGAGGCGCGGCGTCCGATCACGCCAGTCGTCCTCTTCCGCGCGCAGCCCCTCCGCATCGACCGGCATCGGCACGACGTCGAGATCGGCCGCCTGCATCGCCGTACGCGCGCCGCGATAGCCGGGCTCCTCCACCCACACCGTATCGCCCGGGTTCGTCAGCAGTTGCGCGCACAGCGCAATGGCGCCCTGCGCGCCTTCCGTGATGACGATCTGTTCGGGATCGCAGCGTACGCCGCGCGTCACGGCCAGGTGGCGCGCGATCGATTCGCGCAGCGCTCGCTCGCCGAGCGGATCGCCGTACGCCAGCAGATCGCGGCTGGCGCGGCGCAGCGCACGGTCGATCGCGTGCCGCCATGCGTCCACCGGGAAATGCGACAGCGCGGGCACGCCCGGCCGGAAGCCCTCCGACTCGCCGGTGCCGACGAGGCTCGGACGAATCCGGCCTAGCCTCTGTGCGACGGCCGGCGGCGCCGCTCGCCGACACGGCGGCGCCGGCCGCGACAGCCCGACCACGCGCGTGCCGCGACGGTCGGACTGCAGGAAGCCTTCGGCGACGAGCTGCTCGTAGACGGCAGCCGTCGTGTTGCGCGACACGCCGAGCGTCTCGGCCAGCGCGCGTGTGCCGGGCAGCCGCGTGCCGGCCGGCATCGCACCGCCGAGAATCGCGTCGCGCACGCGGCGCAGCAACTGGCGCTGCAGCGAAGGCGCGCCCGGCGTGCGCGCCAGCGGCGCGTCGAGCGGCAGCAACGGCGCGTCGCCGCAAGGAAAGGCAGTCGTCATCGGAATGTCGCAGCGTGAAAGTGTCGGAACGTAGGGTCCAGGTGATGGCACCCAAGATGGCACCCGATCGTGGCACCATAAATTTACCGATCCCTGGCGCTTCTCATGGTACCTCGCCAGGACTACGATCGTCTGCATGCCGGCATGTCGCCGGCCACCAACCGAAGCGAGATCGACCTTGTCCACGCTCACCAACGCCTTCCAGCAATCCATCGGTCACCCCGTTCCCGACTGGTCCGCGCGCCCGCGTCCGGAGCGCATCGCGCTCGAAGGCCGCTACTGCCGGCTCGAACCGCTCGACGCCGAGCGCCATGCGGCCGACCTGTTCGCGGCCTACTCGCAAGCACCCGACGGCAGCGACTGGACCTATCTCGCACACGGCCCGTACGCCGACGAATCGAGCTACCGCGACTACGCCCGCACCGCGCAGGCGAGCCCCGATCCGCTGCACTACACGGTGATCGACCGCGCCACCGGCCGCGCGGTCGGCACGCTCGCGCTGATGCGCATCGATCCGGCCAACGGCGTGATCGAAGTCGGCTCCGTCACGTTCTCGCCGCTGCTCAAGCGCACGCCGGTCTCGACCGAAGCGCAGTTCCTGCTGATGAAGTACGCGTTCGACACGCTCGGCTACCGGCGCTACGAATGGAAGTGCGACGACCTCAACGAACCGTCGCGCAAAGCGGCCGCGCGGCTGGGTTTCCGTTACGAAGGTACGTTCCGGCAGGCGATCATCTACCGCGGCCGCAATCGCGACACCGCGTGGTTCTCGATCATCGACGGCGAATGGCCGGACGTCCGCGCCGCGTTCGAAGCGTGGCTCGCGCCGGAGAACTTCGACGCCGAGGGCAATCAGCGCCAGTCGCTCACCGCGATCCGCCACGCGCAGGCCGGCGCGCGCGACGCGGCGGCCCGCGCGAACGACGCCACGCGCGTCACGGTGCGCCCGCTCGTCGCCGCCGACGAAGCCGCATGGCGCCCGCTGTGGCAGGGCTATCAGAAGTTCTACGACACCTCACTGAGCGACGCGGTATTCGCGACGACGTGGGCGCGCCTGATGGATCCGGCCGAACCGATGTTCGTGCTGGGCGCATTCGACGCGTCGGGCGCGCTGGTCGGGATCGTGCACTCGATCTACCACCGTTCGTGCTGGACCGAAGGGCCGTACTGCTACCTGCAGGACCTGTACACGGCGCCCGACGCTCGCGGGCAAGGCGCGGGCGGCGCGCTGATCGAAGCCGTGTACGAACGCGCACGCGAAGCCGGCGCGAGCCGCGTGTACTGGCTCACGCACGAGACCAACACGACCGCACGCGCGCTGTACGACAAGCTCGCGAACAACGCGGGGTTCATCCAGTACCGGCACGACCTGAAGAAGTAAGCCGATCCGCGGCCGGCCGGCGTTCCGTTCAGTCGAGCACGTCGGCCGGATCGTGCACGTCGTCGTGCTCCGGCGTCACAATCCGCATCGCGTCGGCCGCACCCGGCACCGCCGCCGGGCAGATCATCTCGTCGCCATTGGCCGGCACGGGCCGCCGCACCGGCCGGAACACCGGTTCGCCCGGCTCGATCGGCCGCCCCGACAGCGCACAGTGGCCCGGCTGCAGCGCGACGCGCAAACGCCAGCGTTGCTCGCCATAATGGCAACGGCCGCTCTCGACCCATCGAATCAGCAGCCCGTCGTCACCGGCCTCCAGTACCGTGACGAACAGTTGCGGACGCAACGGCGAAACCGCCGCCGCCGCGTGCTCCGGAACCGGCGCACGGCCGATCGTTACGAGCGGATGTGCGACAACGCCATCGCGCGACGGCTTCTCTTCGTGCTCGCCATAGGCAAGCGTATCGCACGACACGTCTTCTTCGCAGATCGGACTTTCCATGGTGTTGAGCATGCTTGACGAATTTCCGTGCAGATTGAACGGCACCGGCGCACTCAGCGCCGGCCCGTCGGTTCGCGCAGCAGCGACAGGCCGATCGCCGCACCGGCCACGGCGGCGGTGAGCATCAGCCCGATGCCGCCCGACCAGCCGAACGCGCCGACGATCGCACCGATCGTCAGCGGCCCGATCACCTGGCCGAGATAGTTGCCCTGCACGACCCAGCCGATGCTGAGCGGCGCCAGCGACGGCGAAGGCGCGGAGCCCGGCGCGCACGCAAGGATCGTCGCGGGCAGCATTCCTGCCATCGCCGAGAACGCAAACCCCAGCGCGACCGCGAGCGGCGCGGGCGTCGCCGCACTGAACAGCCCTGCGCCGGCCGCGCCGATCGCAACCGACGTCGCGGCCATCACGACGCCCGGCCGCGCGCCGCGCGACAGGAGCCAGCCGGCCGTCAGGTTGCCGATCACGCACGCGGCGACGATCGCCGCGCTGATCAGCCCCGCTGCGCCGACCGCGACACCGAGGCGCTGCATCAGGAACACCGGCAGGAACGTCATCACCGCAAAGAACTGCACGTTGTAGGTCGCGAAGCCCAGCGCGAGCAGCGTGGTCGAACGCGACGCGAGCACGTCGCGCAGCGCCGGCCCGATGCGTGTCGCCGCCGCGTGCCGCGATGGGGCGTCGGCCGACGTCGTCACGGGCACCGCGACCGCCGCGACGAGCGTCAGTGCCGCGGCGGCGAGCCAGCCATTGCGCCAGCCGCCGAGCAGCGGCCCGACGAGCATCGACAGCGCCATGCCGGCCGGCATGAACGTACTCCACAGGCCGAACGCGAAATTGCGCCGCTCGGGCGGCGTCACGCGATTCAGCACGGCCGGCGCGGCGACGACCACGATCACGAAACCCAGCCCTTCGGCAAAACGCGTGACCAGCAGCAGCGCGAAGCTACCCACCCACGCGCCGGCGACGCTCGACAGCCCGAGGATGACGAGGCCCGTCATCAGTAACAGCCGGTCGCCCCAGCGCCGCACCAGCAGGCCGGCGGCGATCCCGCCGAACACGCCGACGAACGGAAACACCGACACGATCCCGCTCAACGACGCGAGCGAGCCGCCGAACTCGTGCTGCAGCGACGGCAACGCGATCGTCGCCTTGCCGACGTGCAACGCCGATACGATGCTCGCCAGCACGACGTTCACGACGGCGGCTCGGTAACCGCGCGACGGCAGCGTGGCGGCATCGGCCGCGACAGGCGATTCGGTCATCCGCACCTCCGTTGAAGCGGCCGCGTGCAACGGGATGTCTCACGCGCCCGCAATCGGACTCGCGCACATGATACAAATTGAAGTTAACTTCAAGTAAAGGGGTAATGTGTGCAACGATGCGTTTCGGCGATGGCGGCAATCGGTCCGCCCGACAGCCGCGGCATCCTGATTTAAGCTGTCGGCTTCGCCCCGACGACGTGGTGCACCGACGCATGCCGACCGCTTCCCCCGCTCCTGCCGCCCTGTTCCCACTCGACGAAGCCTGGTCGGCGTTCCCCCGCCGCAAGGCTGCCGTGCACGTATTCATTGCAGGGTACTGCGCGGCGCGCGACCGTCGCGACGCACCGCTGCACGACAGCCCGGACGGTCAGGTCGTGCAGTTCGACGGCGGCATGGGCCGGCCTTTCGAGCATTTCGTGATCGAGGGCGCGCCCGCGTCCGGCGACGGCCCGTTTGCGATCGGCGCGTGGATCACCCGCTACGGCGCCGTGACGCTGCCGCCCGCGCTGCACGGCAGGACGCGCCGGCTGTCGGACGAAACCTTCATGGCCGCCGATATCGACGTGTTGTCCGGCGATGATGTGCTCGCGCACGCGCTTGCCTGCCACACGCCGACCGACATCGACGCGTTCAACGCCAGCGACGCCTTCCCGCCGTTCCAGCCGAATCCGGCCGCGTTCCTGTTCGCGCACCGCCTCGACGGGCGGATCGCCGCCACCGCGCGCTACGGCTTTGCGTCGCCGCGCGATATCGTCGTCGATCGCGTCGGCACGGCAGACGCATACCGGCGCCGCGGCCTCGCGATGCAACTGCTGGCCGCCATCGTCACGCACGCGCGGCAACGCGGCGCGCAGCGCGTGTGGCTCGTGTCGACCGAGGCCGGTCAGCCGCTGTACCGTGCCGCCGGCTTCACGCCGCTCGCGCCGGTCACGGTGGACGAAGTCGTCGCCTGAGGACGCATCGAACCACGCCACGCGCTGCCATTCGTCTCGCGATTCGTCTCATTGCTTTGAGACGAATGTCCCGGCGTCTCACTCGAACCGCTGTTGAACCGACGCTTCGCAAATGCAGCAAAATCCGCGCGCGCTGCCCGTCAAATGGCGTCCAGTCAAAACAAAGAAACATGCTGCGCCGCACACTTCGCCTTCCACCCGATCACCGTAACCGGCACCGATTCACGCTGGCCCCGTTCCTGCATACCGGTCGAGCGCGCAATCGCGCGACGGGCGCCCCGGCAGCCCTGCCATACGCCCGACGACAACCTGACGGAGACAGCAGCGTGAGTACACCGGCACCGATCACCGCCCGCAGCATGAAAGCCGCCGTCTGGCGCGGCCGCCACGACATCCGCGTCGAAGAGGTTCCCGTTCCGGAGCGCCCGCCGGCAGGCTGGGTCACGATTCGCGTGCACTGGTGCGGCATCTGCGGCTCCGATCTGCACGAATACGTCGCGGGGCCCGTGTTCATCCCGGTCGATGCGCCGCATCCGCTGACGGGCCTGAAGGGCCAGTGCATCCTCGGGCACGAATTCAGCGGCGAGATCGCCGAACTCGGCGCGGGCGTATCCGGCTTCGCGGTCGGCGACCGCGTGACGGCCGACGCGTGCCAGCATTGCGGAACCTGCTGGTATTGCCGACACGGGCTGTACAACATCTGCGAGAACCTCGCGTTCACCGGGCTGATGAACAACGGCGCGTTCGCCGAATTCGTCAACGTGCCGGCCGAGTTGCTGTACAAGCTGCCCGACAACTTCCCGACCGAGGCCGGCGCGCTGATCGAGCCGCTCGCGGTCGGGCTGCACGCGGTGAAGAAGGCCGGCAACATCGTCGGGCAGACCGTCGTCGTGGTCGGCGCGGGCACGATCGGCCTGTGCACGATCATGTGTGCAAAGGCGGCCGGTGCCGGGCGCGTGATCGCGCTGGAGATGTCGGCGGCGCGCAAGCAGAAGGCACTGGAAGTCGGCGCGAGCGTCGTCATCGATCCGAAGACGGCCGACGCGATCGCGGAAGTCAAGGCGTTGACGGGCGGGTACGGCGCCGACGTGTCGTTCGAGTGCATCGGGCACACGGCCACCGCGAAGCTCGCGATCGACGTGATCCGCAAGGCCGGCAAGTCGGTGATGGTCGGCATCTTCGAAGAGCCGACGCCGTTCAACTTCTTCGACATCGTGTCGACCGAGAAGGAAGTGATCGGCTCGCTCGCCTACAACGGCGAATTCGCGGACGTGATCCGCTTCATCGCGGACGGCCGCATCGACGTGCAGCCGCTCATCACCGGACGCATCGCGCTCGGCGACATCGTCGCGCACGGGTTCGAGGAACTGGTCAACCACAAGGACCGGAACGTGAAGATCATCGTTCAGCCTGCCGTTTCCCGATAGCGCGCGTATCGCCATTTCGCTGCTGAGCGTCGCCCGATTCCCGGGCGACGTAACCGATTGCCGCCTCCTGCTTCCTCCCCGCCGTCACCCGAACCTCATCCCGCCTCCCCCTGACAAGCCGTTAAAGAACTTTCGTAATCCAAACAATCAGGCAGGACACATTGCTCGCCTGACACGCGATCAGGGTTTCTCCCGATCAAGCACGTTTCGTCCGATGTCGACAGGACCGTGACACAAGGCGATCCTGTGCAACGCGCGATCCGGCTTCCCGGCCGCGATCCGTGCCGCCGCGTGACGGCGGGACACCTGTTGAACCTCACGGCGCAACAGCGCCGACAGGCCGAAAATACGGGCCTACCGGGATAGCTTGCAAACATGGTGTGTCATGACCCTCTCGTTCCATCGGGATCACGCAAACAACGTTCGAACGCTGACGATCCAGCAGAAGACCCATATCGGCTTCGCGCTCGTCACGACGCTGCTGGCCGTGCTGTGCGGCACGATCATCTGGGGAAGTTTCCGGCAGTACCGGCAGGAAAACGCCGACCTGCAAAGCTTCGAATTCATCCACGGCGCGATGATCGCCGCCAACATGCTCTCGGCCGAGCGCGGCCCGACGAACGACCTGCTGGTGCGCCTGAGGAATGACGACGCGACCGAAGTGCGCAACCTGCGCGCCGCCCGCGACCGTTCGGACCAGGCGCTCGCGCGCTTTCGTGCCGGCATCGGGCAGGCAACCGCGCTCGACAACCGCGAGCGCAACAACCTGCTGCACGCGCTCGATGCCATCCGGATCACGCTTGCCGATGCGCGCGCGGAAGTCGATGCACTCGACGCCCAGCCGCTCGCGTCACGCACCGTTCACGCCATCCAGCACGCGCAGTCGCGCCTGTTCCGCGTCGTCGACACCGTGTCGCTGCTGATCGACGGCGCGATGACCGATACGGCCATGCGCGACCCGCACACATCGGGTGCGATCCTGCTGGCGCGGCTCCTGAGCGATCTCCGGGAATACGCGGGCCGCACGGGCTCGCTGCTCATTGCGCCGATGTTCAAGCAAAGGGCGCTCGACCGCGCGCAGTTCGCGGACATCATGCTGATGCGCGGACGCATCGAGCAATTGCGCGCCCTGATCGACGGTGCAATCGGCGCGCAGCTCGACGACGCCGACGTGGCCCGCGAGTACGCGCAGCTCAACGCGGCATTCGACACGCACCTGCTCCCGCTCGTCGACACGATCGTCGCGAACGGCCAGACCGGCGCCTACTCGATGAGCGCCGCCGATTTTTCGAGGACGATCGTCCCGTATTTCCGGCCGTGCGAACTGCTGCGCGACCGCGTCATCGACGTCGCCCGGCGTCACGCCGTTTCGGACCGCAACACGGCCCGGGTCAAGGTCGCGATATCGGCGTTCGCGACCGCGCTCAGCGTCGCGATCCTGATCTCGCTCGCACGCGGCACGCAGCGGCTGCTGTCGAAGCCGCTCGACGTACTAGGCCGCCGGATCATTGCGCTCAGTGACGGCGATACGGCGCACGTCGCGATGCCGCGCGGCATCGGGCCCGAGATCGCCCGCATCCATGAAGCGCTGGAGACGTTGCGCAACGCGCATGTCCGCCGCGACATGCTCGAGCGCCAGCGCAACGACATGCTGACGCTGTTCTCGCACGACATGCGCGCACCGCTGACGTCGCTGATCATCCTGATCGACGCACAGGAACACCACGCGACCGATGCACGGACGAAGCGGCCGTTCGCGAGAATCGCGAGGCTCGCGCGGCACACGCTGGCGATGGCCGACGGTTTCGCGCAGCTGTCGCGTGCGGAGGCCAGCGAATACGAGCACGTGCCCGTCAATCTCGCCGACCTGATGAACGAAGCCCGCGACGCGGTGTGGCCGCTCGCGCACCGGAAGCACATGTCGATCGACGACGTGCCGCGACGCGACGACACGATCGTGCTGGGCGACCCGGCCCTGCTGTCGCGCGCGCTGATCAACCTGCTGGACAACGCGATCAAGTACAGCGCGTCGCTGACGAGCGTCGAATGCCGGGTCGAGCCGAGCGCCGACGGCAACGCAATACGCTGCACGATTCGCGACAGCGGATGCGGGATCAGCAGCGCGGACCAGACGCGGCTGTTCGAGCGCTATCGGCGCTTCCGTACCGCCGGACAACCGGAAACCAGCGGTGTCGGGCTCGGCATGGCGTTCGTCAAGGCGGTCGTCGAGCGGCACGGCGGGAAGATCGAGGTGCAGAGCGCCGTGTTGCAAGGCACCACGGTCACGATCACGCTGCCGGCGGCGGCCAACGCGTGACGAAACCGGTCGAGGCAAACACCGATTGCGACGCCGCAGCCGCGCGCGATTCTTCGATATACTGGACCGAACCCTTTTGGGGGCAACCGGGGGCCGCCACGTCCTTCGAGCGTTCGCCCCAGCCTGCGTGGAATTGCGCACCGTGAAACCGCGAGCCGGACTGATCCTCGAACTCTTCGTCAACCTCGTGCTGCCGTGGGTGGCCTACCGGGTCGCGCAACCGCATTTCGGCGAAACCGGCGCGCTGTACGCGTCGGCGGTGCCGCCGATCATCTGGTCGATCGTCGAATTCGTTCGCTCGCGCCGCGTCGACGCGGTGGCGGCCATCGTGCTACTCGGCATCGCGCTGTCGATCATCGGGATGGCGCTCGGCGGCAGCCCGCGCACGCTGTTGATGCGCGAATCGCTCGCATCCGGCACGATCGGCGTCGTGTTCCTGCTGTCGCTGTTCCGCGAACGCCCGTTGATCTTCTATCTCGCTCGCGCGACCGTGGCCCGCGAGATGGACGGCGGCGCCGCGCACTTCGAAGCGGTCTGGGCCGCGCAGCCGGGGTTGCGGCAGATGTTGCGGCGGATGACGTTCGTGTGGGGCGGCTTCATGACGCTGGAAATGCTGCTGCGCTGCTGGATGGTGATGACCTGGCCGGTCGAACGCGTGCTCGTCGTGTCGCCGATCGTCGGCTACACCGTGTTCGGCTGTCTGCTGGCGTGGACGTTCTGGTATCGGCGGCGGATGCGCGTGCGCAATAGCGTCGACATCCCGGGCCGCAACGGCGTCACCGAAACCGCCGGCCGCTGACGCCCAGCCGGCCGCCCGACCGCCCCTCCATCGACGACCCGGCGGCAGTCACGGTGGCTGCTGTATGATGCGCGGCGTCTCGTCCGACCCAAGCCTTGCCCGTCATGTCCCTTTCGCTCCTTCCGTGTGCCACGATCTGGCTCGCCCTGTTCGCGGCCGCCGCATTCGCGTGGCATCGCCCGCTGCATGGCCTGAGCGTCATCCTGGCCGTGTTCGGCTATGCCGTCGCGCTGGCGTTCGGCAAGCTCGGGGCAGTCGCGCTGGCGCCGCTCGCGCTGCTGGCCGCGGCCGCGTGGGGAGTATTGCCCGCGCGCCCGCTCGCGGTGCGGATCGCCGCGCACGCCGTGTTTGCCGCGCTTGCGGTCGCGCTGAGCCTGCACCTGCTCCCCGGATTCCACAATCCGCTCGTGATCGGCCCGACGCGCTTCACGCCGGACGCCGTGCCGTTCACGATGTACCTGAATCTCGACAAGCCGCTGATCGGCCTGTGGCTGCTGTGGGCATTGCCGTGGATAGCCCCGGACGTCGCGCTGTCGCGCGCGCTGCGCACCGGTGCGGTGGCGGCCGTGGCGACGGCCGCCGCGTGCCTGGCCGGCGCGCTCGCGTTCGGGATGGTCGGCTGGGCGCCCAAGTGGCCGGCGTCGGGCTGGCTGTGGCTCGTGAACAACCTGTTGCTCGTGACGCTTGCCGAGGAAGCACTGTTCCGTGGCTACGTCCAGGGCGGGCTGACGCGCGCGCTCCGCGCGTTCTCGTGGGGCCCGTGGGTCGCGCTCGCGACCGGCGCGGTGCTGTTCGGCGCCGCGCACGCGGCCGGCGGCTGGCAATGGATCGTGCTGGGCACGGTGGCCGGCGCCGGCTACGGGCTCGCGTGGCGGCGCGGCGGATTGCTCGCCTCCGCGCTCGCGCATGCCGGGCTGAACGTCGTCCACTTCGGCCTGTTCACCTACCCGATGCTCGCCGCCGCACGCTGAGCGCGGTGCGCGGCGGCGCCTGCAATGCCGCTCAGTTGAACCCGGCGATCGCGTGCGGCACGTACGGGCGTTCGAGCGTCGCGATTTCGTCGTCGGTCAGCTTCAGCGCGAGCGCGCCGAGCGCATCGTCCAGTTGCCGCGGCTTCGAGATGCCGACGATCGGTGCGGTCACACCGTGCTTCTGGGCCACCCACGCCAGCGCGACCTGTGCCCGTGGCACGTTGCGCGCGGCAGCGATCGCCGCAACGGCCTCGACGACCGCCTTGTCCGCATCGACCGTTGCGTCGTACAGCCGCTGGCCGACGTCGTCCTTCTGCTGCCGTTCCGACGATTCGTCCCAGCTGCGCGTCAGGCGGCCGCGGGCGAGCGGGCTCCACGGAATCACCGCGATCCCTTCGTCTTCGCAAAGCGGCAGCATTTCGCGCTCTTCTTCCCGATACAGCAGGTTCAGGTGGTTCTGCATGCTGACGAAGCGGGTCCAGCCGTTCTGTTTCGACAGGTGCAGCGCCTTCGCAAACTGCCACGCGAACATGGACGACGCGCCGATATAGCGCGCCTTGCCGGCCTTCACGACGTCGTGCAGCGCCTCGAGCGTCTCCTCGATCGGCGTGCCGTAGTCCCAGCGGTGGATCTGGTAGAGATCGACATAGTCGGTACCGAGCCGCTTCAGGCTCTGGTCGATGTCGGTCATGATCGCCTTGCGCGACAGGCCGGCGCCGTTCGGGCCCGGTCGCATCCGGTAGAACACCTTGGTCGCGATCACGACGTCGTCGCGCTTCGTGAAATCGCGCAGTGCGCGGCCGACGATCTCCTCCGACGTGCCATCCGAATACATGTTCGCGGTATCGAAGAAGTTGATGCCGGCTTCGACCGCCCGCTGGATGATCGGGCGGCTTTCCGCTTCCGGCAGCGTCCACGGATGCGTGCCGCGCAACGGCTCGCCGAACGTCATGCAACCCAGCACCAGCTTCGACACGTCCAGCCCGGTCGACCCGAATTTCACGTATTCCATTGCACGCCTCGCCACTCAAGTTGGGATTGCGGCGGCATGCGCACCGCGCATCCGCCGGACGTCGCATGGTATCCCGCACCGCACGAACGCGTACGGCACGCGCCCGCATGCAGGCTGTGTGAAAGGATGAAGCGGGACGATCCGGTTACTTGACCTGATCGGCGATCGGCTGCAGGAACGCGGAGAAGCCGGTCAGCATGATCTGCACGCCGATGCACAGCAGCAGGAACGCCGACACGCGCTTCGCGACCTTGGTCCCTTCGCTGCCGAGGTAGCGCGCGAGCAGCGCGGAGCGGCTGTAGACCTGCCAGATCACGACCGCGACAAGCACGGAGACGGCGATCGATACAATGCTCGACAGCATGAACTCCGACAGCTTGTGCGTGCGGTTCGCGTTCAGCGCGATCGCCGTGGCAATCGAGCCGGGGCCGACCGTCAGCGGCACGGTCAGCGGGAAGAACGCGCGCGTCATGATCGCGTTCGCGTCGATCGGCTTGACCGGCGTGTCGCCGCCACCGGGGCCGTCGGGCTCGTTCAGCATCTGCCAGCCGGCCACGGCGACCGCGAAGCCGCCACCGATCCGCAGCGCCTCCATCGAGATCCCGAAGAAATGCAGCACCGGCGTACCGGCGAAGAACGCGACCAGCAGCACGACGAACGAGTTGAACGCGACCTTCCGCGCGAGCAGGTCCCGCTCATGCTCGGTGAGCGCCTCGGTCCGTTCGAGAAACAGGAACGCGATGCCGATCGGGTTGATGATGCCGATCAGGCCGGTGAAGCCGAACAGGATCTCGGAGATAAGGCGGTTGACGATCATCGGGCGAAGCATCGGTCGGGGCTGGGCCGGCAGCGCGCCGGGGGTCACGCATTGTAGAGCAAGCGACCGGGCCCGAGCCGCAAATTACGGCCAGGCCCGTTTCAACGTCGCTCGTGGTCGCGCCGCCTTACCCGGCAGGCGTCTCCCAGGCCGGTGGCCGCTTCGCGAAGAACGCGGCGAAGCCTTCCTTCGCTTCCGGCGTCGCCCGCACGCGGGAGATCGTCTGCGCGGTGAATGCCGCGCGCTCGTCCGACGGCGGATACTCGCCGATCGCGTCGAAGAAGCGTTTGATTTCCATCAGCGCGCCCGGGCCGTTGCGCCCCAGTTCGGCAAGCGTCCGCTCGAGCGTTGCGTCGAGCGCATCGAGCGGCACGGCCTGGTGGATCAGGCCGATCGCGACGGCCTCGGCGGCGGCAAGCTGCGTCGCGGTCAGCGCAAGCCGGCGCGCCTGGCGCTGGCCGACCGCCTCGACCAGATACGGGCCGATCACGGCCGGCAGGATCCCGAAGCGCGCCTCGCTGACCGAAAAGCGCGCATGGTCGCTCGCGATCACAATGTCGCAGGCCGCGCACAGGCCGACGCCGCCACCGAACGCGTGGCCCTGCACGCGGGCAACCGTCGGTTTCGGGCACTGCCGGATCGCGCGCATCATCGCGGCAAAACGCTCGGCGTCGCGCAAGTTCGCGGCCGCGTCGTTCGCGCTCGCGCGCTGCATCCACTGCAGGTCGGCGCCCGCGCAGAACGCGCGACCGTCCGAGCGCAGCACGATCGCGCGGACGTCGTCGCGCCGGCCGAGCGCCGCGAACGCGTCGGTCAGCTCGGCAATCATCGTCTCGTCGAACGCGTTGAGCACATCGCCGCGCTGCAGCGCGACGGTCGCGATGCCGCGCGCATCGACCGCGACGGCCAGGGTCTTCAATCCATCCATCGAACAGGTTTCCTCGGGTAGAACGGCAAAAATCGGCATCAGGCAGCCTGGCGGCGGTCGATCACGCGCCGCGCCTTGCCGGTCGCGGTCGCGGGAATGCCGCCGGCCGCGAGCACCGTCACGCCGGCCGACACGCCAACCATCGTCTTGATCCGGTGCTGCAGCTCGCGCGCAAGCGCCGCGCGATCGCCATCGGTGACGGACGCGGCCACCTCGGAGCGCAGCTCGACCGCGAGGTCGAGCTTGTCCATGTGACCGTCGCGCGACAGCGTGATCTGGAACTGGCCCGACAGTTGCGGCAGCGCGACCACGATCTCCTCGATCTGGCTCGGAAACACGTTCACGCCACGCACGATCAGCATGTCGTCGGAGCGGCCGGTGATCTTCGCGAGGCGGCGCATCGCGCGCGCGGTCGGCGGCAGCAGCGCGGTGAGGTCGCGCGTGCGATAGCGGATCACCGGCATCGCTTCCTTCGTCAGCGACGTGAACACGAGCTCGCCCTGGCTGCCGTCGGGCAGCACTTCTCCCGTGACGGGATCGATGATCTCCGGGTAGAAATGGTCCTCCCAGATCACCGGGCCGTCCTTCGTCTCGACGCATTCGCACGCGACGCCCGGGCCCATCACTTCCGACAGCCCGTAGATGTCGAGCGCGTCGATGCCCACGCGCGTCTCGACTTCCTCGCGCAGCGCCTGCGTCCACGGCTCGGCGCCGAAGATGCCGATCTTCAGCGACGACTCGGCCGGATCCATTCCCTGCCGCACCATTTCGTCGATCAGGTTCAGCATGTACGACGGCGTGACGAGGATGATCTTCGGCTCGAAATCGCGGATCAGCTGCACCTGCTTCTCGGTCTGGCCGCCCGACATCGGCACGACCATGCAGCCGAGCCGCTCCGCGCCGTAGTGAATCCCGAGGCCGCCCGTGAACAGGCCATAGCCGAACGCGTTGTGCAGCGTGTCGCCCGGGCGGCCGCCGGCCGCGCGGATCGAGCGCGCGGTCACGTTCGCCCAGGTATCGATGTCGCGCGCGGTGTAGCCGACCACGGTCGGCTTGCCGGTCGTGCCGCTCGACGCATGCACGCGCACGACCTGCTCGCGCGGCACGGCAAACAGCCCGAACGGATAGTTGTCGCGCAAGTCGTTCTTGGTCGAGAACGGGAATTTCGCGAGATCGGCGAGCGACTTCAGGTCGTCCGGATGCACGCCGGCCGCGTCGAACGTGCGGCGATAGTGCGGGACGTTGTCGTACGCGTGGCGCAGCGACCACTTCATGCGCTCGAGCTGCAGCGCCTGCAGTTCGTCGCGGCTGGCGGTCTCGATCGGCTCGAGGGCGGCGGCGGGATGCGTCGGGTGAGTCATCGGGGTGCTCCTCCAATGGAGTGATGTCGTTTTCGTGTTCGTGTTCGGTGCGACCGGGCGGTTACGACCGGAACGTGCGGCCGGCCGCATGCAGCGCGGCGATGCGCGGCGACACGCGATAGCGGTCCTCGCCGTAGCTCGCCGCCAGGTTCGACAGCACGCGATGCACGCGGCCGATGCCGATCGCATCGGCCCACGCGAGCGGGCCGCACGGGTAGTTCACGCCCTTCTCCATCGCGAGATCGAGATCGGCGGGCGAACACACGCCCTGGTTCACCGTGTCGGCTGCCTCGTTCGCAAGCATCGCGACGGTGCGCATCGCGACCATCCCCGGCACGTCGGCGACGCCGACGACGCGGAAACCCGCCTGCTGGAACAGACCGACCGCATCCGCATAGGCTGCGTCGCTGCACTGGAGCGCACGTGTCAGCGCAACGAGCCCGGCCTGTGCGTAATCGCGGGCAAGATCGACGAGCACGAGATCGGCCACACCCGTCTGCGCGGCGCGTGCGGTGGCGGTGCGGCCATCGGTCAGCGCAATCGACGCACGGCCGGCCGTCGCGAGCAGATCGTCCGGCTGCGCGCCGGCCTGCCGGGCACCCGCGATGCGTTCGGTGAAGCGCGCATGCAGCGCGGCGGCCGGGCCGTCCTGCGCAAACAGTGCAACGTCGGCCGGCGCGTCGCGCGAAGCTTCGAGATCGGGCGCCGGCGGCGTCGCGCCATCCGCATACGAGTAGAAACCGCGCCCCGACTTGCGCCCGAGGAAACCCGCGTTCACGAGTTCCTGCTGGATCAGCGACGGCGTGTAGCGCGGATCGTTGAAGTACGCGCGGAACACCGACTCGGTGACCGCGAAGTTCACGTCGTGGCCGATCAGGTCCATCAGCTCGAACGGCCCCATCCGGAAGCCGCCGGCTTCGCGCATCACCGCGTCGATCGAGGCCGGCGCGCCGCCCTGCTCGTTCAGCACGCGCAACGCCTCCGCGTAGTACGGCCGTGCGACGCGGTTCACGATGAAGCCCGGCGTCGATTTCGCCATCACGGGTTTCTTGCCCCACGCGGCGGCGGTTGCATAAAGCACTTGCGCGACGTCCGGCGCGGTCGCGAGCCCGCTGACCACCTCGACGAGCGCCATCAGCGGCGCCGGGTTGAAGAAATGCAGGCCGGCGACGCGCTGCGGCACGCGCAGCCCGGCCGCGATCGACGTGATCGAGATGGACGACGTGTTGGTCGCCAGCAGGCACGCGTCGTCAACGTGGCGTTCGAGCGTCGCGAAGATCTCGCGCTTCACGTCGAGCCGCTCGGCCGCCGCCTCGACGACCAGCGCGGCGCCCGCGAAGTCGGCCAGCGCACGCACCGCACGGATCCGGTTGCCGGCCGCGTCGGCCTGAGCCGGTTCGAGCCGGCCTTTCTCCGCAAGTCGCGCGAACTGGGCGCGGATGCCGGCCAGCGCCTTGTCGCAAGCCGCTTCGCTCAGGTCGTACAGCAGCACCGTGTGGCCGGCCGCGGCTGCGACCTGCGCAATGCCCGCGCCCATCGCGCCGGCACCGATCACGCCGACGACGGCCGACGGCGCCAGCGCGCCCGAGTTCACCGATTGTGCAGAGGAAACAGCCATCGCTTGCGATCCGTCATGAAGTGGAGGTGCGAGCGATTATAAACCGACCGGTCGGTAGATTTATGTCAGGGCCTGCCCGAATTTGTCGTGCAAGAGACCGTTACGGAGACTGCAAAGGTAAAGAAATTGAAAGATCAGGGCACTTTTTGTAAACCGAAAGGTCAACGTAAGCGTTCGAATATGAGATAGTGACCCCCGAACGCCTGATAAAATTCGACAAACCGCCGGATTTCAGGGGGAAACCGCGTGTCACGTCGCCACCGCCGTCCATCGCTGGCCGCCCTGTCGGGGTCGGAACCGAGCTCCGGCCCGCGCGTCGTCACGCGTACTCGCCTCGCCGTCCGCGGCCAGCCACATCGAACCGTTTCATCCAGCGACGGGCTTCGGCCCGCCCGCGCCCCTCGCCGCCTCATCGCGGCGAACTTGAGGCAGCACCGTTGCACACTGCCACCCTTCGGTTTCATCATCCTCGTTCGGCGGATAGTACGGCCGGGCTTCGTCAACCCGTGACGGTGCGTCGCGCGCCGCCACTCGCATCAGGAAACCCTCCATGCCGCTCTCTTCCAACCAGCTCCCGCGCTGGACCCTCTGGGCCCCGCTTGCCGCATGGCTGGTACTCGCGCTGTCGCGCGTCGTGCCGGCCGAAGGCCTCGTCATCGCGGTGTTCGCCGCCGCGCTCGCCGGCGCCGTGTTCGCCGCCGTCCACCATGCGGAAGTCGTCGCGCACCGCGTCGGCGAGCCGTTCGGCACGCTCGTGCTCGCGGTCGCCGTCACCGTCATCGAAGTCGCGCTGATCGTGTCGGTGATGCTCGGCGCGGGCCCCGAGAAATCGGGCCTCGCACGCGACACCGTGTTCGCCGCCGTGATGATCATCTGCAACGGCATCGTCGGCATCTGCCTGCTGGTCGGTGCGTGGAAGCACGGCGAACAGGACTTCCAGGGGCGCGGCGCAAGCAAGGCGCTCGCGGTACTCGCGTCGCTGTCGGTTCTGTCGCTCGTGATGCCGAACTATCTGAGCGCCGCGCCTGGCCCGTTCTTTTCGAAATCGCAGCTCGCGTTTGCCGGCGTATCGTCGCTCGTGCTGTACGGCGCGTTCGTGTTCGTGCAGACCGTGCGCCACCGCGACTACTTCCTCGCCGCGCACGACAGCGCAAACGAGTCGGTGCACGCAGCGGCGCCGAGCACGCGTACCGCCATCATCAGCATGGTCCTGCTGTTCGTGAGCCTCGTCGCGGTCGTGCTGCTCGCGAAGCTGCTGTCGCCGGCCGTCGAGCATGCCGTGCTGAAGCTTGGCGCACCCGAGGCCGCGGTCGGTATCGTGATCGCCGCGCTCGTGCTGCTGCCGGAAGGGCTCGCGGCCGTCACCGCCGCGCGTGCGAACCGCCTGCAGACCAGCATGAACCTCGCGCTCGGTTCCGCGCTCGCGAGCATCGGGCTCACGATCCCGACCGTCGCGGCCGTGTTCATCTGGGTCGGCCAGCCGCTCACGCTCGGCATCGGGCCAATGGAAACCGTGCTGCTGGCGCTCACCTTGCTGGTCAGCACGCTGACGCTCAGCCAGGGCCGCACGACGGTGCTGCACGGCGTCGTGCACCTGTCGCTGTTCGCCGCGTACCTGTTCCTGTCGATCACCCACTGACGTCCAAAAGCACGCGGCCCGGCGGTTTCTCTCCGCCGGGCCGCGCGCCGTCTTTCACGTCCCTGTACCTTCCTTCATTCACACCACGCCACCGTTACCGGACCGGAATCACGAGATGCTGGCCTGCCAGGATCAGGTTCGGGTTCGCGAGGTTGTTGCGGCGCTGGATCTCGCGATAACGCTGGCCGCTGCCGAGCTTGCTCGCCGCGATCAGGTTCAGCGTGTCGCCCGCCTTCACCACGTACGTGTGTTCGCCCGATGCGGCCGCGGTCGTCACCGCCTGGTCGCTGACGAAGTACTTGCGCAGCAGGTCGAGATACTGTGGCGACTGCCTGAGCTTCGCGATCGCGGCGTTCAGGTAGATCAGCAGGTCCTGGTCATCCGCGCGCACGCCGATCTTGTAAGCGATGTTCGAGCCGTCGAGCTTGGTCACCGCGAATTTCAGGTCGGTGTTCCTGATCGAGCTGACCGCGAACGGATAGTCGTAGATGAACGCGTCGACCGTGCGGCCGTCGATGCTCTTCGCGATGAACGCCGGATCGGAATCGTCGACCTCGACGAAGTGCACGCTCGGATACTGGCGCGTGACGAACGCGCGCACGTCGGGGTCGCCCTTCAGGATCCCGACCGTCTTGCCGGCGAGATCGTCGGTCGAGCGGATCGCCGAGCCCTGCCGCACGATCAGCGAATAGCCGAAATCGTCGACGTACGGCACCGAATAGACGACGCCGGCCGGCGAGTTGTCCGGGAACGTCAGCCCGTCCATCGCGACGTCGACCACGTGGTTCCCCTTCGCATCCGTATCGAGCAGTTGCTTCGGCACGCCCGGGTAAGTGTCGACCTCGTGACGCGTATCGACGACGACCGGCTTGCCACCGTGCGAGAACGACGGATCCGCGAACAGCAACCGCGCGAATTCGACGTTGAAGCCGTGCGGTGCGCCCTTGTCCTCGCCGAAGAACGGTTCGCTCGGGTTCTGCACCGAGATCCGCACGATGCCGTTTTCCGCAATCGATTTCAGCGAACTGGCCTGCGGCGTGAAGCCGGCCGGCAGGACATTGGCCGACGGCGGCGTCTGCGCGGGCTGGCCGGTGTCGACATTTTGTGCGGAGGTCGACGACGGCGCCGCGTCATGCGCGGGAATCAGCGTCGACAGGCCGCCCTGATGCACGATCCATACGCCGACGAGCACGACCAGAAACGCGATTGCGCCAAGAAGTTTTTTCATGGTTGAGGGCCTGCAGGAAGTTATTGTTGTTTCGACGGCAACTGCGCGGGGTTTGCCGCATCGAGCCCGGGCGCGCGGCCGCCGTTCAACACCGCCTGCTGCTGCGCCTGCTTGACCTCGGGGTTATCCAGCAGCGACGTCTCCATCTCGGAGAACGCCTTGTTGACCGAGCGCATCACCGAATCGACGGCCACGTCGGTCTTGATCTGCTCGAACGTATCGGACGCCTGCCGGCCCGCGAGCTTGTTCATCTGCTGCGCCGCCTGCGACATGTCCCACATTGCCTTCGCGCGGTCGATCGCCGACGCGAAATTCTTCAGTTCGACCTGCACCTGCTTGTAGCGGCCCTCGCGAAACGCAAGCAGCTGCTTCATCGTGTCGAGCTGCGCCCGGAAGCGTGGCGCGTCGTCCGGGTACTGCTTCTCGAACAGCTCCGTCTTGTTCTCGAAGTTCTTCACCTCGGTACGGAACGCGGTGATGCTGTCCGCGAACTTCTGCGCGTCCTGGCGCTTTTCCGCGAGCTGGTTGATCAGCGTCTCGATCGGATTCGACTGCGCCTCCGCGACGATCATCTTCACCTTCTGGTTCGCGAGCTTCATCGCGAGGACCGGCGCCAGATAAATCGCGCCGAGACCGATCACGCCGGCCGCGACCAGCGCGATCACCCCCTTCAGGATGAACAGCGCGGCCGGTGCCGCGATCGCGACGCCGGCGACGATGATCGCCCACTTGATCAGCTTGACCTTGCCACTCCCCGAACTGCCGTTTGCTTCTTCATTTGAAAGCTGCGACATGAGTTTTTCTCCTTGAACCTCGAACCGAACTGCGTACGTTTGCTTTTTCAAGCGCAATCGAAATGCTTCGGACTCCGGTGCCGCCCGGCAATCAGGAAAGCCGGCGGCACAATACAAGGACGGGCGCGTGCGGACGTCACGAGACGCCGGTGTAGGCGCCGTTCGGGATGCGGTGAGTGGGGGCAGCGTGCGGTGGAGCGATGCGGCGGGCCGGACCGGCGCCGTTCATCGTCGCGGCCGTCGCGCGAACGGGAAAGTGTACCGACGCGCGGTACGAAACGGGATGACGGATACGTGACGCGGCGGGCGTCGGATGAAGCGTTGTGCCGGCGGGCGGACGGATGCGGCGCCGGTATTCCGGTACGAGGGCGTAAAGGCTCATCGTTGTTCTTTTGCGTGTCGCGGGTGCAGGAACCGCGCGGCCGGCGCGTCCCGCTCCAAATGCACGGACGTATCGTGCGCCGACCGGCATGCAGCGTCAAGCGATTGTCGCAGTGCAGCGAACCGCCGTGTTCCGCCGTTGAAACACGAGGAGCGAGGTTGCTTTCATGACGGAAAGGACTCGCACGACGCCAGCCCGTCGCTCTCGATCAGGATTGCCCCAAGCTTCCGGATTGAAAGCTTGTTACACGGGCAAATCACGCAGGTTGATGCGTACCGAACCCGTAGAGTACAGCCGGATTGTCGACCAGAATCGCGCGGCTGAGCGCGTCGTCTGCCGTGCAATCGTGCAGCCAGCCGAGCAGACGGACATCGTCGGGCAACGGCGATGCGTTCGGGTGCGGCCAGTTCGTACCCCACACGCATCGCGCTGCATGTTCGCGCGCCAACACCGATGCGAGGCGCGCGACATCGTCGTAGCCGGGCGCGCCGACCCGCGACGTCTCGTAAGGCGCCGACAGCTTCACCCACGCGTGGCCACGATCGAGCAGCCGCCGCAGCGCGACGAACGACGGCGCATCGAGTGTGACAGGAACGAGAAACTTCCCCGTATGGTCGATCATGACGCGTGACGGCAGCATGGCCAGCAGCGGCTCGACATCGGGCAATGTCCGGCCGTCGAGCTGCAAGTCGATGTGCCAACCGAGCGGCGCGATTCGCGCCGCCATCCTTTCCAGTTCGTCCCATCTCGCCACGCCACCCGCCAGCATCATGAACCGCACGCCTCGCACACCCGCGACATGCAGCCGCTCCAGTTCCACGTCAGGCACGTCGGCCGGCAACGTCGCAACGCCCCGTGCACACGGACCGAACGCCGCCAGCGCGTCGAGCGTGCAGCGGTTGTCGAAACCGTAACCGGTCGGCTGCACCACCACCACGCGTGTGAGGCCGAGCGCCTGCTGCACGCGGCGATACGCAGCCACCGGCGCCCGCGGAGGACGGAACGTCGCCGTCGGTGCGAGCGGGTACGCGTCGTCGTAAATATGGATGTGGCAATCGCACGCGTTCAGCGGCATGCCGGCCGCGTCGCGCGTCATCGCGTGCCCGGCGCGGCGACCGCCATCGCCGGGCGCCAGCGCGCGAGCCGCGTCGCGTGCGCCGCGTTGACGGCGCCCGCAGGCACCGTTCCGGCCAGCAACGCGGCGAGCTGGTCAACCGTCTCCCGCGCCTGATGCTCGACCGCCGGCAGCGTGAGCCCGCCGATATGCGGGGTCGCGATCACCCGAGGATGCGCGGCGAGCGCGGGTGTCGGCATCTGATCCGCGGCACGGCCGACGTCAAGCGCGCAACCGGCCAGCCGGCCGCTGTCGAGCGCATCGGCCAACGCCTGTTCGTCGACGAGTTCGCCGCGCGACGCATTGATGAAACAGGCCCCGGGCTTCATCGCCGCGAATGCCGCCGCGTCGATCAGATTCGCAGTGGCCGGCGTTGCCGGCGCGAGACACACGACGAAATCCGCGTCGCGCAGCAGCGCCGCACATTCGACCTGTTCGAGCGACGGTGCATCGACGCGCACGTACGGATCGCTGACGACCACCCGCATCCCGAGCGCCGTCGCGACCGGCGCGAGATGACGCGCAATCTGTCCGTAGCCGATCACGCCGAGCGTGCTGCCGCGCAACTCGCGCCCCATCCGCGGCGCCGGCGGTTCGCCACGGCGATAGTCGTCCGCATAGCGGCCGATGCCGCGCCCGAGTTCGATCATTGCGCCGATCACCCACTCGGCCACTGCCGGCGCGAAGCCGGGGCTGGCCTGCGTGACGAGCACGCCGCACGTGCTCGCCGCATCGACGTCGACGGTACGTATGTCGACCGCGCAACGCAGGAACGCGGCGAGCGCAGGCAACCCGGCGAACAGCGCGCGCGGCGCGGGCGTCTGCCGGTACGCGATTATCGCGTCGCAACCCTGCGCGGCAGTGACCAGTTCGTCCGTGCCAAGTTCTCGATCGAGCGGGTTGCAGGTGACGTCGGCGATCGCCTGCAGCGCACGCAGCGCCGTCGCCCCGAAGTAGTGGTCGAGCATCCCGGACGGATGCGTAACGAAAACGCGTGTCATGCCACCCCTCCGCGCCCGTCGGCCGCACGCGGCGGCGGCGCGACCGACGCGCGCTCCACGAGCGTCACGCCGGTAAACACACATTGTTCCGGCGCGGACGGCCCATCACCGTCCGGCCGCATCACACGCCGCACCATCTCCTCGGCCATTTCGGTCACGGGCAGTTGCACCGTGGTCAGCGCCGGATACGAGATCGCCGACAGGAAATGGCCGTCCATCCCGATGACCGACACATCGTCCGGCACCCGCAGCCCGCCGTCGCGCAGCCCGGCCATCAGGCCCAATGCGAACAGGTCGTTGACCGCGACAATGCCGGTCGGCCGCGCCGGATCGGCCGCGAGCGCGGCCCCGAGCGCGCGCCCGACGTCGACGATCACCGCGTCGCCGTATTCGTTTGCGGGGCCGCCGTCGAGCACCTGCGCGTGCCCGTCGAGGCCCGCGTCGCGTGCGGCGGCGAGAAAACCGCGAATCTTGTCGCTGCGGCTCACGGTAATGCCGGCAACCGTCGCGAATGCGAGCCGCGTGTGGCCTGCTTCGACGAGGCAGCGCGTGGCGAGCCGCGCGGCGGCCTCGTTGTCGGCCGTCACGTGATCGACCTTCGACGGCTCGCCAGGCGTCGCGCGCCGGTCGTAGCTCACGACCGTCATCCCGCGTTCTGCCGCGCGCTCCAGGTGGCTTTCGTCGGCGAGCGACGAGATCACGATCACGCGCCGCACCCCGTGCGCGAACAGGTCGTCGAAGAACGACGCCTCCTTCCGCGCATCGCGATACGTGTTGCCGATCAGCACGCGATGGCCGTACTGCTCCTGCGCGCAGGTCTCGACCTCGCGCGCGATGTAGCCGTACATCGGATTCGCCATCGAGGGCACCAGCAACCCGACGAGCGGCGTCTGCCCCGTCTTGAGCTGGCGCGCGAGCGTGCTCGGCCGATATTGCAGCGCATCCATCGCGGCCTTCACGCGATCGAGCGTTTCCGGCTTCATCTGGCCCGTGCGGCCGTTGAGCACGTTTGAAACCGTGCTGACCGAGACGGCCGCGTGACGGGCCACATCCTGAATCGTACTCATGTCGTCTTGCTGTAAATGGCGGCTACAGGCCGAAACGGGCCGGCAGCCACAACGAAAACGCCGGTGCGAGAATCAGCGCGACGAGCGCGACAACCAGCACCAGCAGATATTTCACCATCGGCCGCGCGACGCGCCGCACCTCGGTGCCGGTGATCGCGCACGTCGTGAACAGCCCGAGGCCGACCGGCGGCGCGAACAGCCCGAGCCCCATCGCGACCACCACGACCGTGCCGAAATGCAGCGGGTGGATACCGAGCCGCAGCGCGATCGGCGCGAGCAGCGGCCCGAAGATGATCAGCGCGGGTGCGCCTTCGAGCACCGCGCCGAACACGACCATGACCAGCGCGGACAGCAGCAGGAACATCGTCGCGCCGTACTGATGGGCGAACGCCGTCATTGTGCCCGAGACGAGCGCCGGAATCTGCTCGATCGACAGCGCGAACGACACGCTCGACGCCGCGGCGACGATGAACAGGATACCGCTCGCCATCGACGCGGCACGCACGAACACGCGGCCGACGGCACGCCAGGTCAACTCGCGAAACGCGACCCAGCCCGCGACGAGCGCATAGACCACCGCGAACGCGGACACTTCCGTCGACGTCGCTATGCCCGACGTCACGCCCTTGCCGATCATCGCGACCATCACCAGCGCGACGAGCGCGCCGCCGGCGAGCGGCAACCACGCGCGGCGCTCCGTGAACACTGCCGTCACGTCGATCTTGCGCCCGGTGATCACGGCGACCGCCGCGAGCGACGCGGCCAGCACCGCGGCCGGCACGATGCCCGCGACGAACAGCCCCGCGATCGAGATATTCGCGACGAAGCCCATGATGATCATGTTCACGCACGGCGGGATCGTCTCGGCCATCACAGCGCTGCATGCGAGCAGCGCCGCCGTTTCGTCGGGATCCTGACGCGCGCGGCGCACGGCCGGCATCACGACGCCGCCAACCGCCGCGATATCCGCCAGCTTCGATCCCGATACGCCGGAAAAGCAGACCGTCGCGACGATCACGATCAGCCCGAGGCCGCCGCGCACGCGCCCGAAAATCCGCAGCAGCAGTTCGACTAGCCGCACGGACATCCCGTTCGATTCCATCAGCAGCCCGGCCAGCACGAAGAACGGCACAGCGAGCAGCACGAAATGATCGGCGCCGGCCATGATCTGCTGCGAATAGACGAGCAGCGGCAACGTCGGATCGGCCAGGAAGTACAGCAGCGCCGAGAACGCCAGCACGAAGCCGATCGGCACGCCCAGCACGAGGCCGACGACGAAGCCCGCGGCCAGCAGCGCGCCCGGCGCGATCGCGTGCGCGGGCAGCAGCGCGTTCCATCCGTACACGACGGCCGCGAGCGCCGCGCAGCACGCGAGCGTGCCGATCACGCGGCGGCGCGGCGCATTCAGCGCGTTCACGAGCGCGAATACGGCCATGAACAGCGTGCCGAACATCATCGGGTATACGTTGATCCAGCCTGGCAGGCCGCCCGGCGTCAACTGGTCGTACGAATCGGCGAGCAATTGGCACGACGACGCGAACAGGTTCAGCGATACGGCCGCGACGATCCAGTGACCGATCTGCACGAGCGTGCCCTGCCATCGTGCCGGCAGCCAGCCGCGGAACAGGTCGATGCCGACGTGCTGGCTGCGCCCGAGCACCGTCGCCGCGCCGAAGAACACCAGCACGATCATCAGCGCGCTCGCGACCTCCTCGGCCCAGTCGACCGGATCGTGCAGGAAGTACCGGAAGACAACCGAAGCGAACACGACGACCACGTCGACGGCAAGCACCGCCGCCGAAAAGTATTCGATCCCACGTATCGCCCCTTCCAGCACGCGCGACATGCGATGCGCGGAGCGGCCTGCGCCGGGCGCAGCACTCGAAACGGACCAGGCATCCATCGCTCAGCTCCGCGCGGCGGTGATCGCCGGAAACAGCGACGCGGTCGCCGGATATTGCGTCGCGAACGCCGCGTAGAGCTGATCGTGCATCGTCTGCCGGATCGCTGCGCGCTCGCTCGCGGCCATCGGATGGAACGTCATCCCGTGCTGCTTCAGCGCCTGCTCGGCCTGATCGGCCTTCTGCGCGGCGATCGCGCGCTGCTGCGCAGTCGCGTCGGCCACCGCGCGGTCGAATGCGGGACGCAGGTTCGCCGGAATCCGGTCGAGCGCGCGCCGCCCCATCACGACCGTCATCGCCGCGAACACGTGATGCGACTGCCAGCACGATTTCACGACCTCGTCGAACTTGCTGGCAAGCACGGTGGCCGGATCGTGCTCAAGGCCGTCGACGACGCCCGTCTGCACGGCCATGTACAGTTCGCCGAAAGGAATCGGCGTCGGCACGGCGCCCATCGCCTTGAAGGTATCCATGAATGCCGGCGTCGGCAGCACGCGCAACTTCGTCCCCTTCAGCCCCGACAGCGCGAGCACCGGTTTCTTCGTGAACACGCAGCGTCCACCGAAATGCGAACCCCAGGTCAGCACCGAACATCCCGCGCGCTTCTGCAGCAGCGCGTTCAGGCTCGTACCGACTGGACCGTCGAGCACCTTCGCGACGTGCGCGTAACTGTCGAACAGGTAGCCGAGATCGAGCATCCCGAGTTCCGGTGCGACCGTCGCCCAGATCGACGAGCCCGCGATCATCATGTCGATCGCGCCGATCTTGACCTGCTGCGCGACGTCGCTCTCCTTGCCGAGCTGGCTGTTCGGGAAGTAGTCGACCCGGATCGCGTCGCCGATGCTCGCCTTCAGGTTCGCCGCGAGCCGTTCGTACCACGCGTAATGTGCGGCGTTCTGGTCGGCGGGCATCGACGACGAGCAGCGCAGCGTCACGGCCGGCTGGGCGCGCACGATCGCCGGGAATCCGCCCGCGGCGGCGAGCGTCGCGACGGACGCGGTTTGCAGAAAGCGCCGCCGAGTATAGATATTCACGAGTCGTCTCCTTTGCGTATGCACCTCACGGCGCAACTGTATCGATTTAGTGTATCGATACAGTAGTACGATGACCGACAAATTTGATATGGGGGTTTGCCCGTAAACATGATGAACATCAGACCCCGAGCCGAGCGATGTTGCCCGTTTATTTGCAGCATCATCAGACAACCGACGTCTGCCTCTTGGGATCCGGCAACCGATGACGGGCGATTTCGGACGGCGATTCGTGCGCCGTCCTCCCAGGTCGTATTCCTGTCTGCCCCAAGGTTTTGATTACCGGCTTCTGTATCGATTTAGTGTATCGATACAGAAACGTGCTAAGCTTCGCCCGAAACCCGGTCGCCACGGGATTCGGCGCGTCCTTTTCGGGGTGCGCAACCGCGCTGTCGACCGACCATTCCAAACCGGGGCCATTATGCAGGCCGGCCCGAGGACATGCTTTCGATGAACCTGTCACGCCGCAACCGGATCGCCGCATCGCTCGCCGCGCTCGTCTTTCAGGCGCCGCTCTTCGCGGCGGCCGCGCCAGCCGACAACTCGGCACGCATCGCCGACGGCCGCTACCTCGCAACGGCCGCCGACTGCATCGCATGCCACACCGCGCCGGGTGGCAAACCGTTCGCGGGCGGGCTGCCGATGACGCTGCCGATGGGGCGCATCTATTCGACGAACATCACCCCGGACACAGCAACCGGCATCGGCCATTACACGCCGGCAGATTTCCGCAGGGTATTGCGCGAAGGCGTGACGCCGGACGGGCGCAACCTGTATCCAGCCATGCCCTATCCGTCCTACACGAAGCTCAGCGACCGCGACATCGACGCGCTGTACGCGTATTTCATGCACGGCGTCCCGCCCGTCGCCCAGCCGAACCACGCGCCGGATTTTGGGTGGCCGCTCACGATGCGCTGGCCGCTGAAGATCTGGAACGCGCTGTTCCTGCGTGCGGGCGCGTACGCGGACAAACCCGGCCGCGATCAGCAATGGAACCGCGGCGCGTATCTGGTCCAGGGCGCCGCCCACTGTGGCGCGTGCCACACGCCACGCGGCATCGGCATGCAGGAACTCGCCTTGGACGAATCCGGCGCCAGCTACCTCGCCGGTGCAGTCGTCGACGGCTGGCGCGCGTTCAACATCACGAGCGACGGCCAGGCGGGGATCGGCATCTGGACAACCGGCGACATCGTGCAATACCTGCGCACCGGCAATACGCCCGGCCGCGCGCAGGCAGCCGGCCCGATGGCGGATGCGGTTACGCACAGCTTCAGCAGGATGAGCGACGCGGACCTGACAGCCATGGCCACGTACCTGCACACCGTGCGCCCGGCGCCGGGTCCCGACCGCGCGCCGCGATCCGCCCAGGGCCACCCCGCCGCCGACTACATCGCGCTGCGCACGGCGGGCGCAGCGCATGCGCCGCCCGACGGCGCCGCGCTCTACCTCGATCATTGCGCCAGTTGCCACGGAATGCGCGGCACCGGCACCACCGACGGGTTCTTTCCGTCGCTCATGAACAACAGCGTCGTCGGCACCTCGACCGCGGCCAACCTCACACGCACGATCCTGTTTGGCGCCAGCGTCAACAACGGACGCACACACTATTTCATGCCCGCATTCCAGACCGAACTGCGCGACGACGAAGTCGTGGCGCTCGTCACCTACCTGTCGCTTCAATTCGGCAACGGCCAGATGCGCATCACGCGCGACGAAGTCACAACGCTTCGCACCGCGCCAGCCCACTAAAGGAGAGCTTCCGATGTCGTTACACGATCCGTTCGATATCGACGGCCGGCGGCGCCGTTTGCTGCAATGGTCCGCAGGCGCTGCGCTGTACGGAGCACTGCCGCGCGCGGCACTGTCCGATATCGCAGCCCATGACGACGCCCTGCCGCGCCTCGCACGCACGGGCGCATTCCTGACCGGACGCGCCGCGCTGCCGGCCGACTACGTCGCGTCGGTCTGCCGTGCGCTGCAGGCGCACGACCCGCGCTTCGACGAACATTTGCGCGTGCTCGACACGGCACTGGCCGCTGCCCCGCCGAACGATGTCCAGAATGTCGTCGCGCAGATGCGGTCGCAATCGCCTGAACTGCACGCCGCCGCACTGGCGATCGTCGAGGCGTTCTACACCGGCAGCGTCGGACGCGGATCGGGTGCACGCATGGTCGGCTATGAAACAGCGCTGATGTTCGAGGCGACCGCCGACGTCACCGTGATTCCGTCGTATGTCCGCGCGCGGCCCGAATACTGGACGGCACGGCCCGACGATCCCGCCCGCCCGCTTAACGCCCAAGCGAAGGAAACAATACGATGAACAGCGAATTCGACGCCGACGTGATCGTGATCGGTGCGGGCATTCTCGGTGGCGCCGTCGCACACTCGCTCGCGCGCCAGCGCAAGTCGGTCATCGTGCTCGAAGCAGGCCCCGAGTTGCGGCGCGCGGACCTCGTGCGCGCCTTTCGCAACTACGGCGACAAATCCGATTACAACGGCCCGTATCCGGATCAGCCCTGGGCCCCGAAATCGTCCACCGGCCGCTATTCCGATCACTACATCGACAGCGTCGGCCCGATCCTGCAGAAACCGTCGTACCTGCGTCTCGTCGGCGGCACGACCTGGCACTGGGGCGGTGCGACATGGCGCATGCTGCCGAACGACTTCAGGCTGCGCTCGCTCTACGGGCAGGGTCGTGATTGGCCGCTGGACTACGATGAACTGGAACCGTGGTATCAGCTTGCGGAAGAAGAGATCGGCGTGTCCGGATCGGATACCGACGATCAGAGCGGCCGCGGCGGCGGCCCGTTTCCGCCGCGCTCGAAACCGTATCCGATGAAGCAGCAACCGTGGGCGTACCTGACGCGGGAAGTCGCGACGCGTGTCGCCGAGATCGGGCACCGCTTCGTCGACGAGCCCAACGCCCGCGCGACCCGACCATACGACGGGCGCCCCGTCTGCGCGGGCAATAACAACTGCGCACCGATCTGCCCGATCGGTGCGCAGTTCTCAGGCGACCGGCCGGTTCACCGTGCAGTCGCACTCGGCGCACGCCTGCTCGCGAACGCCGTGGCTCACAAGATCGAACGCAGCGCGAACGGGCGCATCGCCGCCGTGCACTACATGACGCCAGACGGCCGCAGCACACGCCTGACCGCTCGCGCATTCGTCCTGGCCGCCCACGGCGTCGAGATCCCGAAACTGCTGCTGATGTCCGACATCGCCAACTCGTCGGATCAGGTCGGCCGCAACATGATGGGACACACCGGCCGCGCGCTCGCGATGCTGACCAGCGTGCCGCTCTGGCCGGGGCGCGGGCCGACCCAGCAAGGCAGCATCAACACGTGGCGCGACGGTGCATTCCGGCGTGAGCACGGCGCAATCCGGCACTTCCTTGACAACACCGTGCCGAACGAGCGCATTACGCGACGCCTCATCGACCAGGGCATCGTCGGCCCCGAACTCGACGCGCGCATCCGGACCGATGCCGCGCGCTACTTGAAGATCGCCAGCTATGTCGAGCCGCTGCCCGACCCGGCCAATCGCGTGACACTGACCACGCATCGCGACGCGCTGGGATTGCCGACACCCCGTACCGACTACGATATGCGCGACTATGCGCGCCGGGCGCTGCCACGCCTGCTCGCCGACTATTCGGCATTCCGGCGGGCATTCGGCGCGACCGACATGCTCGGCGACGTCAACGCATGGGTGCCGAGCTCGCACATCATGGGTACGACGATCATGGGCCAGAACCCGAAGGATTCGGTCGTCGATCGGGACTGCCGGACGCACGATCACCCGAACCTGTTCATCGCCAGCACCGCAGTCCATCCGAGCGCATCGGTCGTCAACCCGACGCTGACAGGCTACGCGCTCGCGCTCCGACTCGCCGCGCGCATCGGCGCCGAAGTCTAGCCGCAGGAGCAGGGCAGCGCGAACGCGCTACGTCACCGCGCCACCCTGTTCCTGCGCGAGAAACCGCTCGACCATCGCGTTGAACACCGGCAGCGCCGGATTGTCGTTATCCGCTCGCCACGCGAGATACAGCTCGGCCGCCACGTTCACGCCCGCCAGCGGCCGGAACACCACGCCATCGACGTGAAGCTCGCGCGCCGAGGCCGGCACCAGCGCCGCGCCGAGCCCCGCGCGCACGAGGCCGAGAATCGTATGCGTCTGCCCGACGTAGTGCAGGTAGTTCGGCAGCCGCCCGGCACCCGCGAACATCCCCGAAATCATGTCGTGGAAGTACTTCCCCTCGTTCGGCGAATATGCGATGAACGGTTGCCGGTCGAGTTCGTCGGGGCCGATCTGCTCGTAGCCGGCAAGCGGCGCGCCTTGTGCAACCGCGACGAGCATCGGCTCGCGCTGCACGAGCCGGTATTCGAGCGGCTGGCGCGCGGCGCGCTGGCGTACGAAACCCGCGTCGAGCATCCGCGACGCGAGCGCGTCGATCTGCACGGTCGACACCATCTCGCGCAATTCGACGTCGACGTCCGGCAGCGCATGCGCCGCGTGCGCGAGCAGCTCCGGAATCATCCGGTATGCGCTGACGGCCGTGAAGCCGAGCGTGATGCGGCCGGCCCCGCCCTGCGCGACGCGCTGCGCGGCCTGCTCGGCCCGTGCGGAGAATTCGAGGATGTGCCGCGCGTCGCGCAGGAAACGCTCGCCGGCCGCGGTCAGGCTGACCTGCCGGCTGCTGCGCTCGAGCAGCGCGATGCCGAGCGCGTGCTCGAGCAGCTGGATCTGCCGGCTCAGCGGTGGCTGGGTCATGAAGAGCCGTCTGGCCGCGCGGCCGAAATGCAGTTCCTCGGCCACCGCGACGAAGCAGCGAAGCTGGTGCAGTTCAATCATCCAATTCTTGAATCAATCGATAGTCTTTTGATGTTAGACCGATATCGATGCGATTTCTATACTCGGTTCCACCTGATGCACGGCCTGCGCCGCGCACGACGACCGAGACCTTCATGACCATCGACATCCTGCTGACCCAGCCGCTCCCCGACACGATCGACGCCGAACTGTCCGCCCGTTACGCGGTGCACCGGCTGTACGCGGACGCGCAACCGGACGTGCTGCTCGATCGCATGGCATCGCGCATTCGCGGTGTCGTGACCGGCGGCGCGAACGGCCTGCCCGCCGCGCTGATGGACCGGCTGAGCGCGCTCGAGATCGTCGCGATCAGCGGCATCGGCACCGATGCGGTCGATCTCGAGCGCGCTCGCGCACGCGGCATCCACGTGACGACGACGCCCGATGTGCTGACCGACGACGTCGCCGACATGGCGCTGGGGCTGATCCTGATGACGCTGCGCGACCTCGGCGCCGGCGAGCGGATCGTACGCGCCGGCCGCTGGGGCAAGACGGCCCAGCCGCTCGCCACGCAGGTCACCGGCAAGCGGCTCGGCATCGTCGGGCTCGGCCGTGTCGGCCGCGCGATCGCGCAACGCGCGCAGGCGTTCCGGATGCCCGTCAGCTACTTCGGCCCGCGCGAGCATCGCGACAGCGCCTACCGCTTCGTACCCGACCTCGCTGCCCTCGCGCGCGACAGCGACGTGCTCGTGATCGCGGCATCGGCCGATCACGGCAACGTGCTCGTGACGGCCGACGTGCTCGCCGCGCTTGGCCCCAAAGGATTCCTGATCAATGTCGCACGCGGCAAGCTGGTCGACGAAACCGCACTCATACGCGCGCTCGCCGACGGCACGATCGCCGGCGCCGGCCTCGACGTGTTCGCAAACGAGCCGCACGTGCCGGCCGCGCTGCTCGAACTCGACCGCGTCGTCGTGCAGCCGCACCGCGCGAGCGCCACGCACGAAACGCGCGAAGCGATGGGCCGGATCGTGCTCGCCAACCTTGCCGCGTGCTTCGCGGGCCAACGCCCGCCGACCAGCGTCACGAGCTGACCTCCACACGCCGCACGGCGGCCCCCGTTACGACACCAGACGCCTCCGCCCGACGGAGGCCAGGAGACACGCATGCCCAATCGATCCAGCGGCGCCGCCCTCGCCGCATCGCCCGCCGCTTCGCGCACGATCGGCCGCGTCCGCTACGCGGTCCTCGCGCTGATCTTCGCGGTCACCGTCATCAACTACGCGGACCGCGCGACGATGTCGATCGCCGGCACCGGCGTCGCGCACGATCTCGGCCTGACGCCCGTGCAGCTCGGCATCGTCTTTTCAGCATTCGCGTGGGCCTATGCGATCGGCCAGATCCCTGGAGGCTGGCTGCTCGACCGCTTCGGCGCGCGACGTGTGTACGGCCTGAGCCTGCTGCTGTGGTCGGCATTCACGATGCTGCAGGGTACGGTCGGCTGGCTCGCCGTGCAGGGTGTGGCCGCGACGCTCGCGCTGTTCGTCATGCGCTTCATGCTCGGCCTCGTCGAATCGCCGGCCTTCCCGGCCAATTCGCGGATCGTCGCCTGCTGGTTCCCGACCGCCGAACGCGGCACCGCGTCGGCCCTGTTCAATTCCGCGCAGTACATGGCCGTCGTGCTGTTTACGCCGGCGATGGCCTGGCTCACGCATGCGCTCGGCTGGGAGCATGTGTTCCTGTGGATGGGCATGCTCGGCATCGCGCTCGCCGCGCTGTGGTTCGCGTGGTATCGCGAGCCGCACGGCCATCCGCGCGTGACCGACGCGGAGCGCGACTACCTGCGCGCGCACGGCGCGCTCGTCGATCTCGAGGCGAACCGTGTGCGCCACCGGCCGCGCGTGTCGTGGCATGACGTGTCGCAACTGTTCCGCCACCGGAACCTGTGGGCGATCTATATCGGCCAGTACTGCATCACGGCGCTCACCTACTTCTTCATCACGTGGTTTCCGATCTACCTGATCAAGGGGCGCGGGATGACGATCATGGAAGCCGGCTGGGTTGCCGCGCTGCCGGCAATCTGCGGGTTCACGGGCGGCGTGCTCGGCGGCGTGCTGTCGGACTGGTTGATCCGGCGCGGCATGCATCCGTCGAAGGCACGCAAAACGCCGTTCGTCGCGGGAATGGCGATGGCGACGCTGCTCGTGCTCGCGAATGGCGCGTCGTCGAACGCGGTCGTGATCGCGCTGATGACGATCGCGTTCTTCGGCAAGGGGCTTGCGGCGGTCGGCTGGGCCGTGCTCGCCGATACGGCGCCGGAAGGAATGGTCGGGCTGAGCGGCGGCGTGTTCAACGGCCTCGGCAACATCGCCGGCATCGTCACGCCGCTCGTGATCGGCTACTTCGTCGCCAGCACGGGCTCGTTCGCCGGCGCGTTGTGGTTCGTCGCCGCGCACGGGCTGATCGGCATCGCCGCGTACGCGTGGCTCGCGGGACGCTTCGAGCGGATCCGCATCACGCCGGCCGCGTGAACATCGCGGCGGCACGCATGCGCGCCGTCACGCGCGCTTGCGGCCGCCCGGCGTCTGCTCGGTCGTCAGCCGGTCGAGTTCGCGCAGGTCGTTCTCCAGCGCGGGCGTGAGTGTCGTGCGCAGGTGGTCGAGGAACGTGCGGATCTTCGCGTCGAGATAACGACGCGTCGCATAGACGGCATACACGCTCACCGTCTGCAGCCGGTACTCAGGCAGCACGCGGATCAGCCGCCCTTCGCGGATATCGTCGAGCACCGTATACAGCGCGACGCACGCGATCCCGCGTCCGGCGCGCACCGCGACGCACAGCGCATCCGGCACGTTGACCTGGAACGGCGCCGGCTGCAACTCGTAGACGGCTTCCTCGCCGTCGTTGCGCTCGAGCCGCCATTCACTGGCCGGCGATGCGGGCGTGTCGAGACGCAGGCACACGTGGTTCGGCAATTCGTCGGGCGTCTGCGGCGTGCCGTGCCGCGCCAGGTATTCACGCGACGCGACGAGCACGCTGCAGCTCGTGCCGCAGGTCTGTGCGACATAGCCCGAATCGGGCAACTGCGACGCCGTCACGATCGACACGTCGTAGCCTTCCTCGACGAGATTCGGCATCCGCTGCGCGAGCGTCAGTTCGACCGACACGTCGGGGTTGTCCTCCTGGTAGCGGACGATCGACGACACGACATGACTCTGCCCGAGCCCCGTCATCGCATGGATGCGCATCTTGCCGCTCGGTCGCAGCAGCGCGTTGCGCGCTTCCGCGTTCGCGTAGTCGATTTCCGCGAGGATCGATTTCGCGCGCTCGAAATAGCGTTCGCCGCTTTCGGTCAGGCCGAGGTGGCGCGTCGTGCGATGCAGCAGGCGCGTCTGTACGTGCGCTTCGAGGTTCGAGACCGCGCGCGACACCTGCGCGGTGGTCGCGTCGATTTCCTTCGCGACCGCAGTAAAACTGCCGGCTTCGACAACGCGCACGAACAGGCGCATGTTTTCGAGCATGTCCATTGGATTGGCTTGGGGAGAGTCAGTGGGGAGGCGTCGGCGGCGCTCGCGTCAGGTGGGAAACGGAACGCGGCCGCGAACCACGTCGATTCGATCGCCGAGCCGGAGAAAAGGCGGGAGAGCGGGCATCGCGTACGTGGTTCTGGCATGACGGGGGATTCAGTGGCCCGAATTGTACGCCGCTGCAGACAAATTTGCGCGATTGCCCGGCCCCGAAGCTTTCATCACATGAAAGGTTTTCGCAAGGCTGGCGCGTCGTGCGCATGCAACGGCTTGATGCAGCGCGACAATTTGTATCACAACGCGATATAATATCGCCCTTGTCGCCGCGCACGCCCCGCGCTGTCATTTTTACCGCTTATCCGCCCATGTCGTCAGGCTCCTCTCCGTCGCGCCGCACGTTGCGGCAATGGCTGCACAGCTTCCTTCCCCATCCGATGTCGCTTGGCTGGCGCGAGCGCCTGCGTTCGTGCACGGGTGCGCTCGTCGGGATCGCGACGGTCGGCGTCACGATGCGGCTGCTGCCCGGCGTGCCCGGCCTCGTGCCGCTGCTCGTCGCGCCGATGGGGGCATCGGCCGTGCTGCTGTTCGCGGTGCCGGCAAGCCCGCTCGCGCAGCCGTGGTCGATCATCGGCGGCAATCTCGTCGCGGCGACGGTCGGCGTTGCCTGCGCGCAATGGATCGCCGATCCGATCACGGCCGCCGCGGTCGCGATCGCGTGCGCGGTCGGCGGCATGTTCGCGCTGCGCTGCGTGCACCCGCCCTCGGGCGCCGTCGCACTCACGGCCGTGGTCGGCGGCCCGGCGATCCACTCGCTCGGCTTCAGTTTCGTGCTGGAGCCGATCGCGCTGCAATCGGCGATCCTGCTGTCGGCCGCGCTCGCGTATCACGCGCTGACCGGGCACCGCTACCCGCACGGCGGCGTGCGTCCCGAAGCGAAACCGCAGGCGGGCGGCGCCGCACCCGCGCGCGGCGGCTTCACGCGCAGCGATCTCGACGCGGTGCTGAAGCGCCGCGGCGAATGGCTCGACGTCGATCCGGACGATCTCGAAACGCTGCTGCGCGAAACCGAAATGCAGGCCTATGCGCGCACGTTCGGCCAGCTCACGTGCGCCGACCTGATGACGAAGAATGCGATCGAGGCCGCACCGTCGACGTCGGTGACGGCCGCGCTGACGCTGCTCGACCGCCACCGCGTGAAGGCGCTGCCGGTGGTCGATGGCGACGGCCGCCTGACCGGCATCGTCACGCGCGCCGACCTCACGCGCCAGCTGCGCCGCCCGACCCCGCTGTGGCAACGCCTGTCCGCGCGGCTGCCGCAATCGCTCGGCGGCCAGCCTGCGAGCGTCGCCACCGTGATGACGCGCAACGTCGCGTGCGTGCCGGAAACGATGCCGATCACCGCGCTCGTGCCGCTGTTCACGCATTCGGGCCACCACCACATTCCGGTCGTCGATGCGTCGCGCCGGCTCGTCGGGATCATTACGCAGACGGATCTCGTGACGGGCCTTTATCGGCAGACCCAAATGCTCGAGGCCGCGTAACGCACGTAAAGCGCACGTCATGTCACATAACGGCTGACGCATCGTGAATTACATCCATTTCGCCGAAGCTCGGCCATTTATATCATGTTGTGATATATTTGACGCCACCCAAACTGACTGTACGACCGACCTCGATGAACGATACCCGACGCGCGCTGGCGAAAAGCGATTTCCAGCAACTGTCCGAGTTCCGCTACCAGATGCGCCGCTTCGAGCGTTTCTCCGAACGCGCCGCGCAAAGCGAAGGCGTGACGCCGCTGCAATACCTGCTGCTGCTGCACATCAAGGGCTATCCGCATCGCGAATGGGCAACCATCGGCGAGCTCGCGGAACGCCTGCAGGCGCAGCATCACGGCGTCGTCGCGCTGGTGACGCGCTGTGAAGCGCTCGGGCTCGTGAAGCGCAAGACGAGTGAAGCCGATCGCCGGCAGGTCGAAGTCCACCTCGAACCCGCCGGCGAGACGTTGCTCGCCCGCCTCGCGGCCATGCATCGCGCCGAGCTGAAGTCGCTCAAGGACGCGTTCCAGGTTCCCCAGATCGATTACTGACCCCTGCCCTTGCCACTCCGATGAACGCACCACACAAACGCGATTTCTCGACCAACGATCGCCTGCCCAGGATCGCGTTGCTCGCCGCCGGGATCGGCCTGCTCAGCATGCTTGCCGCGTTCGTGCTGTTGAGCCTGATCCACCTGTTCACGAACCTGTTCTTCTTCCAGCAGCTCTCGTTCGCCGATCGCTCCCCGGCGAACAATACGCTCGGCGCATGGGTAATCGTGATCCCGGTGATCGGCGGGCTGATCGTCGGGATGATGGCGCGCTTCGGTTCGGAGAAGATCCGTGGCCACGGCATTCCCGAAGCGATCGAGGCGATCCTGTTCGGCAAGAGCCGCATGTCGCCGAAGGTCGCGATCCTCAAGCCGCTGTCGTCCGGCGTCGTGATCGGCAGCGGCGGCCCGTTCGGCGCCGAAGGCCCGATCATCATGACGGGCGGCGCACTCGGCTCGCTGATCGCGCAATGCGTGCACGTGACCGCCGCCGAGCGCAAGACGCTGCTCGTCGCCGGTGCGGCCGCCGGCATGACGGCCGTGTTCGGCACGCCGGTCGCCGCCGTGCTGCTCGCGGTCGAACTGCTGCTGTTCGAATGGCGTCCGCGCAGTTTCCTGCCGGTCGCGCTTGCGTGCGCGGTGGCCGGATTCGCACGCGCGGTGTTCTTCGGCGTCGATCCGCTGTTTCCGCTGTCGACGGCCGCGCCGACTCCTGTCGCGCTGCTGTCGTGCATCGTCGCGGGCCTGCTGTCGGGCATGCTCGCATGCGGCCTGTCGGCGGCGCTCTACCGCGTCGAGGACACCTTCGCGAAGCTGCCCGTGCACTGGATGTGGTGGCCCGCGCTCGGCGCAATCGTGATCGGCATCGGCGGCTGGCTCGAACCGCGCGCGCTCGGCGTCGGCTACGACGTGATCGGCGACCTGCTTCATCAGCACATCGCGCTGAAGATCGCGCTCGCGCTGCTGATCGTGAAGGCCGTGATGTGGGTGATCGCGCTCGGCTCGGGCACGTCGGGCGGCGTGCTCGCCCCGCTGCTGATGCTCGGCGCCGGCCTCGGCACGGTGCTGTCGCCGATGCTGCCGGGCGGCGATCCGGCGCTGTGGCCGCTCGTGTGCATGGCCGCGACGCTCGGCGCGACGCTCGGCGCCCCGCTGACCGCGATCGTGTTCGCGTTCGGCCTCACGCACGACGCGAACGCGCTGCTGCCGCTGCTCGCGGCGACGCTCGTCGCGCACGGTTTCTCGACCATCGTGATGAAGCGCTCGATCATGACGGAGAAGATCGCGCGTCGCGGCTATCACATCTATCGCGAATACGGCGTCGATCCGCTCGAGCGACATGACATCGGCGAGGTGATGACGTCGGCCGACCGGCTCGTCGCAATCGACGGCGCGGCGACGCTCGATACCGTCGAGTCGCAGTACTTCGGCGCGAAGCAGGCGCATCGCGCGTACCCGGTCGTGCAGAACGGCCGCCTGCTCGGTCTGGTCGATCGCGCGACGCTCGACGCGCAGCGCGCACAGGCCGGCGCCGATACGCCGATCTCCGGCGCATTCGCGCACCGCGCGCCGTCCGTCGCGCTCGCGCACGAAACGTGCCGCGTCGTCGCATCGCGCCTCGCGATGCTGGGCCTCGAACGCCTGCCGGTCGTCGACGACGCGCAATCGCTGCGCATCACCGGCATCGTGTCGCGCAGCGACCTGATCAAGCCCGCGCTCCAGCACTTCGACGACGAACAGAAGCGCGAACGCTTCCGCCCGATCGTCCCGGTCAACCTGCGCGACGCCGGCACCCGCAAGGCCGGCTGACGCCACCCGCGTGCGCGGCATCCCGGCCGCGCACCGCCTCCTCATCCCGCTTCACGTCGCTGCACGATGCAGCGCGCCCTTCGCGCGCTGCATCGCATTCCCCCGTATTCCACGTTTAAAGTTGGTTAACAATTCGACTGACGAAAGTTTGTCATCATGGTGACCATGCGACGGGGCCATCAATCAGCCATTCCACTTCGCCATCAGATAAAGAGTCGCGGCACGGCATGCACGCACATGCCGATTGCCGTGGCCGTCACGACGCCACACGACCGGACAGCGCGCCGACCGAGCAACGCATGACGTCGAGTCTCACACGACGCATGCCGCATCGCAGCAACGCCGCACAGCACCGGAGCCGCCATTTGGCAAGCGCGTTAACAACTTGTTTCGGAATCACCGGAACCGTGCTTTCCCGATGCGATCTCATTAGCACGCAGTACTGCTGCGCATCCCACTCAATCAATCACGACTCGAGGGAGATAACGTGAACGCAAAATACTTACCGCTCATCGCATTGACCGTGGCATTTTCTGCTCATGCTGCCGATTCTGCCCTGCAGAACGTGGGACAAAGCCAAAAGCCCGCCGACCAGGTGGCGCAGTGCATCGCCAAGACGTGGGCCGACAAGTCGCAACAACAAGTGACGTCGCAGTACGAACTGGCGAACGGCCTCGCAATGGCCGTCTATGCGCCGGGCCAGCAGCCGCCGAACGGCGCTGCCGCCGTGGTGCGCCCGGCCAATGCCGCAAATGCGAAAACCTGGGTCGGTTTCCGCGGCGGCGATGCATCGTCGGCCGGCGACATCAACGCCTGCCTGTAAATCGAACAGGCGCTCCGGATGGCCTTGCGCCATCCGCTTGCGACAAGCCCCGCTTCGGCGGGGCTTTTTCTTTTGCTGCCGCCTGCGCTTACAGGTAGCTGCAGACGTAATCGAGCGTCTCGAGCACTTCGATGTCGAAGCGGCTCTTGCCCGGCACCGAGAACGATTCACCTGCGCCGTAGGTCTGCCATTCGCTGCTGCCGTCGAGCTTCACGCGGCACTTGCCGGCCTGCACTTCCATCAATTCAGGAGCGTCCGTGCCGAAGTTGAGCGCGCACGGCAGGATCACGCCGAGCGTCTTGCGCGTGCCGTCCGGGAAGAGCACGGTATGCGACACGCACTTGCCGTCGAAATAGACGTTCGCGCGCTTGACGACCGATACGTTGTCGAATTGGGTTGCACTGGTCATGTGATGCCTCTGATTGCTGGATGCCGGATGGCGATGTGGTTGGAGGCCGGCCGGAGCGGCGGGCCGGCCGATATCATACCGGCTCGCGCGGCATGCGCCGGAACGACGTGCAGCCGGCCGCCTGTCGGGCCGGCTATCGTCAGGATGACTACATGACGATCGTGGCGTGCCGGTTCACCGCAACCCCTTGCGCCGCGCGGAATCGCGCAGGCAGTCGAGCAGCATCGCAGCAGCCGGCGTCAGCGGGCTGTCGCGGCGCGTGACGACCTGCACCGAAACGCCCGGCAGGCGCTCGCGGATCGGCAGCACCGCGAGCTGGTCGCGCGCCCACTCACCCTGCAACAATTGCTCGGGCATCGATGCGATCAGGTCGCAACCGGTCATCAGGCTGTGTGCGAGCCCGAAGCTCGGGCATTCGACGACGCGCGCCGGCACCGGCAGCCCGTATGCGACAAACGAATTGAACAGTACCTGCGTCGAGCTTTCCGGCGACGGGTTCATCAGCCAGTCGGCCTCGACGAGATCGGCGAGCGACGTGGCCGACGCGAGCGGATGCCCCTTGCGCGCGACGATCAGCGAGCGGCTCGCGTAAAGCTCCGCATGATCGAACTCGGCCGCCAGCAGCTCGGGCACGACGACGGCGATCGCGAAATCGAGCGAACCGTCGTGCAGGCGCGGCAGCGCGACGCCCGGAAACCCTTCGATCAGGTTGACGCGCGCCACCGGGAAGCGGCGCCGGAATGCACGAAACGCGTCGGGCAGGATCGTCACCGCGGCCGCCGGCGTGATCGCCGCCGCGACGGACCCCGTCATCGCGCCCTGCGCCTGCTCGATGTCGTCGCGGGCGCGCTGCATTTCGGCGACGATCAGCCGCGCGCGCACCTGCAGTTGCTGGCCGAACGCAGTGAGTTGCACGCCGCGCGCGGTACGCACGACGAGCGACACGCCAAGCGCGATCTCGAGTTCCTTGACTGCCTTCGTCAGCGCCGCCGGCGACACGTTCAGACGCCGCGCGGCCGCGCGAATGCTGCCTTCTTCGGCGACGGTGACGAACGCTTTCAGCTGATGGTATTTCATGGCGGCGATGCGTGATCCGTGGAAACCCTGTACCCGGCCGTGCGCGCCTGTTCAGGGTATTCCCGAGCGGCAACCAGTGGTGTGCACCAAAGCAATTTATCAGCTTCTGGTAAGCAAAAGAAATTTATATGCTTGCTCGTCATATACGCGTCAAACGCCCCTTCGGCCCCACTGGAGACACCATGCTGCAAGCCGTGAACCCCGTCATCCCCGGCATCGCCGCGATCGCGCCCGAACTGGTCGAGGTGCGCCGCCGCATCCATGCTCATCCCGAACTGGCGTTCGAAGAGACGCTCACGAGCGATCTCGTCGCCGAGCTGCTCACCGGCTGGGGCTATGAAGTACATCGCGGCATCGGCAAGACAGGCGTCGTCGGCGTGCTGCGCGAAGGGCAAGGCACGCGCACGGTCGGGCTGCGCGCCGACATGGACGCGCTGCCGCTCGCGGAAGCCACGGGCCTGCCGTACGCGAGCCGCCATGCGAACAAGATGCATGCATGCGGCCATGACGGCCACACGGCGATGCTGCTGTGCGCGGCGCGCCACCTCGCGGCAACGCGCCAGTTCTCCGGCACGCTGAACCTGATCTTCCAGCCGGCCGAGGAAAACTTCGGCGGCGCGAAGGCGATGATGGACGACGGCCTGTTCGACCGCTTCCCGTGCGACGCGATCTTCGCGATCCACAACATGCCGGGCCGCGCGGCCGGCGACATGGCGTTCCGCACCGGTGCCGCGATGGCGTCGGCCGACCGCGTGACGATCACGCTGCGCGGCGTCGGCGGCCACGGCGCGATGCCGCATTTCGCGCGCGATCCGATGTCGGCCGCGGGCAGCATCATGGTCGCGCTGCAGACGATCGTCGCGCGCGAGGTCGATGCGCAGCATGCGGCCGTGATCACGGTCGGCAGCGTTCAGGCCGGCGAAACGTTCAACATCATTCCCGAAACCGTCGTGATGAAGCTGTCGGTGCGCGCGCTGAACGCCGACGTGCGCGCGCTGCTCGCGCGCCGCATCGAAGCGCTCGCGAAAGGCCAGGCGGAAAGCTTCGGCGTCACGGCGGAAGTCGACTACGACTACGGCTACCCGGTGCTCGTGAATCACGCGGAACCGACTGCGTTCGCGGCCGACATCGCGCGCCAGATGCTCGGCGCCGACCGCGTCGAAACCGACTCCGCGCCGCTGATGGGCAGCGAGGATTTCGCGTTCATGCTCGAGGCGCGCCCCGGCTGCTACGCATTCATCGGCAACGGGATCGGCAGCAAGGGCGGCTGCATGGTGCACAACCCCGGCTACGACTTCAACGACGACATTCTCGCGATCGGCGCGAGCTACTGGGTTCGCGTCGCCGAAGCCTGGCTCGCGGCCTGACAGCCCTTCACCACGCAGTTTCGCGCTTACCGGGGGAACCCCATGGAAACGTCCGCCCTTCCGTTCGCCGGCACGCCGGTCGATGCCCGCGCCGCCGCAAAGAAACGCCGGCTGATCGCTGCCGCCGCCGTCGGCAACGCGCTCGAGTTCTACGACTTCACGGTCTACAGCTTCTTCGCGATCCTGATCGGCAAGCTGTTCTTCCCGGTGCACTCGCCGTTCGGGCAGCTGATGCTCGCGGTCGCGAGCTTCGGCGTCGGCTTCGTCACGCGGCCGCTCGGCGGGCTCGTGATCGGCATGTATGCCGACCGTGCCGGCCGCAAGAAGGCGATGATCCTCACGCTGCTGCTGATGGCGCTCGGCACCGCGACGATCGCGGTCGCACCGACCTTCGCGCAGATCGGCATCGCCGCACCGGTGCTGCTCGTGCTCGCGCGTCTGCTGCAGGGGTTCGCATCAGGCGGCGAAGTCGGCGCGTCGACGACGCTGCTGCTCGAACAGGCGCCCCAGCATCGGCGCGGCTTCTACGCATCGTTCCAGTTCTCGAGCCAGGGGCTCGCCGCGCTCGCGGGCGCGCTCACCGGCGTCGCACTGACGTCGACGCTGAATGCCGCGCAGCTCGAAAGCTGGGGCTGGCGCGTACCGTTCATCATCGGCACGCTGTTCGTTCCGCTCGGCTACTGGCTGCGCCGTACAGTCGAGGAAGTGCCGGCTGCCACGCCCGCCGCCGCGCACGACGAACCGGTTGCGTCGCTGCCGCTCGCCGACGTGCTGCGCCATCACGGCAAGGCCGTGTTCGCGGGCCTTGGCGTGACGATCGGCGGCACGTCGATTCACTACATCATCGTGTTCTACATGGCGATCTACGGCGTGCAGGTGCTGCACCTGCCGACCTGGCTGTCGATGACGGCCGGCTGCGTCGCCGGCGCGATCCTGATGCTCGTGACGCCGATCGGCGGCCACCTGTCCGACGTGTACGGGCGCAACCGGATCGTCTGGTGGACGCGCATCGTGCTGATGGTCGCGATCTACCCGGCGTTCATCGCGCTGAACCGCTGGCCGGGCGCGGCGTCGCTGCTGTCGATCATCGCCGCGCTGTCGATCGTGCACGCGATCAACATCGGTGCGACGGGCGCGATGCTCGGCGAACTGTTCCCGCGCGCGGTGCGCGCAACCGGCGGCGCGCTCGTGTACAGCGTCGGCGTCGCGATCTTCGGCGGCTTCGCGCAGTTCTTCGTCACGTGGCTGATCGCGGCGACCGGCAACGCGAATGCGCCCGCGTGGTATGCGATCGGTTGCGGCGTGTTCACGCTGCTCGCGATTCGCTGCATGGACGAGAAGGCGGGGAAGTCGCTCGACTGAGCGGCGGCCGAAGCTGCCGCATGCCGCAAAAGAAAAAGGCACGGGTTCGACGACCCGTGCCTTTTGCGTATCTGGCGTTGCCCCGCTCAGAACGTATGCATCATCCCCACATACGCACCCGTCTGCGACTCGCCCGCAAGCGGGCTCGTGCCCGACGTCGCATCCCGCGGTGTCGCCAGCAGCGAGAAGTTCGAGTTGCCGCCGTTGCGCACATAGGCGACCGTGCCGTACAGGAACGTGCGCTTCGACAGGTTGTACGTGGTGCCGAGCACGTACATCATCGCGTGGCCTGACGGATCGTGCGATGCGTCGCTGCCGCCGTCGCCCACCTTCACGTAATAGCCGCCGGCCGTCACGGCCCATTGCGGATTCGCCGCATAGGTCGCGCCGAGCCAGTAGTGATCGGCGCGATCGGCGACGCCGGCCGGGCTGTCCGGCGCCTGGTAGTGCGTATACGCACCCTGGATCTTGAACTTCGACACCTTCACGTTCGCGCCGACGAAGTACTCGCGCGACGCCGTGAAGATGTTGCTGAACTTGCCGTTGTTGTCGCGCAGCTCGTCGTACATGCCGCGCACGTCGAACACCGGCGAGTGGTACGAGATCATGATCCCGTCCGAGCGGCCGAAATCGTCGGCCGCACCGTAGTTGAAGCCGCGCGACTGGTTGCCGAACGCATATTGCGCCTGCACGTCGAAGCCGCCGATCACCGGGCTGTGATATTCGATGTTGTTGCTGCTCTGCTGCCAGTTGCGGCCACGCACGAGCGACGCGGACGAAAACGCCTGCTGGACGAACGGATCGAATTCCCACACGCCGTCGCTGTCGATGAACAGGTTGCGGCCGGCCTGCAACTGGCCCCACGTGTCGCTCTTCAACCCGACATATGCGCGCCGCGACCACATGCGCCCGCCGCCCGTCGTGCCGTTCATCACCTGGAATGCGGTCTCCAGGTTGAAGACCGTCGACAGCCCGCCGCCGAGATCCTCGAAGCCCTTCAGGCCGAACATGCTGGTGCCCCAGTCGCCGCCTTCCGCGCTCCAGCGCGACTTGCTGCCGTTGGGCGTCGCGATGTGGTTCAGGTATTCGATGCCGCCGTCGATCCGGCCGTACAGCATCACGCTCGTCTGTGCAAAGGCAGCCGCCGGTGTGGCGGCCGCAATCAGCCATGCGAAATGTTTAAGTCGCAAAATGATGCCCCCTCGGAGTCTCGACCTTCCCGCGCGCGCCCCATGCGCGCACCCAGGGTCTGTTTATCCGCGATCGATCGAATATCGACCGGGGCCCGCCGCGCACAGTGCAAGCAGGCCACCCGCGATCGCGATGTTCTTGTAGAAATGAATCATGTTGTCGATCTGCTCGCCGCCCGTCATCGTCCAGTAGTGATGGCCGATGATGCCGGTGCCGATCGTATAGAGCGCCAGCAGCAGCGCAAGCGGGCGCGTCTGGAAGCCGACGAGGATCGCGATCCCGGCGAACAGCTCCATCACGACCGAGATCGCCGCGGAAATGATCGGCGCGGGCGCGCCTTCGGAGCCCATGAACGCGATGGTACCGGGGAAGTCGACGATCTTCTTCCAGCCGAACATCACGAACAGGATCACGAGCAGGATCCGGGACAGCAGCAGCAGCACATCGCGCTGGGACGCGAGAAACGGTTGATTCGGTGTCATGGTCTCGACCAACGAAAACGATGCGCGGCCTACGCGCACCGGATTGCCAACGAACCAGGACGGGCGGCCGCCTGCGCCGCCCGCCCCGCCCTGCAACAACCGGCATCGGGCCCGCCCGATGTGCTGTGCGCCTCCTCTTGTCCGTTGTCGCCCTGCTTCGTTGCGCGCCGCATCAGCGCAGCTTCGCGACGTCCTGCTCGGTCACCTTCGCGGCCGGATTGCCGAACTGCCCGGTCACGTAGTTCGTCAGCGCGGCGATCTGCGCATCCGACAGCTCGTGGCGGAACGCCGGCATCCCGACATCCTCGCTACCGGCCTTGCGCTGCACGCCGTTCAGGATCACCTGCACGAGGTTGGTCGGATTCGGTGCGCCGACCGTCGAGTTGTGGAACAGCGGCGGGTAATAGCCGTCCGGCGTGCCCTTGCCCTGCATCTGGTGGCAGGTCGCGCAGTTGCCGAGGTACAGCCGCGCCGGATCGATGCCCGACGACGCGAGCGCGACGCCGCGCAGCTTCAGGCCATCCTCGGCCGGCTTGCCCCACGACGAACGCGACTGCTTCGCGTCGCCGCTGGCAACCGCCGGCACCGTGCGGATGTACGTCGAGATCGCACCGATATCGGCTTCGGTCATCTTCGAGAAGCTGTGCTCGATCGCCTCGGCCATCGGGCCGGCCGCCTGCGCGAGGCCCGGCACGCTACCGGTGCGCAGGTACTGGACGAGCTGCTGCTGCGTCCAGCCGCCGATCCCCGCGTTGGCGTCGGACGTGATGTTGTAGCCGTCCCAGCCCGCGAGCACCGAACCCGACAGGAAGCTGCCGCCGCTTTCATCGAGCGACTTCTCCTGCATCGCGATGCCGCGCGGCGTGTGGCACGTGCTGCAGTGGGCAAGGCCCTGCACCAGATACGCGCCGCGGTTCCACTCGGCGCTCTGCGCCGGCTTCGGCTCGTACGCGCCGTCCTTCAGGAACAGCCAGTTCCAGATCTTCAGCGGCCAGCGCATGCTCAGCAGCGCGGGGATCTCGTTCTTCGGCGGCGCCTGCTTGACCGGCTCGACGCCGTGCATGAAATACGCGTACAGCGCCTGCATGTCGTCGTCGTTGATCTTCGCGTACGACACGTACGGCATCGCCGGATACAGGTTGTCGCCGTTCTTCGACACCCCGTGACGCACCGCGCGCTCGAAGTCCTCGGCCGTCCAGTTGCCGATGCCCGTCTCGGGATCGGGCGTGATGTTGCTCGTGTAGATCTTGCCGAGCATCGGGATCGGCATGCCGAGACCGCCCGCGAACGGCTTGCCGCCCTTCGCGGTATGGCATGCCATGCAGTCGCCCGCGACCGCGAGGTATTCGCCGCGCTTGACCAGCGCCGGATCGACCGCATCGGCCGCGCGTACGAGCCCCGGCAGCGCGAGGCAGCCGGCGAGGAGGAAGGTGAGAGTAGATTTCCGCACGGTCAGACTTCCTTCTTCAGCGTGTCCGACATCCGCAGCGCGAGCGCCGCGATCGTCAGCGTCACGTTCACCGTACCGACGGTCGGCATCGTCGAGCTGCTCGAGATGAACAGGTTCGGATGGTCGAACGCTCGGCAATCCTTGTCGACGACCGAGTCGCGTGCATCCGCGCCCATGATCGTCGCGCCCGTGATGTGGTTGTTCGGCGCGAACTCATCGTTGAAGACGACTTCGGTGCCGCCGAGCACCTTCGCGGCCGTCGCGTAGACCTCGCGCGTGTGCACGGCGCCGCGCTTCACATAATCGTCGATCGCATACGTGATCTCGGGGCGCGGGATGCCGACCGCGTCGGTGGCCGTCTTGCTCGGCACGATGCGGTTCTCGGGCTGCGGCAGGATTTCGTGGAAGCAGTCGAACTGCACGAAGCGCGCGGAACGGTCGCGGATCTGCGCGTCGAGTTCCGCGGGCTTCATCAGCTTGCCGCTCTTGAAGATCTTCTGCGTCTCCTGGTTGATGCGCGACATGTTCGACAGGTGGATCTTCTTCGCGGCTTCGGTCGCGCGGAACGGGCCGTCGCGGAAACCGATCAGCGACGTCATCTCCTGCGGGCCGCGGCCCGGCCACAGCTTCTCGTTCGCGTAGAACGACACGCCGGTGCCCGGGTGGTCCATCAGGTTGCGGCCGACCATGTCGGAGCTGTTCGCGACGCCGTTCGGGAAATCGCGGTTCGCGGACATCAGCAGGATCTTCGGCGTCTCGATACCGTTCGCGGCGATCACGAAGTACTTGCCCTCGACGCGATGGTCGGCGCCGGTCTTATCCTTGTAGATCGCGGCGACGATGCGCTTGTCCGGCCCGGTCTCGAGCTTGTAGACGACAGCGCTGTCGATCAGCTTCGCGCCGGCCTGCTCGGCCTTCTCGACGTGCACGATGCCGTTGTACATCGCGCCGATCGGGCAGATCGGCATGCAGTTGTTGTTCCCGCAACAAGTCGGCCGGCCGTCGTACGGGCGGCTGTTGCGCGCGACGGGCTCGGTCACCACGTGAAACTTCGGGTCATAGCCGTTGAGCGCGCTCTTGATCGTCTGCTCGTTGAACGACAACGGCAGCGGCGGCATCGGGTACGGCTCCTTGCGCGGCGAGTACAGGTCTTCCTCGGGGCCCGGGCCCCACACGCCGAGCTCCTCCTCGGCGCGCTGGTAGTAATGCTCGATGTCGTCATACTGGATCGGCCAGTCGCGGCCGACGCCGTACACCGTCTTCATCTTGAAGTCGTTCGGGATGAAACGCCACGCCGACGCGGCCCAGTGCCACGTCGTGCCGCCCACCGCGCGGATGTACTGCGAGTTGAACTTGTGCTCGCCCTTCAGGATCAGGTAGTCGTTCGGCGGACCGTATTCCGGATGCGGCGCCCATGCGCTCGACGGATACGGCGCCATGAAATCGGTCTTGTCGACCTGGTTGCGGAAGCGCTCGACGATTTCCCAGCGCGGCATGCGCGGGCCGGCTTCCAGCAGGATCACGGACTTCCCGGCCATCGCGAGCTGGTGGGCAACGATCGCGCCTGCGACACCCGATCCGACGACGACGACGTCGGCTTTTTGCGTATCGGTATCGGCCATCAGGCTTGCCTCTCGATCGGTTTTTCGGCCCAGAAGCCGGGTTTGTTGGGGCAATACGAGGGAATCACGAGCGTGTCGGATACGACGCTGAACATTAATGCTTCTTCGTAGGTAATCACGACGTTGTCGACGATGCCGAGATACCACGCTTCAAGAATCTTCAGCGCGAGCGCTTCCTGATCGGGATTCAGCGAACCGGACGCGAGTGCGCCGGCAAGTTGCGGCAGGCTGTCGGCCGTCTTGAACGAGCCCTTCTGCAAGGCCTGCAGGAAGCGTTCGCCGAGCACGCGGCTCAGCCCCTTCTTGCCGGTCAATGCTTCGGAGAGCGTCATGAACGTATCGAGTGGCGCAGTGCCGGGATCGTCGGCCAGGGCCCGCAACGCCAGCGAGCCCGTGAGGCCCGCCGCCGTCAGCGCCAGTGCGCCCTGCAGCCATTGACGCCGCGTGATACCGCTTGCGGTTGCGTCGCTTTCGCGACGCGAGTGGGGAGTGTTGTCGTTGTGCATGTTTCCTTCTCTCGAACACCGGATTCGGGAAAACCACGCTTGATATTTCTCAAACATTGGCGCGGATCTGAAATGTACGCGCACAAATCGGATCGAACAATCTTTTTATAGTCCATTTAATGTTCCGCAATCCGAGACAATCGACATTTCGCTGCATTTTTGTGTCGTTGACGCGACAAATCTGCGGCGCCGACACCAGTGTCGCATGCCGACGACACACCGCGCACCGCGATGCGCGTGCATGACGGTCGGTTAGAATCGCGTGCAATCAAACAGAAAGCTTCCCTCCGAGGGCAATCGAGCGATGAAGCAGCACGACAAACACAACAACGCGAATCGTACCAACCACACCACCCGGCTGCTCTGGCGCATCGGCGCCGTCGCGGTGCTCGGCGGCGCGGCGGCGCTGTCGCTGCACGCGGGCGCGGCGCGCACGGTGAGCGTGTCGCCGCAAGGCACCGTCACCGAAGTCCGACAGAGCGTCGTCAAGTTCGACGAACCGATGGTCGCGTTTGGCTCGGCCTCCGCGCCGAATCCCGCACGCGTCACCTGCAACGATTCGACAGCCGCGCGTGGCCAGGGTCACTGGCTCGACGACAAGACCTGGGTTTACGATTTCGAAAACGACCTGCCGCCCGGCGTGCGCTGCTCGGTCGCGCTCAACGACACGCTGCGCTCGGTCGCCGGCAATGCGGCGAGCGGCCCACGCCGCTTCACGTTCCAGACGGGCGGCCCGTTCCCCGTGTCGGTACGCCCCGGCTCGCGCGAGATCGAGGAACGGCAGATCTTCGTGATGAAGCTGAACGGCCCGGCAGAGCCACGTTCGGCGCTCGCGAACATCTGGTGCGAGGCCGCCGGCATCGGCAACCGCATCCCGGTCACGGCTGCCGACGACGATGCGCGCAACGCACTGCTCGATCATTTTGGTCTGAAGAAGGACGCCGCGCGCGTGCTGACGCTGTCATGCTCGCAGGCGCTGCCGGCGAGCGCGAAGATGCAGCTCGTGTACGGCAAGGGTGTCGCAAGCCCGAGCGGCATCGCGAATGAAACCGAACGACGCTTCGACTTCACCGTACGCGCGCCGTTTGCCGCGAGCTTCTCGTGCGAACGCGAGAACGCGAAGGCGCCCTGCACGCCGCTGCGCCCGCTCACGCTGTCGTTCAATGCGCCGATCTCGCGCAAGAACGCCGAAGCGATCAAGCTGCGCGGCCCCGATGGCTCGCTGAACCCGACCTTCGCGGCCGACGACAAGAGCGAGGAAGTCACCACCGTCACGTTCAACCCGCCGCTGCCCGCGCAGGCCGGCCTGACGATCGAACTGCCGTCGGGCCTGCGCGACGTGACCGACCGGCCGCTGTCGAATGCCGACCTGTTCCCGCTGGCGACGCGCACCGCGCCGATGCCACCGCTCGCGAAATTCTCGTCTGGCACGTTCGGGATCGTCGAGCGCTTCGCGGAACCCGATACGCCCGCGCTCGTGCCCGTCACGCTGCGCAACGTCGAGGCCGACCTGCATATCGCCGGCCTCAACGCGGGCGGCGCGCAATTCGCGAACCTGAAGGTCGAGAACAACACGGCGATCCGCCAGTGGATGCGCACCGTCGACCGCTTCGACAACTGGTCGATGACGGCCGGCTCGATCGACAATCAGATTCCCGGCCTGCTCGACCGCAAGGGCCAGCACCCTGTCTACGTGCCGCTCGAAGCCGGCGAAAAGCAGCCCGCGCCGAAGAATCGTCGGATCGACGTGCGCTCGCTGTCGCTGCTCAAGGGCGAGCCCGGCGCGCAGACGCTGACGCTGCCGCCCGCCGACCCGAAGACGCTGCGCCCGTTCGAAGTGGTCGGCGTGCCGATCGACAAGCCCGGCTTCTACGTGCTCGAACTCGCGTCGCCCGCACTCGGTCGCTCGCTGCTCGCGAAGCCGTCGAGCATGTACGTGCGCACCACCGTGCTCGTCACGAACCTCGGCGTGCACCTGAAACAGGGCCGCGAGAACAACCTCGTGTGGGTCACGACGCTCGACAAGGGCAAGCCGGTGCCGAACGCGCAGATCCGCGTGTCGGACTGCAACGGCGATGAAATCGCGGCCGGCACGACCGACGCGCAAGGCCTGCTGAAGATCGACGGGCCGTTCGAGCCGAAGCGCGCATGCAGCTCGTCGGAGCAGCGCTTCGACGACTACTTCGTGTCGGCCCGCGTCAACGATCCGAAGACGGGCCCCGACATGGCGTTCGTCAGCTCGGGCTGGAACCGCGGAATCGAATCGTGGCGCTTCAACGTGCCGACCGACACCGACAGCGCACCGACCGTGCGTGCGCATACGGTATTCGACCGCACGCTGCTGCGCGCCGGCGAAACCGTGTCGATGAAGCATTTCATCCGTACCGAGACGCTGCAGAGCCTCGCGTTCCCGTCGCAGTACCCGACGCGCGTGACGATCCGCCATCTCGGCACGGGCCAGACCTACAAGCTGCCGCTCACGTGGGCGGCCGACCATAGCGCGGACACACAGTTCACGCTGCCGGCCGCCGCGAAGCTCGGCGAATACAGCGTCGAGCTGGAAGGCGGCCCGGAAGACGCGCCGACGGCCACCTACTACAGCGGCAGCTTCCGCGTCGAGGCATTCCGCCTGCCGGTGCTGAAAGGCTCGATCGGCGCACGCGACGCGCAGAAGAGCCCGCTCGTCGCCGTGAAGGAAGCGCCGCTCGCGGTGCAGATCGACTACGTGTCCGGCGGTGGCGCATCGAACCTGCCCGTGCAGGTGTCGGCGCTGATGAAGTGGGCATCGCCGCCGTTCGCGGATCGCTTCGAGGACTTCAGCTTCACGCCGTATCGACCCGACAAGGGCGACGGCAATGCCGACGACGATTCGCAGGACGGCGACAACGCATCGGCGTCGAACAACGATCCCGACACGACGAAGCTGATCGCCGACAAGCTGCCGCTGACGCTCGACCGCAACGGCGCGGGCTCGGTCACGCTCAAGGGCCTGCCCGACGTCGACGCGCCGAAGCGCATCGCGCTCGAAGCAACCTTCGCCGACCCGAACGGCGAAGTGCAGACGATCCGCGGCGACACGATCCTGTGGCCGGCCGCGGTGGTGGCCGGCGTCAAGGCCGGCCGCTGGGTGTCGGTCGGCCAGCGCGTGCCGGTGCAGGCGCTGGCGGTCGATTTGCAGGGCAAGCCGCGTGCCTCGGTGCCGATCGAGATCAAGGGTGTCGCGCACATCACGACGTCGTCGCGCAAGCGGATGGTCGGCGGCTTCTATGCGTACGACAACAAGAGCGACACGCGCGACCTCGGCGTGCTGTGCTCGGGCAAGACCGACGACAAGGGACGCATGGCCTGCGACGCGACGCTTGAACAAGCCGGCAACATCCAGCTGATCGCGGTCGCGAAGGACGGCGACGGCCGTACGTCGAATGCATCGACGTCGGTGTGGGTCACGCGCGAGGACGAACTCTGGTTCGGCGGCGACAACACCGACCGGATCGACGTGATCCCGGAGAAAACGTCGTACGAACCGGGCGAAACGGCCCGCTTCCAGGTGCGCATGCCGTTCCGCTATGCAACGGCGCTCGTCGCGGTCGAACGCGGCGGCGTGATGGAAACGCACATCGTCGAGCTGAACGGCAAGAACCCGACCGTCGACCTGAAGGTCGACGAATCGTGGGGGCCGAACGTGTACGTGTCGGTGCTCGCGCTGCGCGGCCGGATTCGCGAGGTGCCGTGGTACTCGTTCTTCACGTGGGGCTGGAAAGCGCCCGTCGAGTGGGCGCGAGCGTTCTGGCGCGAAGGTCGCCACTATGAGGCGCCGACCGCGTTCGTCGACCTGTCGAAACCCGCGTTCCGCTATGGCCTGGGCGAGATCAAGGTCGGCACGGGCGTCCACCGTCTCGGCGTGACGGTGACGACCGATGCGACGCGCTACACGGTGCGCAGCAAGGCGCAGGCGCACGTGAAGGTCACGCTGCCGAACGGCCAGCCCGCGCCGGCCGGCACGCAGATCGCGGTCGCGGCCGTCGACGAGGCGCTGCTAGAACTGATGCCGAACAACAGCTGGGACCTGCTCGACGCGATGCTGCGCCGGCGTGCGTACGGTGTCGAAACGGCCACCGCGCAGATGGAGATCGTCGGTCGCCGTCACTTCGGCCGCAAGGCCGTGCCGGCCGGCGGTGGGGGCGGCAGCGCGCCGACGCGCGAGCTGTTCGACACGCTGCTGCTGTGGAATCCGCGCGTGACGCTGGATGCAAACGGCAGTGCGACGGTCGAGGTGCCGCTGAACGACGCGCTCACGCGCTTCCGGATCGTCGCGATCGCGGCGGTCGGCCCGGACCGCTTCGGCACGGGCAGCACGTCGATCCGCAGCACGCAGGATCTTCAACTGATCTCCGGCCTGCCGCCGCTCGTGCGCGAAGGCGACGCGTTCCGTGCGCAGGTCACGCTGCGCAACACGACCGACCGCGCGATGCAGATTGTCGTGACGCCGCGCGTGACGGGCCTCGAGGTCGCGCCGCAAACCGTGTCGCTCGCGGCCAATGCGGCGACCGAGGTCGCGTGGACGATCACCGTGCCCGAGCAGGCGCTCGACGCGGCCGGTGCGCTGAACTGGCGCATCGAAGCGGCCGAGCAAGGCGGCAAGCGAGCGTCCGACGCGCTGGCGGTTGCGCAAAAGGTGGTGCCCGCGCTGCCGGTCACGGTGCAGCAGGCAACGCTCGCGCAAGTGGACGGCACGCTGACGGTGCCGGTGGCCTCCCCGGCCGGCGCCGCGAACAACGCGCAAGGCTTGCCGCGCGGCGGCATCGCCGTGTCGTTGCAGTCGAAGCTCGCCGACGGGCTGCCCGGCGTGAAGCGCTGGTTCGAGCGCTATCCGTACCGCTGCCTCGAACAGCAGACGTCGCGCGCGATCGGCCTGCGCGACCCGGCGCAATGGCAGGCGCTGGTCGCCCGCATGCCCGTCTACCTCGACGGTGACGGGCTCGCGAGCTACTTCCCGCCGTCGTCCGACGATTCGCACCATGGCAGCCCGACGCTGTCGTCATACCTGCTCGTGGTGTCGGACGAAGCCAGCCGCCTCGATCCGCGCTTCGCGCTGCCGGAAGACCTGCGCACGCAGCTCGAGGCCGGGCTCGCGCGCTTCGTCGACGGCCGCATCGAGCGCAACGCGTGGGCGCCGCGCCAGGACCGCGACCTGCGCAAGCTCGCCGCGATCGAGGCGCTGTCGCGCTTCGGCGCCGCACAAGGCCGCATGCTCGGCTCGATCGAGATCGCGCCGAACCAGTGGCCGACGTCGGCCGTGATCGACTATCACGCGATCCTGACGCGCGTGAAGGACATCCCGCAACGCGACGAGAAACGCGCGCAGGTCGAACAGATCCTGCGTGCGCGCCTGACGTACCAGGGCACGCAGCTCGTGTTCTCGACCGCGCGCGACGACGACCTGTGGTGGCTGATGACTAGCAACGAGACCAACGCTGCGCGTCTCGCGCTGGAATTCGCGGGCGACCCGGCGTGGAAGGACGAGATGCCGCGCGTGACGGCCGGCCTGCTCGCCCTGCAGCGCCAGGGTGCATGGCAGACGACGACGTCGAACGCGCTCGGCCTGCTCGCGGTCGAGCGCTTCTCGCGCACCTACGAAAGCACGCCGGTTGCCGGCGCGACGAAGGTCGCGCTGGGCGGCGACGAGCGCTCGATCGCGTGGTCGCAGGCGCCGGCGGCCGCGCCCGCCGACGCGGCTGCGTCGGCCACCCCGGCCACCCGCGCCGCCGCGGCCCGCAGCGTGATGCTGCCGTGGCCGCGTGCGTCGCAGGGGCCGGCCACGCTGTCCGTCACGCAAGACGGCACGGGCCGCCCGTGGGCGACGGTCGAAAGCCTCGCGGCCGTGCCGCTGCGCTCGCCGTTCGCGGCCGGCTACCGGATCACTAAGACCGTCACGCCGGTCTCGCCGGCCGTCAAGGGCGTGCTGACGCGCGGCGACGTCGTGCGCGTGCATCTCGACATCGATGCGCAGAGCGACATGACGTGGGTTGCGGTCAACGACCCGATTCCGGCCGGCGCGACGATCCTCGGCTCGGGCCTCGGCCGCGATTCCGAGGCGGCGACGCAGGGCGAGAAGACGCCCGACGGCGCGTGGCCGACGTTCATCGAGCGCGACTTCGACGGCTACCGCGCGTACTACGACTATCTGCCGAAGGGCAAATTCTCGGTCGAGTACACCGTGCGCCTGAACAACGTCGGCACCTTCGGGCTGCCGCCGACGCGCGTCGAGGCGCTGTACGCACCGTCCGTGTACGGCCTGTGGCCGAACCCGCCGATGACCGTGAAGCCGGCCGACGCGGGCAAGTAACGAGCAAGCGATGATCGATCAGGTAATGCCGCGGCCGGCGCGTTTCGCCGGCCGCGTATTCGTCGCCGTCGTGCTGGCCGTGCCGCTCGTCGCGCACGCGCTGCCGAGCTACGACGAAGTGCGCCGCAACTGGCGCAGCTCCGACTGGGTGCTGCTCGCGCGCGACGGCACGCCGCTGCAGCGCACGCGCGTCGACCTCACCGAACGGCGCGGCGACTGGGTGTCGCTTGCGGATGTGTCACCGGCGTTTCGCGAAGCGATCGTCGTGTCCGAGGACAAGCGCTTCTACGAACACAGCGGCGTCGACTGGCGCGGGATCGCCGGTGCCGCATGGGGCAACCTGTGGAACGAGCGCACGCGCGGCGCGTCGACCGTCACGATGCAGCTCGCCGGGCTGCTCAGCGATTCGCCGCGTCGGTCGGGCCAGCGCTCGCTGCCGCAGAAAGCCTCGCAGGCCGTCAACGCGCTGCTGCTCGAACGCGGCTGGCGCAAGGACCAGGTGCTCGAGGCCTACCTGAACCTGGTGCCGTTCCGCGGCGAGACGGTCGGGCTCGGCGCGCTGTCGCAGGTGCTGTTCGGCAAGGCGCCGTCGGGCCTCGACGCGCGCGAAGCCGCGATCGCGGCCGCGCTCGTGCGCGCGCCCAACGCGGCGCCCGCGAAGATCGCCGAGCGTGCATGCCGGATCCTGCGCGACATGCATGCCGAGCAGGCGTGCGCATCGCTCGACGGTTACGTGCAGCTCGTCGTTGCGCGCCCGGCCAACGCGGTGCGCGACGACGGCGCCGCCCTCGCCCCGCACTTCGCGCGGCGCATCGCGGCCGAGGTCAAACCGGCGGCCGGCGCGCAGGTGCGCACGACGCTCGATGCACCGCTGCAGCGCTTCGCGCGCGACACGCTGGTGCGCGCGCTGACCGAACTCAACGCACCCGCGCACCGGCGCAACGTGCAGGACGGTGCGGTCGTCGTGATCGACAACGCGACCGGCGAGATTCGCGCATGGGTCGGGTCGTCGGGTGCGCTGTCGAGCGCGCGCGACGTCGATGCCGTGCTCGCGCCGCGCCAGGCCGGCTCGACGCTCAAGCCGTTCCTCTACGCGCAGGCGCTCGACGAAAAGCGGCTGACGGCCGCGTCGCTGCTCGACGACGCGCCGATCAACCTCGCCGCCGGCGGCGGCTTGTACATTCCGCAGAACTACGACAAGGATTTCAAGGGCTGGGTGAGCGTGCGCAGCGCGCTCGGCGGCTCGCTGAACGTGCCGGCCGTGCGCACGCTCGTGCTCGTCACGCCGCACCGCTTCGCGCGCACGCTGACCGCGCTCGGCCTGCCGCTCGCGCAGGAAGGCGATTACTACGGCTTCAGCCTCGCGCTCGGCAGTGCGGACGTCACGCTGCTGTCGCTGACCAACGCGTATCGCGCGCTCGCGAACGGCGGCGTCGCGCGCAAGGTCGTCGACCTGCCGGCCGCCGTTCCGGCACCGGCGTCCGGCACGGCAGCGGCTGCGCGTACGGACAGCGGCACGCGCGTGTTCAGCGAGGCGGCCAGTTTCGTCATCACCGACATCCTGTCCGACAACAACGCGCGCGTCCGCACGTTCGGCTTCGACAACCCGCTCGCGACGCGCTTCTTCTCGGCCGTCAAAACCGGCACGAGCAAGGACATGCGCGACAACTGGACCGTCGGCTACACGTCGCGCTATACGGTCGGCGTGTGGGTCGGCAATGCGGACGGCTCGCCGATGTGGGACGTGTCGGGCGTCACGGGCGCGTCGCCCGTGTGGTCGGCCGTCGTCGGCTACCTGCAGCGCGACCTGCCGAGCCGTGCGCCGCGCGCGCCGGCCGGCGTCGAGACGCGCCGCATCGCGTTCGAACGCGATATCGAGCCGGCACGCAACGAGTGGTTCCTGTCCGGGACGGCGGTCGACACGATCCGGCTCGCCGCGCCCGTCACGCCGGGCCAGGGCGGTGCGCGTGCGCCGCTGACGATCGGCGCGCCGACCGACGGCACGATCTTCGCGATCGACCCCGACATTCCGCCGAAGAACCAGCGCATCTGGTTCGAGCGCTCGGCCGGGCACGCGACGAAGTTTGCGTGGCGGCTTGACGACAAGGTGATCGGGCATGCCGATCGTGTCGCGTGGCTGCCGTGGCCGGGACGGCACCGGCTCGAACTCGTCGACGCACGCGGCAACGTCGCGGATGCGATCAGCTTCGAGGTGCGCGGCGCGTTCGCGAAGACGGCCGCGCGCAAGCCCTGAACGGGTGAGGGGCCAGCCCCGACACGGACGCATTTGCGTCGATGTCGTCGCGACCGGGTCAAACGGGCAAGCAGCACGCCGATCCGGGACCTAGAATGAGAACAGCGCCGCATTCCCGACGCTCGCCGGTTGCCCCATTCTCCCGATTGCCCGCGACCATGACCATTCGCCACGAACGCTTCACCCGCCCCGCGCTGGGCGCTTTGTGCGTTGCAACGCTCGCAGCCCTCCAGGCGTGCAACGGCGATGCCTGCTTCGGTGTCGATGTCTGCTTCAACAACAATACGCAGACCGTCGCGCTGTCTGGCACGGCCGCGACGGGCGACGCGCTCGCGAGCGCGCAGGTGACGGTCAGTTGCGCGGCGGGCTCGGCGACGACGCTGACGGACGGCGGCGGCAACTACCGCGTGACGGTCAACGCCACGCTGCCGTGCGTCATCACCGTCACGTCGGGCGGCACGAGCCTGCATTCACTTGCGTATGCGGGCGGCACCTTCAATACGACGCCCGAGACCGAGCTGATGCTCGTGTATCTCGCGGCCCAGCTCGGCACGAACACGGCCGGGCTGATCGGTAATTTCCAGGGCAGCCTGCACGATCAGCAGGTGATGAACGACCCGAACGCGGTCCAGGCCGCGCAATCGGCCGTGGTGTCGAACCTGCAGCAGCGTTATGCGGTCACGCTCGCGACGCCTGCGTTCCTGACCACATCGTTCGTGGTCGGGCAACCGGGTGTCGACAGCGACCTCGTCGCGCTGGCCAGGGCAGGCGCGATCGATTCGAACGGACAGCCCGATCCGGCCGCCGTTTCGTTATTGGCGCAGGCCGGCGCCGCACATCCGCTGTAGGCAGTCCGGCACCGAGGAAGAACGGACGTCACGCGCCCGCTTCGCGCTCGCCGTCGGCCAGCAACGCCCACCGTTCGTGGTCGCGCCACTCGCCGCCGATGCGCAGATAGCGCGGCGAAAAACCCTCTTTCGTGAAGCCGAGCCGCCGCACCAGCGCGATCGACGCGTGGTTGCCCGGCTGGATGTTCGCTTCGAGCCGATGCAGACCCAGCTCGCCGAATGCGATGGCGATGGCCGCGCGCAGCGCATCCGTCATCAGCCCCTTGCGGCTGAAATCCGCCATCCCGTAGTACCCGAGATACGCGCTCTGAAACACGCCACCGACGATCTCGTTGAGATTCACGACACCGACCACCGCGCCGCAAGCCTGCTCGCGCGCGACGAGGCCGACGTTCGGCCCCGTCAGGCAGCGGGTGAACCATTGGTCGAATCCCGCCTGGTCGATGAACGAGTCGACCCACGGCAGATGGTGAGGCCGGCTCGCGCGGTTGGCGGCGATCAGGTCGGCGGCGTCGGATCGGGCGACGCGGTTCAGCAGGATCCGGTTCATGGTGGTCGGCAGGCAGCGCTTACGCGGCCTCCCCGCTCCCGCACACGACGGGCGCGGCCTGTTGCTGCGACAGGTAGCGCAGCAGCTTCGTCACCATCCATACGACGATGAACGACAGCGCGACGAAGAACACGGCAAGCGGCGTCAGCACATGGATCGACACGAAACCGGCCAGCCCCATCATCGCGGACGACACGAGCAGCAGCGCGCAGCCGAGGATCGCGCTCGTCAGCCCTGCGATATGCGGAAACAGCGAATTGCCCTTGGCCATCAGCGTCGGATACATCGCACCCGCGCAGAAGCCCATCACGAGCACCGGCGTCGCGAGCGTCCACACGCGCAGGCCGACGGTCAACGCGAGCACCAGCATCGCGACCGATGCGCCGGCCATCACGCGCGCGCCGATGCGCAGCCGTTGCTCCGCGCTCGGCAGCCCGCGGCCGTGAATCCGGTTCGACAGGCCGCCGAGGAAATACATCAGCCCGATCCCGAGCGCGAGGTAGCCGAAGAAGGTTGGCGGCTTGTGCAGCGTGGTCTGCACCATGAACGGTCCGACGATGTTGAACACGAGCAGGATGCTGTAGCACAGGCCCTGCGCGAGGAAGCAGCTCTGGAACACCGGGCTCGCCAGGACCTTGCCCGCATTCGTCATCAGCGTGCGCGGCTCGAGGTGCACCGGCTTCGGCAAGGTTTCACGGTAGTGCCACAGCAGCGCCCACATCGCCAGCGAGTACACCAGCAGGAACACGAGACATGCGCGCCAGCCGAACCATTCCTGCAGGTGCGCGCCGATCACCGGCGCGATGATCGGTGCGAGCCCCCACGCGATCGACATATACGTGAACGCGTGCATCAGCGCCTGGCCCGAGAACGAATCGGTGATGATCGCCTTCGCGAGCAGGTTGGTGGTCGCGATCCCGAATCCTTGCAGGCAGCGCGCCAGGATGAACGTCTCGAGATTCGGCGCGCCGAGCGACAGCAGGCAGCCGATCGTGTAGATCACGAGCCCGAACGCGAGCACGCGCTTGCGACCGTACGCGTCGGCGATCGGGCCGAAGATCAGCTGGCCGAGCGCATAGGCCGCCATGTAGCCGGACACGCTCGACTGGATCGCCTGCGGCGTGGTCGCGAACGACCGTGCCATATCGGGCAGCGCGGGCACGTAAATATCGATGGCGAGTTGACCGGCGGACGAAAACAGGCAGATCAGGAACAGCAGGAAGCGCGGCGAATTCGACTCGCGCGCGGAGTTGAGCGTGGCGTTCATGACGACTGGGAAGGATCTCGGGCAGCAGTGACGCGCCGCTAATGTTCGAATTGCGAACATGCGTGCGGTCGTGGCGAATCCCGTATTGTGCCTGTTGTTGCATCGCGCGACAGGATTCCCATGGCGCAGGCGCGGTTGAATGCCGATTGCCGCACATCCTGAAATGCGCGCTCCGGGGCGGTTCCGTCGTTGTGCCGGCCCGCCCGCCACGCGAGCCGGTCATCCACTCGACCGCTGACGCGTTTCGCCCCGCTCCCGAGCCGCCGGCATCCGCCGGCGGCCTTTCATCGCGATGACCGGATCAATACTGCGCCTGGTCCGTCGGATTCCTGAACAGCTGCTTCATCTCCGCCGACAACGGGTAGTCGAGGCTCACGCCCTTCGGCGGAATCGGTTGCGTGAACCACTGGTTGTAGAGCTTCTCGGCCGCGCCCGATGTCTGCAGCTTCGCGATCACGCCGTCGACGACATGCTTGAACGCCGGATCGTCCTTGCGCATCATGCACGCGTAGTTCTCGTGGACGAGCGGCGTGCCCGTCACCGTATACGCGCCCGGATTGCGATCCTTCGCGATCTCGCCGTACAGCAGCGGCTCGTCCATCACGAATGCCACCGCACGCCCGGTCGTGACGTTCATGAACGCTTCGGCGTGATCCTTCGCGCTGATGATCGTCATGTTCATCGCCTTCTCTTCGTTGAGCTTGCGCAACAGGCGCTCGTCCGACGTGCCGGCCGTCGTCGCGACCGTCTTGCCGGCCAGGTCCGAGAAGTCCTTCACGCCCGAATCCTTGCGCGTGCTGAAGCGGATGCCATATAAAAAGATGCTGTTCGAGAACGCGGCCTGCTTCTGCCGTTCGAGCGTGTTCGTCGTCGAGCCGCATTCGAAATCGATCGTCCCGTTCTGCAGCAGCGGAATCCGGTTCTGCGACGTGATCGGGATTTCCTTTACCGTGAGGTTCGGCGCGTTCAGTTCCGTCTTCAACTGGTCGATGATGCGCGACGCGATATCGCGCGAGTAGCCGATGTTCTTCTGCTGGTTGTCCGAATACGAGAACGGCACCGACGATTCGCGAATGCCCAGCGACACGACACCCGTGTCCTTGATCTTCTTCAGCGTACCGGTGAGGGCCTGCGCGTGCGCGGCGCCCGCCAGCGCACAGGACAGCGCGACAGCCAGCAAACGGAAGCGGCGATCCATGCTTTTCTCCTGATGAAACGTTGATCGAATCGCGATCCTACGCCCGACAATATTCGCGTCGCATCAGGGAAAGCGTAAACAACCTTCCACCCCGGCCGCGCCGTGAAAGACGTTTTCCGTGCCGCGCCAATCGCGTCCGCGCCGCACGTTTGGCCTGACCGGCCGCGCGCGGACTCGCCCCCCTATCTGTGCCACCCGTTCCAAACACGTGTTCATGCCGCAACGCAGCAACGTAACCGTTTGCGGCCCCCTCTGTTTTTCTCGTGAAAGGCACTCAAGAAGCCGCCGCGCAGGCCGTTACCCAGTGCATGGCGCGTCGCAGCAACCTTGCTGCAACCGTCAGACAAAAAAAGACAAGGTCCGGGTCAGCCGGACCAGCGCCACCGCCGGCACGACGGTTATCTACGAGGATCGAGTTTCAACATGAGAGCCAAACGTTTCAATTTTGCGCTGGCGCGCTCCGCACACGCGCGCATGCTCGCCGGCATGCTGTCCGCCGCCGCCCTTCTACCCCTCGCCGGTTGCGGCGGAGGCGGCGGCGACGGCAGCAACCCTTCCTCCTCCAACGCTGCACCGGCTCCGACGCCGTCCCCCACGCCCACTACCCCCACGACCCCACCCGCCTCCACCGGCAGCAACGCGTGCGCCACGCAGCAGGCCGCCGTGCAGATGGCCGCGCAGACGGCGCCGGTCGAGCCGCCCGTCGATCACCTGATCGTCAAGCTGAAGACGCTGACGGCCACGCGCGCGATGGCCGCCATCGACAACGGGACGCGGCTCGACGCGGTCATCCAGCGCTCGATGACGCGCTGGACGGCACCGGTGACCGGCAGCGCGCGTGCCTATGCGAGTTCGGTCGCGCAAGCGCCTGTGAACGTGCAGGTCGAGCGGACGATCTCGAACGGCGCAGCCGTGCTGTCGCTCGGCCAGCGCATGGCAGCGACCGACGCAGCCGCGCTCGCGCAGGCATTCGCGGCCGACAGCGATGTCGACTACGCGGAACCGGATCACCCGATGCAGGTTCGCGACACGCCGAGCGACCCGCTCTACAGCCAGCAGTGGTACCTGTCCGATCCGACGGCCGGAATCGACCTGCCGCCCGCGTGGAGCGTGACCAAGGGTTCGCCGACCGTCGTCACGGCCGTACTCGACACGGGCTACCGGCCGCACGCCGACCTCGTCGGCAACCTGCTGTCCGGCTACAGCTTCATCAGCAACGTCAACACCAGCAACAACGGCCTGACGCGCAGCCCTGACGCGACCGATCCGGGCGACTGGGTCACGCAGCAGGAACTCGACAACGCAAACGGCCCGTACTATCACTGCGCGAGCCAGCCAAGCGACAGCAGCTGGCACGGCACGCGCGTGATGGGCGTGATCGGCGCGACCGCCAACAACGGCACCGGTATCGCCGGCGTGTCGTGGCTCGGCCAGATCCTGCCGGTACGCGTACTCGGCAAGTGCGGCGGCGTGACGAGCGACATCGCGGACGGGATGCGCTGGGCAGCCGGCATCGCCGTCAACGGCGTCCCGACGAACCCGCGGCCCGCGAAGGTCATCAACCTGAGCCTCGGCGGCGTCGGCGCATGCAGCACGACGTTCCAGCAGGCGATCGACGACGTGACGGCGAAGGGCGTGACGGTCATCGTCGCAGCCGGCAACGACGGCCTGTCGACCGGGCTCGACCAGCCCGCGAACTGCCGCGGCGTGATCAGCGTCGGCGCGACCGACGCGACGGGCCGCCGCGCATCGTTCAGCAACTTCGGCGCCGATGTCGCGCTGAGCGCGCCGGGCGTCAACATCCTGTCGACGTCGAACACCGGCACGACGACGCCGGGCTCGGACACCTACGGCCCCGCGAACGGCACCAGCCTCGCGACGCCGCAAGTGACGGGTGTCGCCGCGCTGATGCTGTCGGTGAACGGCAACCTGACGCCCGCGCAGATCCAGCAGAAGCTGCAAGGCGGCACGCGCGCGGCGAAGCTGGCCGCCGGCACGTCGTGCACCGCGATGCCGGCAGGCTCGGGCATCCTCGATGCAGGGGCCGCTGTCGCGTCGGCAAACCTGTAACCGGCACCCGGTTCGACGCGGCCGCGCGCACGCCACCATGGCGTGTGCGCGGCCGTTTCGTTACCGGCCCTCCGGCGATTCCGCGTGCCCGCATCGACCCGATTACACGTCTCGAAATAACACCTGACAAAAGGGTTGACGCTTCGCACAGCGAGCCATTACCATCGCTCCCGTCTAATTACATGGAGTGTTCTGTGAACACCGATGCGAGTTGTAGTTGGTGCTTGACCAACTTGACTGCTGCCTGAGGAAAACGCGCAGAGCCTCGTCTTCTGCCGCATCCCGGGAAGCAGGATGCGGCGTCTTTCCGGCCTGACTACGGGCCAGATCTCCCGCCGAATTTTTCGATGTTGTCGAATGCACGCGACGCGCCGTCGCGCGTGTGCGTTCGCGTTGCGCGCGGCGCCAGCCGCGTGCGCCCTCCGTTCGCGTGCCGTCCGGCCGCGCGCCTTCGTGCGTGCGCGGCTGCCGATCGCCCGTGCCGACTATCCGCAACCGACAGGAGTGCAGATGAACTCAGACGACAGTAGTCGATTACCGCTCGCCGGTGCGACGCTGCGCATCGACACGCCGACCGCATCACGCGCGCCGGCGAGCGTTCCCGCCTTTACCGATCCACAGCCGATCGCGCCTGACGCGACGCGGCGGGGAGCGCTCGTGCGTCGATAACGTCACGGTCGCTCCCCGCCCGCCGCCTCGTGCGCAAGGAGCGACACATGACAACACGACACAACACCTCGCAGAAGAAGCAGCGCGGCTTCATCAAGACCGGCGCCGGCCAGCAGAACGAACCGCGCATCATGCGCGCCGCGCAGGAAGCGGCCCGGCCGCTCGAAGACACGCTGAAGGCGCTGCACACCAGCACGCGCGGCCTCACCCACGACCAGGCCGCCGACCGCCTGCAGCACTACGGCCCGAACGAAATCGCGCACGACAAGCCACCGCACTGGACCCGCCAGCTGCTGCTCTCGTTCCACAACCCGTTCGTCTACGTGCTGCTGGTGCTGGCCGCCATCAGCTTCTGCACCGACGTCTGGTTCGCGGCGCCCGACGATCGCGACTATGTCGGCATGACGATCCTGCTGACGATGGTCACGATCAGCGCGCTGCTGCGCTTCGTGCAGGAGTTCCGTTCGCTGCGCGCGGCCGAGAAGCTTAAGGCGATGGTCCGCACGACGGCGACCGTGCAGCGCGCGGTGACCGACACGGCCGAGCCCTCGCGCCGCGAGGTGCCGATGCGCGAAGTCGTGGCCGGCGACATCGTGCACCTGTCGGCCGGCGACATGATCCCGGCGGACGTGCGCCTGCTCGCATCGCGCGACCTGTTCATCAGCCAGGCCGTGCTGACTGGCGAGGCACTGCCCGTCGAGAAGTACGACACGCTCGGCGCGGTGGCAGGCAAATCCGCGAGCACGCGCGCGGCCAGCGCGGCGAACGATGCATCGGCGTCGCTGCTCGACCTCGAGAACGTCTGCTTCATGGGCACCAACGTCGTCAGCGGCACGGCGACGGCCGTCGTCGTCGCGACCGGCGAAGGCACGTACTTCGGTTCGCTCGCGCGCAACGTCGTGAGCCACAAGCGCATCGAGACGAGCTTCGACCGCGGCGTCGCGAGCGTGAGCTGGCTGCTGATCAAGTTCATGTTCGTGATGGTGCCGATCGTGTTCATGATCAACGGGCTGACCAAGGGCGACTGGCTGAGCGCGCTCACGTTCGCGCTCGCGGTGGCCGTGGGTCTCACGCCCGAGATGCTGCCGATGATCGTCAGCGCGAACCTCGCACGCGGCGCGGTCGCGATGGCGCGCCGCAAGGTCGTCGTGAAACGCCTGAACTCGGTGCAGAACTTCGGCGCGATGGACGTGCTGTGTACCGACAAGACCGGCACGCTCACGCAGGACAAGATCATCCTCGAACACCACCTCGACCTGTCCGGTCACAAGAACGAGGAAGTCCTGCGGCTCGGCTGGCTGAACAGCTTCCACCAGAGCGGCCAGAAGAACCTGATCGACATCGCGGTCGTCGCGCGCGCCGACGAGATCGGCGAACGCGTCAAGCCGCAAGGCTACAAGAAGATCGACGAACTGCCGTTCGACTTCGTGCGACGCCGCCTGTCGGTCGTCGTCGAGGACCGGCACGGCACGCACCTGCTGATCTGCAAGGGCGCGGTCGAGGAAATGCTGGCCGTCTCCACGCACGTTCAGGATGAGGACGGCGTACGCCCGCTCGACTTCGTCGCGCGCAAACGGCTGCTCGAACAGGCCACCGCCTACAACGAAGACGGCTTCCGCGTGCTCGTGCTCGCGACGCGCACGATTGCACGCGGCGACGAGCGCGCGCAGTACCGCACCGCCGACGAACACGATCTCGTCGTGCGCGGCTTCCTGACCTTCCTCGATCCGCCGAAGGAATCGGCCGCACCGGCGCTCGCCGCGCTGCGCGAAAACGGCGTCGCGGTGAAGGTGCTGACGGGCGACAACCCGACCGTCACGATGAAGGTCTGCCGCCAGGTCGGCCTCGAACCCGGCAAGCCGATGCTCGGCGCGGAAATCGAGGCGCTCGACGACGAAACGCTCGCGCTGGTCGTCGAACGCACGACCGTGTTCGCGAAGCTCACGCCGCTGCAGAAGGCGCGCATCGTCAAGGCGCTGCAGGCGAACGGCCATACGGTCGGCTTCCTCGGCGACGGCATCAACGATGCGCCCGCGCTGCGCGACGCCGACGTCGGCATCTCGGTCGACAGCGGCGCCGATATCGCGAAGGAAACCGCCGACATCATCCTGCTCGAAAAAAGCCTGATGGTGCTCGAGGAAGGCGTGATCAAGGGCCGCGAAACGTTCGGCAACATTCTGAAGTACCTGAACATGACCGCCAGCTCCAACTTCGGCAACGTGTTCTCGGTGCTCGTCGCCAGCGCGTTCCTGCCGTGGGAGCCGATGCTCGCGACGCAGCTGCTCGTGCTGAACCTGATCTACGACACGTCGCAGATGCTGCTGCCGTGGGACAAGATGGACCCCGAGTTCCTGAAGAAGCCGCGCAAGTGGGAAGCCGGCAACATCAGCCGCTTCATGCTGTGGGTCGGGCCGACGTCGTCGGTATTCGACATCACGACCTACATCCTGATGTGGACCGTGTTCGGCGCGGGCGCGTTGTATCACCTGAACGGCGGCACCGGCGGCCAGATCGTGATGAACTCGGGCTGGTTCATCGAGAGTCTCGTGTCGCAAACGCTCGTCGTGCACCTGCTGCGCACGCAGAAGATCCCGTTCCTGCAGAGCACGGCGTCGCTGCCGGTGCTGCTGTCGACCTTCACCGCGATCGCGATCGGCTGCTGGCTGCCGTTCTCGCCGTTCGCGGAAGCGATCGGCTTCATGCACCTGCCGGGCACCTACTGGCTGTGGCTCGCCGCGACGATGGTCGGCTACATCGTGCTCGCGCAGATCGTCAAGACGATTTACGTGCGCCGCTACAAGCAATGGTTCTGAACCCGTCCTGAATCCGTACTGGTTCCGTCCGGAGGACAACGTGCCGGCCCGCGCCATGCCGCGGGCCGGCACGCTCACGACACTCTACGGATAACGTGATGAAGAGAATCCTTCCGCTCGCCGCCGCGAGCACGCTCCTCGCACCCTTCGAAGCGTGTGCCGCCCATCCACTCGGCAGCGACGACACGGCGCGATGCATGCGCCGAGCCACGACACGACGGGCCGCATCAGCGGCCCGCTTTCATTCATCAAGCATCGTTCGCGCCGAACAGTTGCGCGCACACCGCGCGCCCTTCGTCGGTCAGCGCAGCGCTGCCGGTACCGTCTTCGTTCAGCGTCGTCGCGCTCAGGCCCGCGGCGTCGAGCTGCGTCAAGACGCGGCGCAGCGTGCTCATCGGCAGTTGCGTGCGCTTCGCGATCTTCGGTAGCGACCACGTCTTGCCGGCCGGATCGTTCGCGGCCTCGTTCAGCGTCGCGAGCGTAGCGACGAGTGCGGGATCGAGCGGGGAGTCGTCGGATTCTGAAGTCATCGGTTCGAGTTCGTCGGCCGGCGCGGGCCGGCATTCATTCAGGAAAGGCAATCGCGGACACTATACGCCGCGTCACGCGCCCTTGAGCGCGGCGCGCATGAACGACACGAAATGCTTCGTGACGGGATCGTCGCGATCGGACATCCATGCGAGCCCCACGCGCCACTTCGCGTCGCGACCGTCGAGCGGCAGCACCGTCGCATCGCGCAGCAGAAACCGCGCGCTCGACGGGATGAACGCGACGCCGACGCCAGCCGCGACGGAGGTCAGCACCGACTGCACATCCTCCGCCTGCTGCGTCACGTGCGGCACGAAGCGCCGCTCGATGCACCACCGGTCGATCTGTGCGGCGAGCCCCGCGCCGCGCGCGCGCTGCAGCGCGATGAAGCCGATTTCGTTGAGCACGTCGAGGTCGGCCGGCACGCGCTTGAAGCCGAGATGCGGCGGCACCGCGAGCGCGAGCGCTTCGTCGATCACCTTGAACGACGACAATCCTTCATCGGAAGGCAGGCGCAGGAAACCCGCGTCGAGCTTGCCCGCGCGCAACCGGCGCGTCTGCTCGGACGACGACAGGTCGCTCAGCGTGACCGCAATCCCCGGATTGCGACGCCGGAACTCGGCGATGAGCTTCGGTACGAGCGTCAGCACGGACAGGCAGATGCCGAGCCGCAGATGCCCGCGCTGCCCGCTCGCCGCTTCCCGTGCACGCGTGAGGATCTCGTCGGCGTCGCGCACGAGCGCCTGCGCATCGGGCAGGAAGCGTTCGCCGAACGGCGTCAGCTCCGCGCCGTGCCGGCCGCGCTCGAACAGCTTGCCGCCGAGGCTCGCCTCGAGCGCGCCGATCTGCTTGCTCAGCGCCGGCTGGCTCATGTACAGCACATCGGCCGCGCGGCTGAAATGGCACAGCTCGGTGACCGTCAGGAACGTGCGAAGCAGTTTCAGTTCCATTCTTGAAAGGAATCGTATCGATCGAAATATTCATTTTACTGATCGAATGGGGTGGCGTTCAATACGGACATGCCCTTCCCGGAATTCACTGCCATGTCTTTCGATCAAATCGTTGATCGTGTGGTCGAGCCGTCATGCGATGACGCGGACGCAACCCGGCACGCAGCCACACCCGATGTGCGTACACCGAAACGTCGCGCCAAACGCGCCGACGGACGCAGCCGCCGTTTCCGCTTCGGCGATGCGATCGAAGCACCGCCGCCGCGCGCCGTGACAGGTTCGATCGCGATCAGTTTCGCAGTCGTGTCACGGCGGAACTGGCCGCGCTGAACGGCACGCCTGCGCGGCCTTCAGTACACGCGCACCGCCGACAGGCAGTACGAAAACGCGCCGAATCCGCGCGCATCACGCGTCATTGCGACTCATCCCATCGTCATCGCCACGCGATCGACCGTATAATTTCCCGCACCCGCTGACCGCCCATGTATTCCGCGCAGTCGCATTGCGCGTGAAAAGGAGACTTTCGCTTGACCGGCCTCATCGCGCGCGTGCCTCGCGCCCGGACCACCCTGATCCTCGCCCTCTCGTTCCTGCTGCTCGCGTTTGCCGCGAATGCTTCCGCGCAACGCGTGCAGCCGCATCGCACCGTGCAGGCCCAGCCGCACGCACACACGAAAGCCGTCAAGAAAAAGCCCCATCGCAAGAAAAAGGCCGTCAAGCATCGCCGCCCGCGCGTGAAGCATCCGCCCGTCAAACGTCACGCCGTACCCGCGCCGCAGCAGCGGCGCGCGAAGCGCACGACCGCCGTGCGCCCGCGCCCGGCCGCGAAACCGAAGCTGCTCGCCAGTTGCGGCTACACGCCGCGCGCGGTCAATTCCCTGCATTCACGCGCGGCGTACGTGCTCGACGTCGATTCCGGCACGCCGCTGCTGGCCCGCAATGCACGCACGGTCCGGCCGATCGCGTCGATCTCGAAGCTGATGACGGCCGTCGTCGCGCGTGATGCCGACCGTCCGCTGAACGGCGTGCTGCGCGTCACCGCGCACGACCGCGACACGATCAAGTTCACCGGTTCGCGCCTGCAGGTCGGCTCGGAGCTGTCGCGCCGCGAGATGTTCCATATCGCGCTGATGTCGTCGGAGAACCGCGCGGCCGCCGCGCTGAGCCGCGACTATCCGGGCGGGCGCGCCGCGTTCGTCAAGGCGATGAACCGCGAAGCGCGTCGGCTCGGCATGCGCCATACGCACTTCCGCGAGCCGACCGGCCTGTCGCCGCACAACGTGTCGACGGCCGAGGATCTCGCGAAGCTCGTCGACGCGGCGGCGCAAGATCCGCTGATCCGCTATTTCTCGACGGACACGTCGACCACCGTGCGCCCGGGCGACGGCGAACTCGTGTACGTGAATTCCGACCCGCTCGCGCGCTATCGCCGCCTGCCGATCCGGTTGCAGAAAACCGGCTTCATCAACGAATCGGGGCACGGCGTCGTGATGCGCATGCGCGTGAAGGGCCGCCGCGAAACGGTCGTGCTGCTCGGCGCGCCGACGCGTGCGGGCGTATCGAGCGACGCGCTCAAGATCCACCGCTGGCTGTCCTGCTCGATCCAGTAAGCACGCGCAGGCAGACGCTACTTCCTCGACAGGAGCGATGCGATGCAGGACGAATACCGCTTCAACGCCTTCGGACGGCTGCTCGCCGTGGTGCGCGCGAACGGCCGCTGGGCCGTGTTCGATCTCGGTGTCGAAGGCAAGCGGCGACTGGCCAACCTGCAGATTCCGTCCGCGCTCGCCGCGGACGAACTCGCGCAATACCTCGGCGACCTGCTGCACGAGAACGCAACCCCGAAAAACAGCGAAGTCGTCCCGGTCGCCCCGCGCTGCGCGTAATCGCAGGCCGGGCCACACTACGATCCGGCGGAAAATTACACAGTTAAACTTGCAAGTTAAACTGTCGTATCCTATGATCCGCCGCATGAACCCGCCACGCAAACCCGGCGTTTCCGCCGACACCGTCGCCGCCGACCTGACCCTCGCAGTCGGCCAGTTGATCCGCCGGCTGCGCTCCGAGATCGAATCCGAAGGGCTCGGCATGTCGCAGACCAGCGCGCTCGCGCGGCTCGAGCAGCAAGGGCCGATGACGACCGCCGACCTCGCACGCGCCGAAGCGATGAAGCCGCAGTCGATGAAGGCGATTCTCGCGAGCCTCGAGGAAGACGGGCTCGTCGAGCGCGAACCGCATCCGACCGACGGCCGCCAGATCCTGTTCCAGCTGACCGCGGTCGGCCTCGACGCGCGTCGCAAGCGCCATATCGCGAAGCACCAGTGGCTCGGTGCCGCGATCGAAAAGCTCGATCCCGAAGAAATCCGCACGCTCGCCACGGCGATCCCGCTGATCCGCCGCATCGGCGACCAATGAATCCGGCCGGCGCGCCACGCGGCATCCGCGCGCCCGGCTTTCCCTGCCCTTTTCACGGAGCCCCATCATGAGCGCAACCCGTCTCGACACGAACACGGCACTCGTCGTCATCGACCTGCAGAAAGGCATCGTCGCCCTCCCCACCGCCCACCCGGTCGCGCCGGTGATCGCGCACGCCCGCACGCTGCTCGACGCATTCCGCAGCCGCGGCCTGCCGGTCGTGCTCGTCAACGTCGCCGGTGGTGCGCCGGGCCGCACGCAGCAGCAGGTACGCCTGGACGCGCTGCCGGCCGACTGGGCCGAACTCGTGCCCGAACTGGACCGCCAGCCGAACGACCATGTCGTGACGAAAAAGACCTGGGGCGCATTTACCGGCACGGATCTCGACGCGCACCTGAAGGCGGCCGGCGTTACGCAGATCGTGCTGACCGGCGTCGCGACGAGCATCGGCGTCGAATCGACCGCACGGCAGGCCCACGAACTCGGCTACAACGTGACGCTCGCCGTCGACGCGATGACCGACCTCAACGCGGACGCGCACGCGAACAGCATCGAGCGCCTGTTCCCGCGCCTCGGCGAGACCGGCACGACGCAGGACATCGTCGCGCTGCTCGACCAGCGCGGCGCGTGAGCGAAAAACGCACGCATCCGACGCCGGGCCCGGCAGCCGGCCCGGTCGATCCGTCGATCTGGAAGGTCAGCGCGGTCGCGACGCTCGGCTCGCTGCTGTCGCAGCTCGACGCGACGATCGTCAACGTATCGCTGTCGAACCTCGCGTCCGACCTGCACACCAGCCTGTCGACGATCCAGTGGGTGACGAGCGGCTACCTGCTCGCGCTCACGCTGGTGCTGCCCCTGAATGGCTGGCTCGTCGACCGCATCGGCGCGAAAGCACTGTATCTGTGGTGTTTCTCGGCGTTCACGCTCACGTCGGCACTGTGCGGGCTCGCGTGGTCCGCGCCGTCGCTGATCGCGTTCCGCGTGCTGCAAGGCGTGAGCGGCGGGCTGCTCGCGCCAATGGCTCAGATGATGATCGCGCGTGTCGCCGGCCAGCAGATGGCGCGCGTGATCGGCTACGCGGCGGTGCCGGTGCTGCTCGCGCCGATCCTCGGCCCGGTGGTCGCCGGCGCGATCCTGCAGCATGCGTCGTGGCGCTGGCTGTTTCTCGTGAACCTGCCCGTCGGCGCGCTCGCCCTCGCGCTGGCCGCGCGCTTCCTGCCCGGCGACCGCGACGACGCGCAGCGCCGTGAACTCGACTGGGTCGGCCTCGCGCTGCTGTCGCCCGCCCTCGTGCTGTTCCTGTACGGCGCCGAACGAATCGGCTCGGCATTCGGCATCGCCGCGGTCGCATGCTCGGCGTTGCTGCTCGCCGCGTTCCTGCGCTTCGAGCAGCGCAAGGGCGAACATGCGCTGATCGATCTCGCGCTGTTTCGCTCGCGCGTATTCGGCGCGGCGGCCGGCACGCAGTTCCTGTCGAACGGCGCGATGTATGCGGGCCAGATGCTGATCCCCGTGTTCCTGATCCAGGCGTGCGGGCGTTCGCCGGGCGAGATGGGCTGGCTGCTCGCGCCGCTCGGGCTCGGCATGCTCGTCACCTATCCGTCGATGGGCGCGCTGACGAGCCGGTTCGGCGTGCGGCGGCTGGCCGCGGCCGGCGCGTTGCTCGCGCTCGTCGCGACGCTGCCGTTCGTGTTCCTCGCGCTGACCGGCTTCGACCCGGTTGTGCTCGTACCGGCGCTTTTCCTGCGCGGCATGGGCCAGAGCGCGATCGGCGCGCCGTCGATCACCGCCGCGTATGCGTCAGTGGAACGCCGCAACCTGCCGATGGCGACGACATCGCTCAATATCGTGCAGCGCCTCGGCGGTCCGACGTTCACGACGATGTGCACGCTGTTCCTCGCATGGCGGCTGCATGCCGAATCGGTGTCGGCCGGCGGCTCGCAGGCTGTCGCGTACGCATGGGCATTCGGCTTGCTGTGTGCACTGCATGCGGCGAGCTTCGTCACGACGCTTTGGCTGCCGCTATGGTCGAGCGGCGCCGGCGGCCGACCGGCCGTCGCTGCGCGGGCCGGTTCGCGCTGAACAGGGGGCGCGCCGCGCGACGCGCGCGGCCGCCCCGCTACGGCAGCCACATCGGTACGATCGAGATCACGAGCAGTAGCCCAAGGCCCGCATTCAGGCAACGCCACTGCCGCTCGGTGCGCAACACGCGCGCGAACAGGAGCCCGGCAAAACACCACAATGACAGCGACGCCATCGCGGCCACGCCGAACGCGAGCCCGAGCAACACGCCGAGCCGTGCCGGACCGGACGCAAGCGCGGCGAACGACGCGGCCGCGCCGAGCGTCATCGCCCAGCCTTTCGGGTTGTGCCACAGCATCCACACGCCGCTGATGAACCCTTGCGGCCGATTTACGGCGGCATCGAGCCGCGGCTTGCCGCCGCGCCCGATGCGCACGGCCAACCATACGAGGTACAACGAGCCGGCTGCCTTCATCGCGAGCTGCAGTGCCGGCAGTGCGAGCAGCACGCCGCCGAGCCCGGCCGCCGCCGCGGCTGCCATCGACGCCAGACCGGCCGCGATGCCCGTCATCATCGGCAGCGAACGCCGGTAGCCGAAATGCGCACCCGACGCGGTCGCGAGCGTCGTCGCGCCGCCCGGCGTCACGGTGGATACCATCACGAACAGCATCAGCGGCAGGTAGTCGTGAAGCGGCACGGCGGCTCCCGGTTGTCGTCATCGAAGCCCCGTTTTACCCTCGCCTCTTCCATTACAACAGCGAAAGTTTCTTATGCCTGCCATTAGTGTTCATAATATGAGGTATGGCACGCAATCTCGACATCGCACTGCTGCGCGCATTCGTCTCGGTCGCCGATCATCGCAGCATGACGGCGGCCGGCCATGCGCTGCACCTGACGCAAGGCGCGATCAGTCAGCAGGTCGCACGGCTCGAAACGCTGTCCGGCCCGCTGTTCGTCCGCGAGCATCGCAACCTGCTGCTCACGGCGGCCGGCGAGCGGCTGCTCGAACAGGCGCGCCGGCTGCTCGCCGTACACGATGCGCTGCTCACCGACATGACGGCCGGTACGGTTGAAGGCACCGTTCGTCTCGGTGCGCCGCAGGATCTGGTCGGCACCTGTCTCGCGCCGATCCTGAAGCACTATTCACAGGCGCATCCGCAAGTCGCGCTCACGCTCGTGTGCGCGGCATCGCCGGAACTGCGGCGCGGGCTCACGCAGGGCGACCTCGATGTCGCGCTGATCGAGGCGCCGGTCGGATCGGCGCGCGGCGAGTGCATCGCCGTCGACCGGCTGGTCTGGGTCGGTGCGAAAGGCGGCACCGCTCACCGCAACACGCCGCTGCCGGTGTCGATGGTCGCGCAGACCTGCGCGTTCCGCCCGACCGTGCTCGACGCGCTGCGCGGCTGCGATCGCGCCTGGCGCACCGTGTTCGAGAACGGCAGCTTCGATGCAACGGCCGCGACCGTGCGTTCAGATCTCGCGGTGACCGTCTGGCTCGCGTCCACCGTGCCGGCCGACCTCGACATCCTGCCGGCCGGCAGCGGCCTGCCCGCGCTGCCGAACTTCTCGATCAACCTGCATGTGCCGCGCGGCCAGCGCACGCCGGCCGCGACGGAACTGGCCCGCTACCTGCGCAACGGCTTCGCACGCCTGCGCGCGGCCGCCTAGGCGCTACACGGTGCCCGGCTCCTGCGGTGCGGGCGTCGCGCCGGCTGCCTCCAGCGCCTGATGCAGCGTCGCGAAAATGCACGACGCACCGACGACGTCGGTGATCCCGTGACGATCCATGTCCGCGCGCAGGTAGCGGTTCACGCGCCCGAACAGCACGCCGATCCCGCGCGCGTGCAACGACTTGACGAGGTCGGTCAGCGTCCGCGCGGCCGAATAGTCGACATCGGTGATCGCCCCCGCATCGACGACGAACCAGCGCGGCGGCACCGGCGCCGCGTCGACGAGCTCGGTGATTTCGCCGGCAAACAGATGGTCGTTCGCGAAGAACAGGTCGGAGCCGAACCGGTAGACGATCAGCCCCGGCGCCGTCATCGCGCCGCGCCGCGCGGGCACGGGCTGCCACCGCCCATCGCCCGCGACGGGTTCAAGCACCATCGTGTGCGGCTGGTAGCTGTGGCGCACGTGCCGCATCAGCGACAGCGCAACGGCCAGCAGGATGCCGTGTTCGACGCCGACGGTCACGACGGCCGTGGCCGTCACGAGCGCGAGCGTAAATTCGCCGGGACTTTCCTTGCGGATCGCCGCGAGGCTGCGCACGTTGATCAGCCCGAGCGCGATCGTGAAGACGATGCCGGCCAGCACCGCATGCGGCAGATACTGCAGATAGGTGCTGAAGAACAGCAGCACGACGGCCACGACCGCCGCGAACGCGAGATGGCCGATCTGGCTGCGCACGCCCGCGCCGTCGGCCATCGCCGTCTGCGTCGGGCTGCCGTTGACGACGAACGCGCCGCCGACCGCCGCCGCCGCGTTCGCGGCCGCGAGGCCGAGGATGTCGGCGTTGGTGTCGACGTCTTCGCCGTACTGCTGCGCGAACACGCGCGCGGCGGCCGCGCTCTGCGCGATGATCATCACGAAACACGAGGCGGCGACCGGCACGAGATCGAGAGACTGCTGCCACGTGACGGACGGCCAGCGCAGCGGCGGCAACCCGCCCGCGACGGGCCCGAGCACCGCGATGCCATGTGCGGCGAAGCCGAACATGTCGCTCGCCGCGATGCTTCCCGCGACGACGATCATCGGCATCGGCACGCGCGGCAGGAACCGCTTGCACGCGAGAATCGCGACGACCACGAGCGCCGCGAGCGCGAGCGTCGGCCGGTTCGCGTGGACGAGATGCGTGACGACGTAGTCGAGTTGCGCGAGGCTGCGCGACGCCGGATACGGCACCGCCAGCCCGAGCATGTCGCCGAGCATCGCGATCGACACCTGTACGCCGACGCCGGCGAGAAAGCCGACCAGCACCGTGCGCGACAGGAAATCGGCGAGAAAGCCGAGCTTGAAGATGCGCGCGAGCAGCAGCATCGCGCCGGTCAGCAGCGCGACCATGCCGGCCAGCGCCGCATATTCCGCGCTGCCGGCCGGCGCCATCGACGACAGCCGGCTCGCGAAGATCGTCGCGGTCGCGGAGTCGGCGGCGACGACGAGATGGCGCGATGCGCCAAAGCACGCGAACGCAATGAGCGGCAGGAACACCGTATAAAGACCCGTAACGGCCGGCATCCCGGCGATGCGCGCGTAGCCGAGCACCTGCGGGATATCCATCGAGGCGAGCGAGATGCCCGCGAATACGTCGCGGGTGGCGCCTGCCCGGCGGATCGGAAGGATGCCTTTCAGCAGCCGCACGCCTGACGGGCGGCTTTCGTTGGAATCTTGCATGCGTGAAATGCGTGAGATCGAAGTGACGGGGTTCGCGAAGTCGTTCGCGCATCGTGCTCCGGGCGGGCCTTGCATGGCAAGTGCGCGAGCGCGTCGCGCGTCGCTCACCGTTGGCGAATCGGTCGCACGCCTGCGCGAGCGACGCACCGCCGACACATGCGCCGTTCGCATGATTGCATGGATCGCCGATCACGCGCTTCGACGCGCGAAGGCCCGCCGCCACGGGCTCGCGCCGATCGTCGGCATGCGCGCAATGCCTCCGCGCAACCGGCTTGCACACTGAGTTGCGGTGACGCACGCTCACCTCGCGTCCTCACCACGATGCAGAGGATACCTGTACAAAGGTGAGCCGATTCGGGAGCCGTTCGACACGCCTTCACCACACACGTCCGGAACCCGATGGCACAATCACGGTCCCTTTCATGTGCCCTTCACCGGGCGCGCGCCGCATCGCGGCGCCGATTCAACGCACGAGAAGGCCCCTGTCCGTCCCTATGACCCTGAACGAATCCTGGTTGACGCCGCTCGTCGGCATCCTCATTCTGCTCGCCGCCGCCGGCGCGATCACCGCCGCCGTCCATTTCCTGCTGTTTCGCGTGGTCGCGCGGCTCGCACGGCTGTCCGCCACGCGCGTCGACGACGCGCTGTTCGAGTTCGGCGCATTCAAGTGGCTGAACCGCATCGTCCCGTTCGTCGTGATCAAGCTCGGGCTCGGCGCGGTGCCGGGCATTCCGGAGCGCGCGACGCAGGCCGCCGACAAGGTGCTGTTCGCGCTGATTGTGTTCCTCGTGACGATGACGATCAGCGCAACACTGTCCGCGCTCGAGCACACGCATCGCACCTACCAGCGCGATCAACGCGACCAGCCGCACCTGTCGCTGAAAGGCGCGATGCAGCTCGTCAAGCTCGTGATGTTCATCACGGCGGCACTCGTCGTGATCGGCGATGCGACCGGCAAGCAGATCGGCCTGCTGCTGTCGGGCATCGGCGCGATGTCCGCGGTGCTGATGCTGATCTTCAAGGACACGCTGCTCGGCCTCGTCGCCGGCGTACAACTATCGTCGAACGACATGCTGCGGATCGGCGACTGGATCACGATGCCGTCGGCCGGTGCGGACGGTACCGTCATCGACATCACGCTGAACACCGTCAAGGTCGCGAACTTCGATCACACGATCATCACGGTGCCGACGTGGAAGCTGATCACCGAGAGCTACCAGAACTGGCGCGGGATGACCGAAGCGGGCGGGCGCCGCATCAAGCGCGCGCTGTTCGTCGACGCGACGAGTGTGCGTTTTCTGTCGAACGACGAAATCGAACGGCTCGAACGCCTGACGCTGCTGAAGGACTATCTCGAGGACAAGGTCGACGCGATCGAGCAATGGAACGGCACGCTCGGCGCGGCCGGCGACTGCCCGGCGAACCGCCGCCAGCTGACCAATCTCGGCACGTTCCGCGCGTATGTCGCGAACTACCTGAAGGGGCATCCGCGCATCCGCCGCGACATGACCTGCATGGCGCGGCAGCTGCCGCTCACGGCCGAAGGCATTCCGCTCGAACTGTACTGCTTCACCGATACGACATCGTGGGTCGACTACGAAACCATCCAGTCCGACCTGTTCGATCACCTGATCGCGGTGCTGCCGGAGTTCGGGCTGCGCGTGTACCAGCACCCGTCGGGCTTCGACATGCGGCAGATGGCCGGCGCCGCGCAAGCCGGGCTGCAGGCGCCGCGCGCCGGTTGACGAGCGCCACACGGCGGCCGCCCACCTGCCGCCGCCTGCCGTCGGGCGCGGCCGCATTTACCGCGCCGCACACTCCGACGCGAGCCGTCCGAGCACCTTCAATGCGTCCTCGATCTGCCGCGACCACGGATAGCTGTAGTTGAGCCGGATGAAATGCCGGTAATCGGTGCCCGCCGAAAACATGTGGCCCGGCCCGACCGTGATCCGCTGCGCGAGCGCGAGCGTGTACAGCCTCATCGCGTCGACCTGCTTCGGCAGTTCGACCCACAGCACGTAGCCGCCCTGCGGCTGCGACAGCCGCGTGCCCTCCGGAAAGAAACGCCGCACCATCGCGCTCATCAGGCTCGCCTGTTGCGCGTACTGCTTGCGCATGCGCCGCAGGTGGAAATCGTAGCCGTCGTACTTCAGGTACTCGGCGATCGCCAGTTGCTCGATCGCGGGCGTCGCGAGCGTGTTCAGGAATTTCAGTTTCTCGACCTGGTCGCGATAGCGGCCCGGCATCGCCCAGCCGATCCGGTAGCGCGGCGACAGGCTCTTCGTGAACGATGCGCAATGCAGCACGAGCCCGTCGCGGTCGAACGATTTCAGCGCGCTCGGCGTCGTGTCGCCGAAATGCAGCTCGTGATAGACGTCGCTCTCGATCGCCGGCACGCCGTGCTTCGCCAATAGCTCGACGAGCGCGCGCTTGCGCGCATCGGGCATCTGGAAGCCGAGCGGATTCTGGAAGTTCGGCATCACCATGCACGCGGCGATGCGCTCGCGCTCAAGGATCCGTTCGAGCGCGTCGAGGTCGATGCCGTCGCCCGGGTGGGTCGCGACTTCCAGCGCGCGCATGCCCATCCGCTCGATCGCGTGCAGCATCGCGTAGAACGTCGGCGATTCGACGGCGATCGTGTCGCCCGGCTTCGCGACGGCCTGCAGGCACAGGTTGATCGCCTCGGTCGCACCGATCGTCATCACGATCTCGCCCGGCTCGACCGCGATCCCGCGTTCCGCGTAGCGCCGCGCGATCTGGCGGATCAGTTCCTGGTTACCGGGCGGCAGGTCGTCGATCACGCCCCAGCGCGTACGGCGGCGGCCGATCGCCTGCGCATAGCGCGCGAGGCGCTGCACCGGAAACTGCGATGCGTCGGGATACGGCGAGCCGAGCGGCACGGCGTCGTCGCGCGCGATCGAGCGCAGCGTCGACAGCACGAGCCGGCTCACATCCACGGCCGACGGCTCGGCCGTCGGCGCCGACGTATGCAGCTCGGCCTCGGCCGGCGCCGCCGCGCGTGCACGCACGAAATAGCCCGACTGCGGCCGGCTCTCGATCAGGCCGCGGCTTTCCAGCACGAGGTACGCGCGCAGCACGGTCGTGACGCTGAGCTGCTGCTGCCGGCTCGCCTGCCGCACCGACGGAATCCGCTCGCCCGGCCGGTACACGCCACGCTCGATCTGCGCCTGGAGATCGTCGGCCAGTTGTTCGTAACGCTTCACGCGCCTCCCTTTCAACTTCCCTTCAACAACACAGTTGCGATCCGCACTGTACGAATCGCCGCAACTGTACTCTTTTTTGAAGTGAACAGGTGTACACACAGCCGGACGGGTGCCGCGCGTACTCTGCAGCCATCGACCCCGACACCCGCTGCATCATGAAAAAGAAATCCGCCACCGCGCGCATCGAACCGTACACCCACCCGGCCGCCGGCTGGGGCGCGCTGAAAGCCGTCACGATCAACCTGATCAAGGAAAAGGTCGCCGGCGGCAACTACCGTACGCTGCTGCGCCAGAACCAGCCGGACGGCTTCGACTGCCCCGGCTGCGCGTGGCCCGACCGCCAGCACGCATCGACGTTCGAATTCTGCGAGAACGGCGTGAAGGCGGTGGCCGCCGAAGCGACGAGCAAGCGCGTGACGCCCGAATTCTTCGCCGCGCGCACGGTCACCGAGCTGCTCGAACAGTCGGATTTCGAACTCGAACAGCACGGCCGCCTCACCGACCCGATGGTGTACGACGCGCAAACCGACCGCTACGTGCCGATCGCATGGGACGACGCGTTCGAACTGATCGCGCGCCACCTGCGCGCGCTGCCCGACCCGAACCAGGCCGCGTTCTACACGTCCGGCCGCGCGAGCAACGAAGCGGCGTTCCTGTACCAGTTGCTGGTGCGCCTGTACGGCACGAACAACTTCCCCGACTGCTCGAACATGTGCCACGAGGCGACGAGCCGCGGGCTGCCGGCCTCGGTCGGCGTCGGCAAGGGCACCGTCACGCTCGACGATTTCGAGCACGCGGACACGCTGCTGATCTTCGGCCAGAACCCCGCGACCAACCACCCGCGGATGATGGGCGAGCTGCGCGAATGCGCGAAGCGCGGCGCGACGATCGTCTCGATCAACCCGCTGAAGGAGCGCGGCCTCGAACGCTTCGCCGATCCGCAAAGCCCCATCGAGATGCTGACGATGTCGGGCACGAAGATCGCGTCGACGTTCATCCAGCCGACGATCGGCGGCGATTTCGCGCTGATCAAGGGGATGGCGAAGCGCGTGCTCGAACTCGACGATGCCGCGCGCGCCGCCGGTGCGCCGCGCGTGCTCGACACCGCGTTCATCGGCGAGCACACGGCCGGCTTCGACGCATTCGCCGACGATCTTCGCGCCGAAAGCTGGTCCGCGCTGACCGCCGAAAGCGGCGTGCCGTACGAGCAGATCGACAGCCTCGCGCAGCTCTATGCGCGCAGCGAACGCGTGATCGCGACGTGGGGCATGGGCATCACGCAGCACAAGCATTCGGTCGCGACCGTGCAGATGCTGACCAACCTGATGCTGATGCGCGGCAACATCGGCCGCCCCGGCGCGGGCCTGTGCCCGGTGCGCGGCCACTCGAACGTGCAGGGCAACCGCACGGTCGGCATCGAGGAAAAACCGTCGCAGGCGTTCCTCGACCGCCTCGGCCACGTGTTCGACTTCGAACCGCCGCGCCACCACGGCTACGACGTGGTCGAGACGATCGAAGGGATGCTCGAAGGCCACGTGAAGGTGCTGATCGGCCTCGGCGGCAACTTCGCGATGGCCACGCCCGACACGCCGCGCACGTGGGAAGGCATGCGCCGTTGCGACCTGTCGGTGCACATCACCACCAAGCTGAACCGCAGCCACCTGATCCACGGCCGCGACGCGCTGATCCTGCCGACGCTCGGCCGCACCGAGATCGACCTGCAGGACAACGTCGCGCAAGGCGTGACGGTCGAGGATTCGATGAGCATGGTCCACGTGTCGTACGGGATGAACAAGCCGGCCTCGCCGAACCTGATGTCGGAGCCTGCCATCGTCGCGCACATGGGCCATGCGCTGTTCGGCAGCGGCAAGATCGACTGGCTCGCGTACAAGGACGACTACGCGAAGATCCGCGACGCGATCGAGGCGACGCTCGACGGCTTCTACGACTACAACACGCGCATCGCGCGGCCGGGCGGCTTCCACCTGCGCGTCGCGTCGCGCGACCGCGAATGGCTCACGCCGACGGGCAAGGCGAACTTCATCGCGCACGCATTGCCGACCGACACGCCGATCCAGCGCGCCCGCGCGCTGCACGGCGAACGGCTGATGACGCTGATGACGACGCGCTCGCACGACCAGTACAACACGACCGTCTACGGGCTCGACGACCGCTATCGCGGCGTGTTCGGCCAGCGCCGCGTGGTGTTCGCCAACCGCGACGATCTCGCGATGCTCGGCCTGAAGGCCGGCGAATGGGTCGACATGGAAACCGTGTGGCATGACGGCATCGAGCGGCGCGCCGACGGCTTCCTGCTCGTCGAGTACGACATCCCGCGCGGCTGCATCGGTGCGTACTACCCGGAAACCAACCCGCTCGTGCCACTCGACAGCGTCGGCGACGTGTGCAACACGCCGACGTCGAAGTCAGTGCCCGTGCTGCTGCATCGCGCGGCCGCGCCGGCGTCGATCGCCGCCTGACGGAGCGCGACGATGATCGTTCGTCCGCGCGAGCACTGGCTGCGGATGCTGCTCGTCTGGAACGGCTCGGTGCTGCCGACCATCCTGCCGCAGCTCGTGCTGACGCTCGCGATCAGCCTCGTCGCGGTGTGGGGCGGCGGCCGCGTGCTCGGCGAGAAAGTGCCGCTGAACCCGACGCCGTTCACGCTGATCGGCCTCACGCTGGCGATCTTCGCCGGGTTTCGCAACAACGCGAGCTACGAACGTTACCGCGAGGGCCGGCAACTGTGGGGCGGCGTGCTGACCGCCACACGCACGCTGGTCTCGCAGGCGCTCTGCTACGGCGCGGTCGATCGTGACGATGCTTCGCGACGCGCCTTCGTGCGCACGGTCGTCGCATTCGTCTATGCGCTCAAGCATCAACTGCGCGGCACCGATCCGGCCGCCGACCTGCGCGGGCTGCTCGACGAGGCCACTTATGCGCGCATCGCCGGTTCGCAGTTCCGCCCGGTCGTCATCGTGCACGCGCTGCGCGAAGCATTCGCCGCACGCGCCGATGCGGGCCGCCTCGCGGACACCCGCCTGTGGATGCTCGATGCGCGCCTCGACGATCTCGTGTCGATGGTCAGCGGCTGCGAACGGATCGCATCGACGCCGATCCCGTTTTCATACGACGTGCTGCTGCACCGGACCATTTATGCGTACTGCGTGCTGCTGCCGTTCGGCCTCGTCGACTCGATCGGCGCGGCGACGCCGTTCGTCACGGTGTTCGTCGCCTATACGCTGATCGCGCTCGACGCTATCGCACATGCGATCGCCGAGCCGTTCGGTGACGGACCGAACCATCTCGCGCTCGATGCGATGACACGGCAGATCGAGCGCACGCTGCTCGAACTGAACCGCGAGCCGCTGCCGGCGGAAGTGACACCCGGCCGCGCGTACCGCCTCACCTGAACCGCTCAGTCGCCGCGGCCGCGCAGGAAGCGGCCATGTTCGGCGGCTGCGTCGGCGATCCGCCGCAACAGCACGACGCCACGCAACAACGCGTTCGCGTCGTCGCCGTCGAGAACGGCCGCGCGCCGCCGCAGCACGCGCGCCGCCGCGTCGCAGGTCCGATCGAGCTGCGCGAATTCCGCCCGCGCGACTCGCCCGCGCACCACGGCTACCGCACGGCGTGCGGCCGGCTCGCGCGATGCCAGTCCGGCGAGCGACAGCAGGCTGTCGCCGATTCCCCAGATCGCGAGCAGGTCGCTCATGTCGCGCTCGATCAGCGTCTGCGGCAGGCTGCCTGCAAAGCCGAGTTCGCGCGCGAGACGGTCGGCCGTCCGGCTCAGCCACACGCTCTCCGACCACGCGCGCGGCTCGCGTGCGATACCGGCCAGATCGCGGCGCACCGCACGATGCAACCGCTGCCGGCTCGTGCCGGGATCGCCGGGAAACACCAGCGCGAAGATCAGCGCGCCGAACGCGATGCCGAGCATCGTGGCGAGCGCGCTGTTGAGGAACGCGGCGTCGCCGATGCGCGCGGTATTGTCCGGCGACGTGAAATTCCAGAAGAAGATCGCGAATGCGCTGCCCATCGCGGCCGTGCGCGGATGACGCATCGCGATGCCGTTGGCGACCAGGAACACGCCGAGGATGTACGCGAGCATCTCGAAGCCCGACACCGCGGGCAGCAGGATGAAGTTGCAGATGACGCCCGCGACCGCCGCGCATGCCGTGCCTTTCAGGAAGCCGACGGCCGCACGCACCGAGTTCGGCCGCGTCGAGAACAGCGCGCCGACCACGGCGGTGATCGCGACGAAGCCGGCGCCCGACGGCCACGCGGAAACGATCCAGATCGCCGACGCGGCCAGCACCGCGATGAACGCACGGACACCGTTGTGCCACGCGAGCACCGGATCGTGGTGGAACGCGTAGCGCACGCGCGAACGCGGCGGTTCCGGCCGGTCGAGCAGCGCCTGGCTCGCGAACGCACGGTCGAACCCCGCGAGCAGCGCCGCCAGCCGGTCGAGTGTGAGCAGGCGCGACGTGTCCGGGCTGTGCTGCGCGGCTGCCTCCGCGTGCAGTGCGTCGTCCACACGCGCACGCAGCGCCGCGATCTCGTGCCGCGCATCGCCCGACGCGGCGACATTCTCGAGCACACGCGCGACCTCGTCGACCAGCGGGTCCGTCGCATCGCCGGCGCGCGCCGCATGCTCGCGGATCGCCTGCCCGGCGGCCTGCGCGGTGAGCACGCCCAGCGCCGCCGCGCGCAGATGGCCGATCGCGTTGCGCACCGGCGGTGCGCCTGCCGCCGCATATTCGGCCGCCGTGTCGAGTTCGAACGCATCCGCAAACAGGCGGTGCACGGCCGTCCCGTTCGGCTCGCGCCGTAGCGCGCCCGCGCCGACGGCCACCGCACGGTCGAGATAGCGCGCGAGCCGCGTCCGGACATCGTTCAGCGGCGTGCCCGGCGAGAAAACGGTTTCGAACAGCGCGCCGCACAGGATGCCGACCACCACATACAGGAACCGCGCGACCGCGATGTCGAACGCGTGCAGCGGCGCCGATACCGCATCCATCGCGATGATCGCGGCCGTATAGCCGGCAAGCACCGCCGCATACGCGCGGAAATTCCGCTGGAACGTCGCAACGCCCGCGCACAGCCCGATCCACGCGGCGAGCGCCGGCAGGAACAGCTCGGGCGTTTGCGCGAACGCGCCGGTCAGTGCGAGCGCGACGGCCGCGCCGATCGCGGTGCCGAGAATCCGGTACTGGCTCTTCGACAGCCCCATCCCGCGGCTGCTTTGCGCGACGATCCACACGGTCGACGCGGCCCATTTCGGATCGTCGAGATTCATCCGGAACGCAATGTAGAGCGCGAGCAACGACGCGGCCGTATTGCGCAGTGCGAACGCGAGCGCGCCGGGCGGCAACGTCGGGCGCGCATCGCGCAGCGCGGCCCGGACGGCCGCGAGCGGCGGCACGCTGGGGAAGGCGAATTTCATCCGGCGAGCATACGGTCGCGCGCCGGCCGCCACTACGGGGCGGCGGCGGGATGCGTTATTGCACCGGGCAGGATAATCGGCGCGACCCGCTACGATCCGGCGCGCGACGGTAAGATGCGCGCAGGCCGAACCCTGAAACGCCCTGTATGGACCTCGAAAGCATCCGGATATTCTTGCGCGTGGTGGAACGCGGCAGCTTCACCGCCGCTGCCACGCAACTCGACATGCCGCTCAGTCGCGTGAGCCGCAAGGTCAGGCAGCTCGAGGACGACCTCGGCGTCCAGCTGCTGTACCGCACGACGCGCCGCGTGTCCGTCACCGAAGCCGGGCGCGACTATTACGAGCGCTGCCTGCGCGCCGAGGAAATCCTGCTCGACGCCGACCGCCAGGCGCGCGCGCTGCGCACCGAGCCCGAAGGCACGCTGCGCGTGCTGGTGCCCTACGCGATCGGCCTGCTGGAACTGGAGCCCGCGCTCGCCGAGTTTCGCCGGCGCTACCCGCTGGTCCAGCTCGTGCTGATCTACGACAACAGCGCGCTCGACCTCGTCGAGCACGGCTTCGACGTCGCACTGCGCACGGGCGTGCTGACCGATTCCGGCTATGTCGCGCGCTCGCTCGGCTGGTCGCACGCGAAGCTCGCGGCCAGCCCGCACTATCTCGACCGCGTCGGCCGGCCGCGGACGCCGCAGGATCTCGCCGATCACGACATCCTGTTCGTCGGCCGCGACACGCCCGGCCTGACGCTGCGCCTCACGAACGCGGCCGGCGATGTCGCCGACGTGCCGGTGCGGCCCGTGCTGATCTCGAACGAATCGGTCACGGTGCTGCGCCAGGCGGCGAGCGGCGGCGGCATCGCGCTGATCTCCACGCACTTCACCACGCGGCGGCTTGCGAACAACGAACTCGAAATCGTGCTGCCCGACTGGCACCGCACCGACGACGTCGAGCTGCACGCGCTCTACCCGAGGCGCGCGACGCTCGACAGCAAGGTGCGCGCATTCGTCGAATTCCTGACGGACGTCTTCACCGCGTGGCGGACCGCGCCGTAACCGGCACCGCGCGACCGGTCATCGATGCACGCCGGCTGCATTATTGCGGCGCACGAAAGGAATTAATGAGCGCGCAAGCGTTGATCGACATTCCTCGCATCGTTAGCCTGTGTCCATGAAAAATCGCCACGCACGCTACGGCAGCCACGTGCCTGCTGCCCGCCGACGCGTTACGCGCGTCGCGCCTTCCTGACCGGCCAGCCCGCGTCCCGAAGCCCGCCACGGCTTCGCCGAACCGATTGAACGCCTGAACCGCACGCTGCGCGCGGGCGGCCCCCGTTTGCCGGGCCGCCCGCGCGCGGTGCGTGCCCGTCCGCGTCGCAGCCCGCCCGCGCAGGCGTCGCGCGCGCGTGCGCGACTGCCGGCGTGCGCCGCCCGGCCCCCTTTCATCACGCAGGAACACCATGTCATCTCCGTCACCCCAGGCGCCGCTGTCGGGCGGCAAGCTCGCGATCGGCACGATCGCGGTATCGCTCGCCATGTTCATGAACGTGCTCGACTCGTCGATCGCAAACGTCGCGATCCCGACGATCTCGGGCGACCTCGGCGTGTCGGTCGACGAAGGCACGTGGGTGATCACGATCTTCGCGGCCGCGAATGCGGTATCGATTCCGCTGACCGGCTGGCTCACGCAGCGCTTCGGCCAGGTGCGCTTGTTCGTCACGTCGATCCTGCTGTTCGTGTTCGCGTCGTGGCTGTGCGGGATCGCGCCGAACCTGCCGACGCTGCTCGCCGCGCGGATCCTGCAGGGTGCGGTCGCCGGGCCGCTCGCGCCGCTGTCGCAGGCGCTGCTGCTCGGCGCATGGCCACGGCAGAAATCGTCGAGCGCGCTCGCGCTGTGGTCGATGACGGCGCTCGTCGGCCCGATCGCGGGGCCGTCGCTCGGCGGCTGGATCACGTACGACTACAACTGGTCGTGGATCTTCTACATCAACATTCCGGTGGGCTTCTTTGCGGCGGCCGTTACGTGGATCGTGTTCCGCGACCGCGAATCGGCCACGCGCCGCCTGCCGATCGACACGGTCGGCCTGCTGTTGCTCGTGCTGTGGGTCGCGTCGCTGCAGATCATGCTCGACAAGGGCAAGGATCTCGACTGGTTCAACTCGCCCGTCGTCGTCGCGCTCGGCATCGTCGCGCTGATCGGCTTCGCGTTCTTCCTTGTGTGGGAACTGCACGAGGCCAACCCGATCGTCGACTTGCGGCTCTTCACGCAGCGCAACTTCGCGGGCGGCACGATCGCGATCTCGGTCGCGTACGGGATGTTCTTCGGCACGCTCGTGCTGCTGCCGCAATGGATGCAGGGCTATCTCGGCTACCGCGCGGTCGATTCGGGGCTCGCGACCGCGCCGCTCGGCTTGTTCGCGGTCCTGCTCACGCCGGTCATGGGGCGCCTGCTGCCGCGCACCGACCCGCGCTACATCGCGACGCTCGCGTTCGTCGGCTTCGCGGTCGTGTTCATGATGCGCACGACGTTCTACACCGACGTGTCGCGCTGGGACCTCGTGCTGCCGACGCTGCTGCAGGGCATTCCGATGGCGATGTTCTTCGTGCCGCTGACGTCGATCATCCTGTCCGGCCTGCCGCCCGAAAAGATCCCGGCCGCGGCCGGCCTGTCGAATTTCGGCCGCACGTTCTGCGGCGCGGTGGGCACGTCGCTGATCAGCAATGCGTGGAACGACCGCACGATCCTGCATCACGTGCGGCTCACCGAACAGGCGAGCGTCACCAATCCGGTCTTCACGCAACAAGTCGACGCGACGCGTTCGCTGCTGCACCTGGGTCCCGATTCGGCGCTCGCGTTCTTCAATGCATCGGTCGATTCGCAGGCGGCCGTGATGGGATTGAACGACATCTTCTTCGTGTCGGCGATCATCTTCATCGCGATCATCCCGCTGATCTGGATCACGAAGCCGTCGCGCTCGGGCGGCGGCGATGCGGACGCGGCGGCGGCCGGCGCACATTGATCCGGACCCGCCGCGGCGCGCACCCCGCGCCGCGGCAGGCGTAATAAAGACTTGCAATCGATACAGGCGGAAACGTCAACAGCCGGCGCCCGCCCCGCGTTTTTTCGTCATGCGCCCACGATCCGGACGCGCAACGACAGGAGAAACCACCATGCGAGCCCTTACCCGCCACATCGCGATTGCCGCCACCCTGATGTCGGTACTGACCGGCACCGCGTTCGCCGACACGCCGTGGCAAAACGCGCATCCGCGCCGCGAAGAGGTCAACCAGCGTCTCGCCAACCAGAATCGCCGCATCCATCACGAAGTGAAGGAGGGCGAGATGTCGCACGCGCAGGCCGCGCGCCTGCACCGTGACGACCGCAAGATCCGCCAGGAAGAGCGGGACATGGCTGCGCAGGATCACAGCCACATCACGAAGAGCGAAAAGCACGTGCTGAACCAGCAGGAAAATGCGGTCAGCAACAAGATCGGCCAATAACACCGACAACACCGGCAAGCGCCCATTCGCCACGACCTGAAACGCCCGCTGCCGCGATGCGGCAGCGGGTGCTTGTTGTATCGAATCGTTTCAACGCGCCAACGGCGTCGGATGCCGCGGGTATACTCCGTCGTCAGCCGCCTGTCGCATCGTCGTCCGTCAAAAACGGCCCGATTCCGGGCGGTTTCGTCGCGAAGCTTCGCGTTTCGCCTACCCCGCGCCCCAGCCTCGATACGAGACACCCGACGACCGACCATGAAACGATTCCTGCTGCTCCTTCCCGCCGTCCTGCTCGCCGCCTGCGGCTCCGCTCCCTCGTCCGACTCGGCCTCGTCGGGCGCCGCACCGATGATCTACGTGTCGTCGCAACGTCCGGCCTACGCGATCGCGAACTGCCTCGACAGCCGCCTGTCGGGCACCGAACAATCGCAGCACAACGGCGTGACCGACATCTCCGTCGGCTCGAATTCGTACTTCGTCACGCTGACGCCGTCGGGCAACGGCTCGGTCGTCAAGGTCGTGCGCGGCTCGGGCAGCGAGCCGGCCGAAGAAGCGATGCGCTTCGCGATCGCGCGCTGCGTGATCTGATCCCTGCCGGCGCCGGGCGCCCGCCCGGCCCACCGCTGCGCGCCGCACCGCGCGCACGCCGAATATTTTCATCCGGGCGGCCGTCGATGAGAGAATCGCACCACGATTCCTTTCCGATGGAGCCCGCATGAAGCACCTGCTGTCCCGGCTGTTCGTCAGCGCCGCGCTCGTCGCGCTTGTTCCGGCGCTGCCGGCACAGGCTGCCACGCCGCCCGGCATCTTCGTCGTCGCCACGCAACTCGGCGAATTCACGACCCTCGACCCGAGCGGGATCTACGAGCTGGTGCCGTCCGAGTACGTGGCGAACACCTACGAACGGCTGGTGCGCGTCGACCTGAAGGACCCGACGCGCTTCGACGGGCAGATCGCGCAATCGTGGACGGTCGGCGCCGACGGCACGACCTACACGTTCAAGCTGCGCCCCGGCCTCACGTTCCATTCCGGCAACCTGGTGACCGCCGACGACGTCGCGTGGTCGCTGCAGCGCACCATCCTGCTCGACAAGGGGCCGGCCGGCGTGCTCGCCGATCTCGGCCTCACGAAGGCGAACGTGATGCAGAAGGTACGTGTGGTCGATCCACAAACCGTCGTGCTCGAAACCGACCGCAAGTACGCGCCGAGCTTCGTGCTCAACGTGCTGAGTGCGTGCCCGGCATCGGTATTCGACAAGAAGCTGCTGCTGTCGCACCAGCAGGGCAACGATTTCGGCAGCGGCTGGCTGCGGACCAACGACGCGGGCTCGGGCCCGTACCAGCTCGTCAAGTGGACGCCGAACGAGACCATCGTGCTGCAGCGCTTCGAGAAATACCGCACGCCCTATCCGATGAAGCGCGTCGTGCTGCGCCACGTGCCCGAAGCGTCCGCGCAGCGGCTGCTGCTGGAAAACGGCGACGCCGACGCCGCGCGCAACCTGAGCCCCGACAGCCTCGCCGCGCTGACGAAGGCCGGCAAGATCAAGGTCGCGTCGTGGCCGGTATCGGCGCTGCTGTACCTGAGCCTGAACACGAAGAATCCGAACCTCGCGAAGCCTGAAGTGCAACAGGCGATGAAATGGCTGGTCGACTACGACGGCATCCAGCGCAACATCGTCAGCACGACCTACAAGGTGCATCAGACCTTCCTGCCCGAAGGCTTCCTCGGTGCGTCGAACGCTCGGCCGTACAAGCAGGACGTCGCGAAGGCGAAGGCCTTGCTCGCGAAGGCCGGTTTGCCGAACGGCTTCGACGTGACGATGGACATGCCGAACGACTATCCGTACCTCGAGATCGCGCAGGCGCTGCAGGCGAACTTCGCGCAGGGCGGCATCCGCGTGAAGCTGATCCCCGGCGATGCGAAGCAGGCGATCGGCAAGTACCGTGCGCGCCAGCACGACATCTTCATCGGCGAATGGTCGCCCGACTACATGGACCCGAACAGCAATGCGCGCGGCTTCGCGTGGAATCCGGACAACTCGGACCAATCGCCGACCAAGATGCTCGCGTGGCGCAACAGCTGGGACATTCCGCAACTGACGAAGGACACCGAGGCGGCGCTCGTCGAGCCGTCGCCCGCGAAGCGCGCGCATCGCTACGAAGCGCTGCAGAAGGCCGTGCTCGCGAACTCGCCGTTCATCATCATGTTCGAGAAGGTCGTGCAGGTCGCGACGCGCCCCGGCGCGACCGGGCCGGAGATCGGGCCGATCAACGACCTCGTGTCATACCGCACGCTCGCGAAATAATGGCGCCGGCCCGCGTGCCCGGCCATGCCGGCGCGCGGGTAATCGCCGCGGGGCGCCGTGGCGATGCTATGCCGTGCAGCGCGGGCGATCTACAATGCCCGACGCCACGGATGCCGGCCGCGACCGGCGACGCTCGAGACCATCGAATCCGCTTCGCCCAGGAAAACAGGATGCGTACGCTACAGCAACTGCGATTGGAGTTCCTGCAGTACAAGATCGAGCCGATCGGCTGGCTCGGCGACAGCCCTTCCCGCTTCGACTTCTATACGCAAACGGCCGCCGGATGCGACACCATCCTGGAGCTCGGCGTGTTTACCGGGCTGACCACGACGGCCTTCCTGCTCGCGCAGCCGAAGCGCCTCGTGTCGGTCGACATCTCCGACGAGTATTTCCACATCCGGCCCGAACTGGAGCAGGCGGCGAAGGACCTGTCGATCGACTTCGAATTCAGGATCGCCGACGATCTCGCGATGGAGCCGCTCGCCGCCGACCTGCTGTTCATCGATACCACGCATACGTACGAACAGACGCTCGCCGAACTGAACCGGTTCGGCCCGCTGGCGCGCAAGAAGATCGTGCTGCACGACATGACCACGGCCGGCGTATACCAGGCCGTGTTCCAGTGGCTGTGGGACAACAAGCAGTTTCATATTACGTATCACGACAGCCGCGGTTGCGGCGCGGTCGTCTGCGAGCGCCACGTCGGCTACTGAGCCGGGCGCATGCAACGGGGGGAGAACATGCAATCGAGCGAACACGCGGTCTGCGTAGCGATCAACGACAACAACCGCGCGTGGTACGAAATGCTCGTGCCGTTCCTGCTGTCGCTGCGGCAGACCGGCTACGACGGTCGGATCGCGGTGATCGGCTACGGGTTGTCCGAACGCAAGCGGCAGATCCTCGCGAGCCAGTCGGTCGACGTGATCGACGCGTCGGGCACGTATGCACTGCCGGTCGGCCGCTTCATCGAGGCCGCCGAGTATTGCGCGCGCAATCCGCAGATCCGCAAGCTCGCGCTGTACGACGCCGACATCTGGTTCTGCGCGCCGCGGTTCGACCTGTTCTCGCAGATCGGCGACAACCGCATTCACGTGTGCCCCGACCCGCTGTTCTGCACGTTCGTCGTCACGCCGCTGATCGGCGAGCGGCGCGACCATCACTGGCGTCTCGTCGTCGATGACGTCACCGCACGCCACGGCGGTGCGCTGCAGGCCGGGCTCGTGGCCGGGACCGCCGACGCCTGGGCACGCTACGCGGACCACCTGCGCGACTGCATCGCGCGCGTCGGCACCGACTTCCAGGAATGCTTCGGGATCGACACGACGTTCCTGCATCTGTGGAGCGCACAAGGCGAAACGGCGCTGCTCGATCCGGTCCAGAACTTCGTCAGCAAGTACGGCATTCACGAGTCGTTCGATGCGGGCAGCGGCACGACCACGCTCCGTTACCGGGACGAACCGATCCGCGCGCTGCACATGACCGGCGATATCCGCTTCTTCGACCGGTGGCGCTACTACGCGAACCACACCGACGCCGCGCTGCGCGACGGCGTGCCGTTCGCGCTGTCGGACGGCACGCCGGTGCCATCCGACGCGGTCGCCGCACGGATTGCCGCGGCAGACTATGTGCAATCGGCCGGACTGACTGTTTCCGCGACGGCGATCGAGGCAAGCGCCGGCGCGTACCTGCAGGCGATCGACGAACCGGGCGGCACGATGCTCGTCGGCAGCGGAAACCACGAAATCGTGTTCACCGCGGCCCGCGACATCGCGCGGCTGAACATCTACGTCACGCACCCGTCCGGTTCGCCTTCGCCGTTGCTGTGCGAAGTGCTGGTCAACGGGCAGGCGCAGCGCAAAGGCACCGAGCTGATGGCGCATTTCTGGTACCAGGTCGCGGCCGGCACCGTCATCACGCTGCGCGCGACGAGCCTCGGCGGTCAGCAGTGCAACGCGATCTGGCGGCTGCGCGAGGCGCCGGACATGCAGCAGTAGGCGCCGGGCCGCTGCCGATCAACCGACTGCCGCCCACACCAGGTACGCATTCAACCCGACGATCACGACCGTCGCCGCGCCGGCGACGATCCGCAGCGGCATCCGCATCGCATAAGCGCCCATCACGTCCTCGCGCGCCGACAGCATCAACAGCGCGATCATCGGTATCGGCAACACGAAACTCAGCACGACCTGGCTCGCGACCATCGCGCGCGTGACGTCGCAGCCGAGTGCGACCACCGCGAACGCGGGTGCGATCGTCACCGCGCGCCGCACCCAGACCGACATGCGGCGGTGGATGAAGCCTTGCATCACGACCTGCCCGGCCATCGTACCGACCACCGAGCTCGACACGCCCGACGTCAGCAGCGCGACGAGAAACAGTACGCCGGCCGCCGGCCCGAGCACCGGGATCAGCGTGTGATACGCGTCGCCGATGTCGGTCATGCCCGGCGCGCTCCGGTGGAACGCCGACGACGCCATCATCACCATCGCGAGATTCACGAACCCGGCCAGCCCGAGCGCGACGACGACCTCGCGGTTCGAAAACCGCACGAGCCGCCGCCGCTCCGCGTCGTCGCGCGGCGCCGTGCGATCCTGCGTGAGGCCCGAATGCAGATACAGCGTGTGCGGCATGATCGTCGCGCCGATGATCCCCACCGCGATCGTCAGCGCCGCGTGATCCGGAATCTGCGGGACGACCAGATGAAACGCGGCTGCATGCCAGTCCTGCGGCGCGATCAGCAGTTCGCCGAGATAACACGCGCCGATCACGCCGACCAGTGCCGCGATCGCGGCTTCCAGCGGCCGGAAGCCGCGCTTCTCGAGCGCGAGGATCGCGCAGGTCGCCAACGCCGTCGCGATCATCCCCGCGAACAGCGACAGGTGGCACAACAGCCCGAAGGCGAGCGCACCGCCGAGGAATTCCGCCAGATCGGTCGCCATCGCGGCGATCTCCGACGCGATCCACATGCCCGACACGACCGGCGCGGGGAAACGGTCGCGGCACAGCTCGGCGAGATTGCGGCCGGTCACGATGCCGAGTTTCGCGGACATCGCCTGAAACAGCATCGCGATCGCGTTCGCAGCCAGCACGACCCACAGCAGCCGGTAGCCGTACGCGGCGCCGGCCTGGATGTTGGTCGCGAAGTTGCCGGGATCCATATAGCCGATCGACGCGATCACGGCCGGACCGACGAACGGCAGCAGCGCGGCGATGCCGGTGCGGCGCCCCTCCAGCGCGGCGCGCGCCGCGCCGTCGGTACGCTCGGGGGACAGGCCAGGCAGCGCGAAGCCACCGGCAGGTTTGCTCGGGACAGGAAGCATGGTGGAGTTTCCGTTCGAATGAGGAAGGCCGACTCGGGAGCGGGCGCCACGGCCGGCATGCCGCCGGCCGGTCGCGGCAGCGGGAAGATCGCGTTACAGCGGCACGACGTCGGGACGATTGCGCGGAAACTGCGCGATCACGTCGGGCGCGACGTTCAGGTGTGCTTCGACGAGCTTCGGCGGCGTATGCGCGAGCCAGTCCGACAGCGACACCTCCGCATAGCGGTCGGTCTTGAAGATTTCCAGGAACACGAGGTCGGTCTTGCCGGTGTTCTGCACGTAGTGCCCGAGGCTCTTCTTCACATAGCCGACGTCGCCCGCGCGGAAGTCGGCCGTCTGCGCCTTCGGCCCCGTATCGAACACGGTCATCCGCGCCTCACCCTGCAAGTAGTACTGCCATTCGTCCGCGTTCGGGTGCCAGTGCAGTTCGCGCATGCCGCCCGGATGCACGGTGACGAGCGCGGCCGCGACCGTCGTCGACACGTTGAAGTTGGTGCTGTCCGCGATCCGCACTTCGCCGCTGCGCGTTTTCCTGACCGGCTTCATGTCGCCGAGCGAGAAAATGAACGGATGCGGCGGCGCCCCGGCCGACGAAGCCGATGCGCGCTGCGCGTCCGCGAGCGGGCCCGGTTCGTCGCCCTGGAAGATCCACAGGTTGTCGAGCGGCACGTTCCTGAACGCATCGGCCGGCACGCCGAAGTTGAGCGCGAGCACGTCGGGCGGCGTATGCGCGACCCAGTCGGTCAGCAGCAGCGTGTTGAATTCCGATGCGCGACCGTTATCGAACGCGAGCAGGAATTCGGCGCCATCGGTGCCGAGGCCCTGCAGCGAATGCGGCAGGCCGGGCGGGAAATACCAGAGATCGCCGGTCTTGACGTCCTGCACCGACGGCCGCCCGAGTTCGTCGAGCACCGTGATCCGGCAGCGGCCGTCGAGCATGATCGCCCACTCGGCCTGCTGGTGCCAGTGCATCTCGCGAATGCCGCCGCGCGTCAGGCGCATGTTCACGCCCGAAATGGTTTCGGAAATCGCAAAATCGTCCTGCGTGACTTCGCGCGCCCACCCGCCATTTTGAATGCGTTTATGGGCATTATTGAAAGATGCCCAGAATAATGGCATCCCGTTGATATCGGTGGCCGGCGGATCCTGAAACGACGGAAACTGATTGGCGATTACCGGATTTTTCGGGCCCGGGTCGGTCAGGCTCTGGCGATCGCGCGCATTCACCGCGCCTTCCGGCGGTCTGTCCGGATTACCGAACGAGGCTGCCTTGGCCGATACGGCAATACCCGCGGCGGCAATGGCCCCAGCCGTACCAGCCAGCATCTTGCGTCGAGAAAGATTCGTCATGATTTCCTCTTCATTCTTGCGATTAAGCGAATTCCCGTTACGGAATACCTGTCGCTTTTCGGATTATCGAAAATCGAACATCCCGTCACGCAAGTTAAATACAATTCGACGAATAATTTAAATGAATTATTAACCTGAATTGATGACTTAATCTGATCGCCTTTAATTTTGTAATTATTGCGATGCAGCGGGATGGCAGGTGGCGACGGATTTCGGTGATTGAGGGATACGCTTGCGCCCGGTCGAGATGACATGCATTGCGACAACGCGGGATCGGGATACGGCCCAGTCGATTCGGATCACTGATCGTATCGAGCGGACACGTACGGACGCCGATACGCCGGATACCGGTTACCGTGCCGCGACCGGAAGCGGTTCACTCCAGCGGCATCGCGTCGAGCCGTTGCGCGGCGAACCTCAAGCCGCCCAGAATCCGTTCCGCGACCCGTGCCGGAAAACCGGGCGGCAACGCCGCGGCGACCGATTCGATCACATGCGGCGTCATCGCGACCAGCCGTTCGACGATCGGCGTCGCGATATCGCCGAGCAGGCAGTGCTCGGCCATCGCGCTGAAGTGCCGTCGCGTGATATCGCGCATCGCATAGTGCTTGCGCTTGCCGTGCACGGCCATCGCGAGCTTCGCCTTGTGCCACGACCACTGGTTCGCGCCGTCGCCTTCGACCGGCCAGATCGACATCACGTCGTAAAGCGGCGTCAGCCGGAAACGGCCGCCGGGCAGCAGGCGCAGGCTGAAGTTCTTCGCATGCCCGTCCGGTGCGGCGAGCATCCAGAACACGATCAGGGCGGCGAACAACGTGTCGAGATCCTCCCGCGCCGTTTCGGAGCGGCGCAGGAGGCCGGCGAGATCGGGTATGCCGGGGCCGCCGTGCGACTCGTACTTCAGATGAGGCGGCACGCCGAGCGCCTGGCAGAAGTCCTCCTGCGGCAAGCGCAACAGCCACCCGCCATTGCGATGCAACGCGCGATCGAAGCGTGCGACGGACAGAACCTTGTACGCGCCGAAACGCTCGATTTCCGCCTGCGCGACCGGCAGGCCGAACGCACGCAGGATCGCGAGGCACAACCACTCGTTCTCGACGGAGGCCGTCAGATCGGCCCGCTTGTTACCGACCAGCCCGAGCGGCAATTTCAGAATATGCGTCGTCGGCGTCGCGCCATGCGGGCGCATCCAGCGCCCGTCATGAAACAGCAGTGCGGTCTTTTCCTGCGCGCCGGCCAGCGACAGCCGGAAATCGTCGTCGTCCCCGCCTGCCGTCGCGACCCCGCTCGCCTGATCGAGCACACGTGCCACGTCGTCGTCCGACAGCGGCGTACCGTCGATGCGATCCAGGCCGGCCGGCGCATCGTCCTCGCCGAGCAATTGCACCGCGCCGATGCAGTCGCGGCCGAGCGCGGCGAGCAGATCGAACGGCTCGGTCGTCGCCGTGCCGAACCGAGTGGCCAGGCGGCGCCGAATGGCATCGCTGTCCGGCAAGAGGTTGTCGAAGAAGTGATTCACGCGTTCGCCGCGCAGCGGTGCGTCGCCGACACCGAACGGCAGCGACAGCGATAACGGGCGGCCGACGGCCGATTGTTTCCAGCCGGCGTCGTACAGCAGTTCCATGTCGCCGCGTGTGGGAATCCGCCACGTGCCGACCCGCTGGCCGTTCGTCCAGATCGACAACGCGCGCGTGTGCGTTTTGCGTCCCATCGCTTACCACTCGACGTCGGCTGCGTCGCGCCCGTCCTTCGTGCGGATGCTGAGTTCGAGGCCGTACAGCGCGGTCAGCTCGAGCAACTGGCTGAGCGACAGGCTTTCGGTACGCGTGGTTTCGAGCGACGACAGGCGCGACTGGCCCACGCCGATTCTCCCGGCCGCTTCCGCTTGCGTCAGGCCCTTTGCCTGACGCGCGGAAGACAGGATTTCGCCCAGTTGCGCGGGCGTATTGACGATGAAGTTCACGGCGTGGATCCCCGAGGACAATCAATGCAGTATATGCCTGACAGACATAAACGCAAATTATTCCTGTCAGACATAAACGCGAAATATGCCTGACAGACATGAACGTACCCTGACCTACCGCCCCCCTCTAACGCGTTTTCGACCCTATCACCTATCCTCACACCATAGTTTTTCTCCGCTGGCGCGAATGATTTTGGCTTTGTTAGATGGATGACATTCGATCATCAGACGACAACGATCTAACAGCCGATGACCTGCGCGTTCGCCCATACCGTCGAATCCCGCTATGCCGAGCTGACGCCGACCGCCAAGCGCATCGCGAGCTACATGCTCGCGAACCTCGACCGGCTCGGGCTTGAAACGGCCGACCAGATCGCGCAGCAGGCCGGCACCAGCGGCATCTCGGTCGGACGCTTCCTGCGCAGCGTCGGCTACCGCAATCTCGACGACCTGAAACGCGAACTGCGCGGCGGCGGCGATCGTCCGTGGATGATCACCGACCGGCTCGACGAATATCGCCGTGTCGCCGGCACGCCACCGGCCGAACGCAACGGCAGCGGCAACGACGGCACGCTCGCGTCGTCGCTCGAACGCGAACTCGATGCGATCCGTCACGTGTACCGGCTCGCCGAAGGCCCCGTGTTCGCGCAGGTCGCCGACCGGATCGCGCAGGCCGACGCGGTGTTCATCCTCGGCATCCAGTCGACGCGCGGGATCAGCAACGCCTTCAGCAGCTACCTCGAATACCTGCGCCCGCGCGTGTTCTATTCCGACGGCCAGTCGGGCTCGTACGTCGATTCGCTGAACTCCGAATTCGAGCGGCCGTACTGCATCGTCACCGATACGCGCGCGTATTCGCGCAGCGCGCGCCGCTATTGCCAGGCGGCCGCCGAGCGCGGACAGCCATTCGCGCTCGTCACCGATCTGTCGTGCCCGTGGGCACGCGACTGGCCGGCCGACCTGCTGCAGGTGAAGACCGACGTCGGCCAGTTCTGGGATTCGCTCGCGCCGCTCACCTGCCTGTTCAACCTGCTGATCACGGCCGTGGTCGACCGCCTCGGCCCCGCGATCGACCGGCGTGTCGCACGCAACCGCGAACTGCAGCACACGTTCGACCAATTCGAATCCTGAGCGAGCCCGCCCTGCCGATGAACGATCACCGCCTCGTCGAAATCACGCCCGCTACGCATCGTGTCGACATCGATCTCGTCTACGCGACCGAGCGCAACCTGACCGGCAAGCCGATCTACCGCCACGCGCACTGCCTGCTGCTGGCGCCGGCCGAAGCCGCGCTGCGCCGCGCGGTGGACATTGCCGCGCAAGCCGGCTTCACGCTGCGCATCTACGACGCATACCGGCCGCCGCAGGCGCAGCAGGTGCTGTGGGATTTCCTGCCCGATCCGGACTTCATCGCCGATCTCGGCCGCGGCTCGAATCACAGCCGCGGCACGGCGCTCGACCTGACGCTGGTCGACGCGAGCGGCGAACCGCTCGACATGGGTACGGGCTTCGACGAGATGGTCGCCGCATCGGGCCATTTCCACGCGGGGCTGCCCGAAGCCGTGCAACGCAACCGCCTGCTGCTGCTCGGCGTGATGCACGCGGCCGGTTTCGCGCATATCGACAGCGAATGGTGGCACTACGAACTGCCCGGCTCGCGCGCGTTGCCGCAGATCGACAACGCGGCGAGCGGCCCGTGGCGCCTGATGTGATGGCCCGACGCATTCTCCTCACCGTTCACGTTCAACGACTTCAACGACACATGGAGCGCAGATGAAACCCCTGACATCCCGGCTCGTCGCGGCACTCGCCGCCGCATCCGTTCTCGCCGCCGTTCCGCTTGCCGCCGCGCACGCGGAAACGCCGAAGGACCTGTTCGTGATGGCCACGCTGCTCGACGAATTCACGACGCTCGACCCGGGCGAGATCTACGAGCTGGTGCCGGAGGAATACGTCGCGAACACCTACGACAGGCTCGTGCGCGTCGACCTGCGCGATCCGTCGAAATTCAACGGCGACGTCGCGCAGTCGTGGACGGTGAGCACCGACGGGTTGACCTATACGTTCAAGCTGCGTCCCGGCCTCAAGTTCCACTCGGGCAACCCGTTGACGGCCGACGACGTCGCGTGGTCGATCCAGCGCGCGGTGCTGCTCGACAAGGGGCCCGCGGCCGTGCTGACCGGCATCGGCCTCACGAAGGCGAACGTCGCGGCGAACGTGAAGAAGCTCGACGACCTGACGGTGTCGGTCACGACCGACCGCAAGTACGCGCCGACCTTCGTGCTGAACGTGCTCGGCTCGTGGCCCGCGTCGGTGCTGGACAGGAAGCTGCTGCTGTCGCACCAGCAAGGCGCCGACTTCGGCAATGCGTGGCTGAAGACCAACGAAGCCGGTTCCGGCGCGTACAAGCTGGTCAAGTGGGCGGCCGGCGACAGCATCGTGCTGCAGCGCTTCGACGGCTACCGGCTGCCGCTCGCGATGAAACGCATCGTGCTGCGCCATGTACCCGAAGCCGCGAGCCAGCGCCTGCTGCTGGAAAACGGCGACGTCGACGCGGCGCGCGACCTGAGCCCGGACGATCTGGCCTCGGTCGTGAAGTCGGGCAAGGCGAAGGTTTCGGCTTCGCCGCAAGCAACGCTCCTGTATCTCGGCCTGAACACGAAGAACCCGACGCTCGCGAAGCCCGACGTGCAGGAAGCGCTGAAATGGCTCGTCGACTATGCGGGTATCCAGGGCAACGTCGTGAAGACGACCTACAAGGTGCACCAGACCTTCCTGCCCGAAGGTTTCCTCGGCACGCTGAACACGAACCCGTACAAGCTCGACGTCGCGAAGGCAAAGGCGCTGCTCGCGAAGGCCGGCGTGCCGAACGGCTTTTCGGTGACGATGGACGTGCGCAACGACTATCCGTACACGGAGATCGCACAGGCCGTGCAGGCGAACTTCGCGCAGGCGGGCATCAAGGTGCAGCTGATCCCCGGCGACAACAAGCAGACGCTTGCGAAATACCGCGCGCGCCAGCACGACATCTACATCGGCGAATGGTCGGCCGACTACATCGATCCGCACAGCAACGCGCAGGGTTTCGCGTGGAATCCGGACAACTCCGACAAGTCGAGCTATAAAATGCTGGCCTGGCGCAACAGCTGGGACATCCCGCAACTGACTAAGGAAACCGACACCGCACTCGCCGAGCCGACCGCCGCGAAACGCGCGCAGCTGTATCAGGCGATGCAGAAGGAAATGCTCGCGCGCTCGCCGTTCGTGATCATGTTCGAGAAAGTCGCGCAGGTCGCGACGCGGCCCGGCGTGAGCGGGCTCGAAGTCGGGCCGATCAACGATCTCGTGTCGTACCGCAACCTGAAGAAGCAATAAGATTCGCCGCATGTCGACTCCCGCCTCCTCCCTCGAAGCACTGCGCACGCTGCCCGCGCGGCACCCGGCCGTCCGCTGGGCACTGCGCGTGCTGCGTTGGGCGCTCACGCTCGCCGTCACGTTCGCGGGGCTGCTCGCGCTGACGTTCGTGATCGGCCGCAAGGTGCCGATCGATCCCGTGCTCGCGATCCTCGGCGATCGTGCGTCGGCCGAGGCATACGCGGCCGAACGCATCGCGCTCGGGCTCGACAAGCCGCTCGTCACGCAATTCCTGATCTATGTACGCGACGTGCTGCACGGCAATCTCGGCGTATCGTTGCTGACGGCGAACCCGGTGCTCGACGACATCAAGCGCGTGTTCCCGGCCACGCTCGAACTCGCGACGATCGCGACGCTGATCGGCATCGCGATCGGCGTGCCGCTCGGCGTCGCGGCCGCCGTGAAGCACAACCGGCCGATCGACCACATCGCACGCTTCGTCGGGCTGATCGGCAATTCGGTGCCCGTGTTCTGGCTCGGGCTGATGGGGCTGCTGCTGTTCTATGCGCGGCTGCACTGGGTCGGCGGGCCGGGCCGGCTCGACCCCGTGTACGACGGGATGGTCGACCCGCGCACGGGCAGCCTGCTGATCGATGCGGCGCTCGCGGGCGAGTGGGACGTGTTCCGCAACGCGGTGTCGCACATCGCGCTGCCGGCCGCGATCCTCGGCTACTACTCGGTGGCCTACCTGAGCCGCATGACGCGCTCGTTCATGCTCGACCAGCTGAGCCAGGAATACATCGTCACCGCGCGCGCGAAAGGCTTGCCGGAGCGGCGCGTGATCTGGCGGCATGCGTTCGGCAACATCGCCGTGCCGCTCCTGACCGTGATCGCGCTCACGTACAGCAACCTGCTCGAAGGCTCGGTGCTGACCGAAATCGTGTTCGCGTGGCCGGGGCTCGGCTCGTACCTGACCGGCGCGCTGCTGAACGCCGACATGAACGCGGTGCTCGGCGCGACGCTCGTGATCGGCGCGATGTTCATCACCGTCAACCTGCTGACCGACGCGCTGTACCGCGTGTTCGATCCGCGTGCGCGCTGAGGGCCGCCCCGACATGACCGCTTCCTCCCCGCTTCTTTCATCGTCCATGCCGAAGGTCGTCCAATCATGAACGCCGAGCGCCTCACGCTGCGCGCGTGGCTGCTGTCCGATGCGCCCGCGTCGCGCTCGCAGGCCGCACTCGGCCTCGCGTACCGACGCTGGCGCCGGTTCGCCACGAATCCGCTCAACCTGTTCGGGCTCGCGATCCTCGTCGCGCTGATCGTCGTCGCGATCGTCGGCCCGCTGATCATGCCGCACGACCCGCTGCGCCAGGTGCTGTCCGACCGGCTGCTGCCGCCCGGCTCGCCGTCGCACTGGTTCGGCACCGACCAGCTCGGCCGCGACATCCTTTCGCGGCTGATCGACGGTTCGCGCCTGACGCTCGGCATCGCGCTGCTCGTCGTCGTGATCGTCGTGCCGATCGGCCTGCTGATCGGCACGACGGCCGGGTATTGCGGCGGCTTCGTCGACAGCGTGCTGATGCGCATCACCGACATCGCCCTCGCGTTCCCGAAGATCGTGCTCGCGCTCGCATTCGCCGCCGCGCTCGGGCCTGGCGTGATCAACGCGGTCGTCGCGATCTCGATCACCGCGTGGCCCGCGTATGCGCGGCTCGCGCGCGCGGAGACGATCCGTATCGCGCAGGCCGACTACATCCACGCCGCGCGGCTGCAGGGCGCGTCGGGCCTGCGCATCCTGCTGCGCTACATCATGCCGATGTGCATGTCGTCGGTGATCGTGCGCGCGACGCTCGACATGGCCGGCATCATCCTGACCGTCGCGGGCCTCGGCTTTCTCGGCCTCGGCGCGCAGCCGCCGAGCCCCGAATGGGGCTTCATGGTCGCGTCGGGCCGCAACGTGCTGCTCGACGCCTGGTGGGTCGCGACGCTGCCCGGTATCGCGATCCTGCTCGTGAGCCTCGCATTCAACCTCCTCGGCGACGGGCTGCGCGACGTCTTCGATCCCCGCCATGGAGCATGACATGCCGATGCATTCCGCCACCGCGCCCGCGCCGCTCTGCGAGATCGACGGGCTGCAGATCGGCTTTCGCGGCCACGACGGCGTCGTCACCGATGCCGTGCGCGACCTGTCGCTGACGCTCGCGCCCGGCGAACGGCTCGGCATCGTCGGCGAATCGGGCTCCGGCAAATCGCTGACGGGCCGTGCGCTGCTCGGCCTGCTGCCCGACGCCGCGCGCTGGTCGGCACGCACGATGCGCTTCGCGGATCACGACCTGCTCGCGATGTCGCCGCGCGAGCGCCGGCGGCTGTGCGGCAGCCAGATGGGCATGATCCTGCAGGACCCGAAATATTCGCTGAACCCGGTGATGACGGTCGCGAAGCAGATGGGCGAAGCGTTCCGGCTGCACGAGCCCGGGCTGCGCGGCCGCGCGCTGCGCGAACGGATCGTCGATGCGCTCGAGGCCGTGCAGATCCGCGACCCGGCACGCGTCGCCGATGCGTATCCGCACGAGCTGTCGGGCGGCATGGGCCAGCGTGTGATGATCGCGATGATGGTGTCGACCGGCCCGCGCCTGCTGATCGCCGACGAACCGACGTCGGCGCTCGACGTCGCGGTGTCGATGCAGGTGCTCGCGGTGCTCGACGCGATGATCGCGCGCCACGACACAGGCCTGATGTTCATCAGCCACGACCTGCCGCTCGTGATGTCGTTCTGCGACCGCGTCGCGGTGATGTATGCGGGCCGCGTGGTCGAAACCTGCGCCGCGCGCGACCTGCGCAACGCATCGCATCCCTATACGCGCGGGCTGCTCGCGGCGAACCCGCCACTCGCGAACCCGCCCGACGAACTGCCGGTGCTGCGCCGCGATCCGGCGTGGCTCGAGCCCGCCGACCGACAGGAGGCCGCACGATGATCGATGTCGATCACGCTTCGATCCGTTTCCCGACCCGCACGGGTCACGTCGACGCCGTGCGCGACGCGAGCTTCGCGGTGCGCGACGGCGAAGTGTTCGGGCTCGTCGGCGAATCCGGTTCCGGCAAGTCGACACTGCTGCGCGCGCTGACGGGCCTCGTGCCGCTCGCGTCCGGCAGCCTGTCGATCGACGGCCGGCCGGTCGGCGGCACGCCCGATCGCGCGTTTCGCCGCCACGTGCAGATGGTGTTCCAGGATCCGTACGCGTCGCTGCATCCGCGCTTCACGGTCGACCAGACACTGCGCGAGCCGCTGTCGATCCATGCGATCGGCGACGCCGATGCACGCATCGCCCGCGCGCTGTCCGAAGTCGGGCTCGGCCCCGCGTTCCGTTTCCGCTATCCGCACCAGTTGTCGGGCGGCCAGCGGCAGCGCGTCGCGATCGCGCGTGCCTTGATCGTCGAGCCGCGCGTGCTGCTGCTCGACGAACCGACATCCGCGCTCGACGTGTCGGTGCAGGCCGAGATCCTGAACCTGCTGCGCCGCCTGCATCGCGAACGCAAGCTGACGATGATCCTCGTGAGCCACAACCTCGCGGTGATCGGCTTCCTGTGCCAGCGCGTCGCCGTGATGCAGCAGGGCGAGATCGTCGAGCAGCTCCGGATCGAGGACGTGCGCGCCGGGCAGGTTGCGCGCGACTACACGCGCACGCTGCTGAATGCGACCGAAGGTTATCGCCGTCTCGACCCGGTGGCCGGCGCGCCGGCCGCCTGACATCCGAGCGACGCGCGGGCGTGCGATACTCGGCACGCCACGCGCCGGCCAGGCCGCCGCATGGAACCCTTGTGCGTCGCACGGGTCAACTTCCTTTCGTCAACAGCTCAACCGCAATAGGGAGGCGTTCATGCTGCAATTCATCGAAACCCTGGTCGTCGGGCTCATCGTCGGCCTCCTCGCCCGCGCGCTCAAGCCCGGCGACGACAAGATGGGCATCGTGATGACCACCGTGCTCGGCATCGTCGGCTCGCTGGTCGCCGGCTACGTCGGCCGCGCAGCCGGCTGGTACGCGCCGGGCCAGGGCGCAGGCTGGATCGCATCGATCATCGGCGCGATCGTGCTGCTCGTCGTCGTCGGCGCGATTCGCAAACGCGCGGGCTGAACCCCGCACGCATCGCGCCAATGCAAAACGGCCGCTCAAAACGAGCGGCCGTTTTGCTTTCCGGGCAGCGCAAGGCCGTTGCCCGCGCAACGGTCACGGCGACCGTTCGTCCCACGATCCTATCCCGCCCGGCATATCCCCGACTTGCAGTTGCGCAGATTCGGCCTACATTGATTGAAGCAATACGCGGTCATTTGCTTATTACCTATATTTCCGTTTTTTGATTCAAGAGGTCCGATGGTTTTGCCGTTTACGCATACAGCATCGCAGCGTTGACGGACTGCCACCCGAGCGGCCCCGCTGCGACGCGCTTCCTCTCTGGAGCCTGTCATGAAGCATCGCCTGTTCGCCGCCTCGTTCGTCCTGGCTGCCTCGCTTCTGGCCACGTCCTCGTCCTTTGCCGGCGGCACGTCCGGCATCATTCACTTCTCCGGCATGATCGTCGAGCCACCGTGCTCGTTCGCGCTCGAAACGGCCGATGTCGCTCACGCACACGTACGCCCCGACTGTCCGCGTCCCGCCAGCGGACAAGTCGCGTTCGTCGATGCGGCAAGCCTGCGCACGATCAAGACCACGACCTTTACGCAGGCCTCGCGCGCAATCGTTTTACCTGACCGTCCGGGCCGCGATCATGCACCGATGATCGCCGTCGTGACGTACCAGTAAAGCCCGCTGCCGGGCGCGCCCGCGCCGGCGCCGTGCGTCAGTCGCGATTGCGTGCGATCCAGTCGCTGAACGCGCGGATCTTCTGCTGGCTGCCGATGGCCTCGGGATAGACGAAGTAGTAGCGTGCGCCGGTTTCGAGCACGATGTCGAATGGCCGTTCGAGCCGGCGTGCGCTGACGTCGTCGTCGACGAGCATCACATCGCCGATCGCGACGCCGAAACCCTGCATCGCCGCGTTGGTCGCGAGATCGAGCGTGTCGAACGTCGGCCCGCGCGCGGGATCGACGCTGCGCTCGCCCGCATGATCGAGCCATGCGCGCCAGTCGCGATGGTCGCGCGTCGGATGCAGCAGCGTATGACGTGCGAGATCGCCGACCGCATCGAGCGGCGACGCCTGCCGCAATTCCGGCGAACAAATGGGCGTGAGCCGCTCGTCGAACAACGGCAGCGCGATCACGCCCGGGCCCGGCGACGTGCCGTAGACGATCGCCGCATCGAACGGCTCGGTCGAGAAATCGACGACGTGCTGCCACGCGGTCGTGATCTGCACATGGAGATCGGGGTGCTCGCCCTGGAAACGCATGATGCGCGGCAGCATCCAGCGCATCACGCAGGTCGGCACCATCAGCGCGAGATCGGTACGCTGCCGCGTGAGCTTCATCGAGATGTCCTCGATCCGCGCGAAACTCTCGTTGACGACCGGCAGCAGTTGTTCACCCTCCGCCGTCAGCGTCAGGCCCTTCGCATGCCGCTTGAACAGCGGAAAGCCGTAATGCGCCTCCAGCGTCTGGATCTGCCGGCTCACCGCGCCCTGCGTGATGCACAGCTGCTCGGCCGCACGCGTGAAGCTGCGGTGGCGAGCCACGGTCGAGAAGATCTGCAGCGCGTGCAGGGGCGGAAGTCGGCGCATGGCGAACGGAACAAGGAAAAACGACGCGGGAGGACCGCGCGCCGACACCGGCGCGCGCAGTCCGACACGATAAGCCAAACGCCCGCTTTGCGCGAGACGCCTGACGCTCAGGCCGTCGCGGTCAATGCACCGGCCGCGATGCGCGCCGCCGACGCGACGACGTCCGCGCGGGCCGCCGCGTCGGCCTGTTGCTGCGTGAACGATACGGCCATCACGATCGGCGCGCGCGACGGCGGCCACAGCACCGCGACGTCGGTCGTCGTGCCGTAACCGCCGGTCCCGGCCTTGTCCGCGACGCGCCAGCCCGGCGGCACGCCCGCCGCGATGCCGGTCGCGCCGCGCGCGCCGCCGACCATCCATTCGGTCAGCTGCGTGCGCTGCGGCTCCTGCAGCGTGTTGCCAAGCAGCAGCCGCTGCAGCGTGTCGACCATCGCGACCGGCGTCGACGTGTCGCGTTCGTCGGCGGGCGCGGCCTTGTTCAGTTCGGGCTCCCAGCGATCGAGGCGGAACGTCGTGTCGCCGCTCTCGCGCGCAAACGACGTGACGGCCTGCGGGCCGCCGAGCACGCCCATCAGCAGGTTGCCCGCCCCCTTGTCGCCCGCCTGCAGCATCGCCTCGCACAGCTGCGCGATCGTCATGCCCGTGTCGACGTGGCTTTCGGTAATCGGCGAGCCCGACACGACTTCATAGCGGCGATACAGGATGCGCCGCGGCAGCAGCGACGCGTCGAGCGAACCGCGCGCGAGCACCGCGGCGGCGGCCATGACGGCATACGTGCCGCACAGCGGGAAGCGTTCGCGCGCGTGGTGGGCGATGCGTACGCCGTTCGACGTATCGAGCGCGGCGACGCCGAGCCGGCCGTTCGATGCTTTTTCGAGCGCGGCCAGTTCGGCTTGTGCGGTGTGGGCGCGCCCCTGGTCGGCGACCGGCGCGGACGTGCATGCGGCGACGAACGGCGCGGCGACGGCGGCAAGCAACAGCGAGCGGCGTGTCGGAGAGTGTTCCATGAATGAGGTGTGTTCTGTCGGAAACGGTGGCACGAAGCGACGCGGGCGCGCCTCGGCGAAGCGCGCCCGTTCACGCCGACGGCCGGCCCGCGACGGCATTCGCCGCGCATCCCCGAAAGACGCCCGTCGGCCCCGCAATGCGCGGGACTCGCATGAACAGACCCTAGCGTAGCAGCGACCGCCGCCACGTTCCAGCAAAACGGCCCTGCTTCACCCTTGCGACGAAGGCAGGTACGGCATCGGATTCACCGGCTTGCCGTCGCGCCGCACCTCGAACAGCAGCGCAACGCGCGAGTTGTCGAGGTCGCCCATCTCGGCGATCTCGTCGCCCTGGCGCACGATGTCGCCCGTCTTCACGAGCAGCTTGCGGTTGTGTGCATAGGCGGTCAGGAAATCCGCGTTGTGCTGGACGATGATCAGGCTGCCGTAATCGTTCAGGCCGGTGCCTGCATACATCACGCGGCCGTCGGCCGCGGCGCGCACGGGGTCGCCCGGCCGGCCGGCGATCTGGATGCCACGGTTCTGCCCCGGCCGGAACCCGTCGACGATCTTGCCGCTGGCGGGCCACTTGAGCGCGACGCCGCCCGCATGACGTTTCGTTTCCTTGACGACCTGGCGATCGTTCGCGTTCGATGCGGTGGTTTGCGCAGTTGCATGACCATCTGCGGCCCCGTTGCCCGCGGCCGTTTGCGTACCGGCGGCACCCGCCGGCGGCAGCGGCTGCTGTTTGACGATGCGCAGCACCTGCCCCATCCGCAGCCGGCCGTTCGCGGCCATCTTGTTCCAGGTGCGCAGGTCGGCAATGCTGCAGTCGTTCGCGGACGCGATGCCCGACAGCGTGTCGCCACGCTTCACGACGTACTTCTGCGCGACGAGAATCGGCGCCGGCGGCAGCGTGGCGGACGCGGTAGCCGACGGCGCGGCAGCCGGCTGGCCCGACGACGAGCCCGCCAGCGTATCGCTCGGCGGGACGGACTGCGTGCTTGCACAACCGGCCATGACGAGCACGGCTGCCAGGCCTGGCAGCCACGCCGCGTTGCGGTAAATCTCGCGCGTTTTCATGGACGATCCGACTCCGGTTTGACAATCTTTCAAGCATCTCAAAAACGGAACGGCCGACGTGTAACCGGATGCAAACAATGATGACAAACGATCACGAACCGGATGCCGACCGGCATACGCTACCGGTAATACGGTCCGATTCAGAAAAACTTGATGGTCTTTTTGCAGGAATGCGGAAGAATTTTCGTTGCCAAAAACTATGACAGATTTGTTTCAATAGGCGCGAATCGACACTCAACGCAACCATCGGACGAATTCGGAACAGGCCCACGCGATGCCGACGCACAGGAACAGCAGATGCAACGCGATCTTGAACGACACGCCCCACGACGAATCGATCTGCATGACAGGCTCCCCGGTTGATGTGCATTCATGATCGGCCATCGATCGCGCCCCGAAAATGCGGAACCGGCGAATCGGGTCTCAGGCTGAGCCTGAGACCGGCGCGGCGGTTCCTGCTAACTTATCGGCCATTCAACGCCTTCACTCCCGGCCCATCATGCGCTTCGACCTGACCGACCTGCGGCTCTTCCTGAACATCTGCGAGGCCGGCACGATCACGAGCGGCGCCGAGCGCACGCACATCACGCTGCAGGCCGCGAGCGAGCGCATCCGCGGCATGGAGGACGAGCTCGGCGTGCCGCTGCTGCACCGGACCAAGTCGGGTGCGCAGGCGACCGACGCGGGCCGCGCGCTCGAACACCACGCGCGCACCGTGCTGCAGCAGATCGACCACATGCGTGGCGAACTGCAGCAATACGGCCAGGGGCTGCGCGGCCATATCCGGCTGCTGTGCAACACGGCATCGCTGAGCGAATACCTGCCCGACGCGCTGGCCGATTACCTCCCGCACCATCCGAAGCTGTCGATCAGCGTCGAAGAGCGCGCGAGCCAGGAGATCGTGCATGCGATCCGCAACAAGACGGCCGAGGTCGGCATCGTCGCCGATTCGGTCGGGCTCGGCGGGCTCGAACAGAAGCCGTTCCGCGAGGACTGGCTGATCGTCGTCGTGCCGGCCGCGCATCCGCTGGCGTCGCATCGGAAAGTCGCGTTCGACGACATCGCCGGCGAGGATTTCATCGGCCTCACCGACGGCAGCGCGCTGCAGGTGCATCTCGCCGACCAGGCGCGCGCGCTCGGCAAGCGGATCCGCTATCGCGTGCAGTTGAAGAGCTTCGATGCGATCTGCCGCGTAATCGCGAGCGGCGTGGGCATCGGCATCGTGTCGCGGCACGCCGCCGAGCGCGCGATGCAGACAATGGACGTGCGGCTCGTCGAGTTGTCCGATCCGTGGAGCCACCGGAATCTGACACTGTGCGCGCGGTCGTTCGACGCGCTGCCGAAATACACGCGGGAGTTCGTCGCGTTCCTGTCCGGCGCGACACCGTCGCGGTAACGCGCGCCGCATCGTCGTTATACGGAGGCATGACCATGACCGAAACCGATCTCGCCACCCGCTATCGCGCGTACATCGACTGCCTGAACCGCCAGGACTGGCCGGCGCTCGGCGAGTACGTCTCCGACGACGTGATCCACAACGACCGGCCGCTCGGCCTCGCCGGCTACCGCGCGATGCTCGAACAGGACTACCGCGACATTCCCGATCTGCGCTTCGAGATCCGGTTGCTCGCGTGCGAGCCGCCTCGCATCGCGTGCCGGCTGCGCTTCGCCTGTTCGCCGAAGGGGACGTTCATGGGGCTCGCTGTCGACGGCCGGAAGGTCACCTTCGCCGAGAACGTGTTCTACGAATTTCATGACGGCAAGATCCGCCAGGTCTGGTCGGTGATCGACAAGGCGGCGATCGAGGCGCAGCTTTAGCCCCGTCGCGGCGGCCGCTCGCCGGTCGCGACCGACACACCGATACCCGTCGTGATGGGCTTCGATCCTTATGGATAACGTTTTCTCTCATTATCCATCGTAAGCACGTCGACATTCAGTCTTGCCGCCTGCCGCTTCAGCACACGCCACCCGCACGATACTCGCTCACTCATCGAGAGAATTTCGGGCGATTCCCGCGTAATTCCGATCAGAACGCCCGCCTCCTCATTCCCACCATTCGGGTTTTCACCGGCGCATCCTGCATGAAAGTTCATTGACATCGCGTCGCTGGATGCCTAAATTTGGAAAACGTTTTCCAATGCTTCAGCGCGACGCCGGTCACGGCCCGCGCAGGGGGAACGCTTGCCCGCTCGAGTTGTGATTCAGGCCGTCCGCCTTCAGGGATCAGGGTTTCAAGGCAACGGTCGGGTACGGGCATCGAGCGCGGCAACGGCCACACCGGCCCGTCCTTCATCACTATTCAAAACTGGAGACACAATGCATCCGCGCAGCAGATTCGCGCTCGGCGCCGCGCTCAGCGCCCTTTCCGTCGTGTTCGTCAGCGCGTGCGGCGGCAACGACGTGACCGACACGCCGCCGTCATCGCCGCCCCCGTCCACGACACCGACGCTCGCGGCGAACTCGCTGCAGGCGCTCGTCTACGGCGCGCCCGACACGAGCGTGCCGGCCGGCACGAACATTCCGGTCACGATGATGGGCCAGATGCGCGCGCTGTTCGACCTGATCCGGAAATCGCCCGACTTCACGCAGGTCGTGATGGATCTCGGCGACGGTACACCCGTCCACGTGCTCGACACGAACACCGGCGACAAATTCCTGCCCGGCAAGCTCGCGCTCGGCCTGTCGTACATCCTGATCGACATGAAGTCGAAGAACGACCCGCAGTATGCGAGCTACCTTGCGACGTACCAGACGATCACGACCGCGATGATGGCGCAGTCGGGCGGCAACTACACGTATGCGAACACGTCGTGGGGCGAGTACTACTACCTCGTCGCGCTGAACAACCTGAAGGCACACGGGATGCTCAACGAAGTCTTCAGCGACGCGATGCTCGCGACGCTGCAGCAGCGCCTCACCTTCTGCGACATGTTCGGCCCTGATGCGAGCGGCAAGACCAGTACGTGCCCGGCCGCCGGCACGCCGATCGACATTGCGTCGCTCAACACCGCGCAGAATTACTATGCGGTGTCCTACGGAATTGCCGGGCTGCGCCAGAAGCTCGGCTGGAGCAGCCCGACCTTCGCCTCGAAGACCGATCCGTCCGTCGCGACGATGGGCGCGCGCGACGCGCTGCTGTACACGCTGACGAACCACATCCGCAACGACTCGTCGGGCGGCTTCTCCGACGAAGCGTCGAACACGCACACGACCTACTATGACCAGGCGCGCTTCGACCGCTACAGCACGCTGCTGATCGGCGAAGTGGTCGAGCGCACGTTCGAGATGGACAACGTGGCGAATCTCACGCCCGAACTGAAGGGCTATCTGCGCAAGTCGGTCGACCTGATCCTGCCGCAGCTGAACGCCAACGGCCAGGGCTTCAACTACGGCCGCTCGATCGGCCCGTACGGCGATTCCGCATTCATGGAAGTGCTGACGGCCGCCGCCAACGCCGGCGTGCTGACCGACCAGGAGAAGCAGGTCGCGTATGCGTTCATCTACCAGGCCGCGCATCGTTTCGACACGTACTGGTACGACCCGTCGCTGCCGACGCCGTCGGTGAACATGTGGGTCAAGGGCCGCGGCACCGACGCGTATCGCGGCAAGCCGCGCGTGATGGGCGAGAACTTCAGCCTGCTGCACCAGTACCTGTATGTGAACGCGTGGTGGAACAAGCTCGGCTTCGGCGGGAAGGCGCCGATGGCCGATGCGGACTACGGCACATGGCTCGACGCGCTGCCGCGCTACACGCTTACCTGGTACAACCAGCCGACCGATGCGGCCCATCCGTACAGCGCCGCACTGCTCACCGTGCGCGACGGCCGGCGCGTGATCAACCTGAACCTGAGCCAGGCGCCCGACTACAACTCGTTCACGCCGTACTACCCGGTACCGTTCTCGGACAAGCTGATCTACGGCACGACCGATCTCGGTTATGCGCTGCTGGTGCCGCAGGTGACGTACAACGCGAAGACGTACATTCCCGTCACGTACTACAAGAACCTGAACGTGCAGCAAAGCAACGGCCAGGTGATCGTGTCGTTCGATACGACGAAGTTCCGTCTCGCATCGAAGAACGCGGCATACACGACCGATCTCGACCTGCAGGTGCATACGGTGCTGACGTTCGCGCACGGCACCGTCTCGCGCAGCGATACGCTGAGTTCGGGCACGCTCACGGGCAACCTCGCGGTCGAGACGGACTTCACGTCGTTCGCCGATTTCGCGTCGACGCAGGCCAACGGCGACGGCGTGTCGGTGACTTACGCGAACAGCGCCGCGACCGGCTATGCGGCATCCGGGTTCGACACCTGCGCGCTGTCCGCCTTCGACACGGCGAACGGCACGACGAATCCGCTGTCGACGACGCCGATCGGCCAGCTGCATTCGAACTTCGCGTGCACGACGAAGCCGTTTGCACTCGGCGCAGGCACGACGCGCACGTTCGGGTGGTCGCTGAAGTACGCCGATCCGGCCTGAGCCGTGTGATGCACGCCATGTGAACCCGCCCGAAGCCGGTCGCTGAAACCGGCTTCGGGCGCTTCGGAACAACACCGGCATTCCCCTCTACCCGCGATACCCGCTCACAGCCACCCGGCTGCTGCCATATACGCGCCGAGCGCGATCAGCGCGACGAAGAAGCAACGCTTGAACGACTTCTCGCTCATCACGCGTCGCGCATACTGCCCGCCCGCCATCCCTGCCAGCGCCGGCACGAGCGCGAGTGCCGACACACCGAGGTCGACCGTCTGCAACGCGCCCGACACGTGCAGCTGCAGGCCGAGCGCGATCGTCGACGCGGTGAACGACAGCCCGAGCGCCTGGATCAGGTCGTCCTTCGACAAGCGCAGCGCCTGCAGATAAGGCACGGCCGGCACGACGAACACGCCGGTCGCGGCCGTCACGACGCCCGTCAGGTAGCCGACCACGGCCGACAGCCATTTCTCGTGGCGACCCGGCGCGGGCAACCGCGCAGCGGCCAGCCCCCACAGCCCGTAGAGGATCAGCACGACACCGAGCGCCGCGTGCGTCCACGTGCTGCCGGCCGCGAGCGCGGGCAGGCCGCCCGCCAGCGTGCCGATCGTCAAACCGGCGAGCAGCGGCCACAGCCGGCGCAGCAACGGCCCGAACGACGGGCCGAGCCACAACTGCCACACGTTGGTGATGAACGACGGCACGAGCAGCAGGCTGGCCGCGGCCGACGGCGGCATCGCGAGCGTCAGCAGCCCCATCGCGATCGTCGGCAGTCCGAGCCCGATCATTCCCTTGACCGCGCCGGCGAGCAGGAACACCAGCACGACGATCGTCAGCGTATGGATTTGCATGGAAGGCCTTCCGTCCGGTTGAGTACGGCGCCGATGGTGCCTCCCCGCCGTGCTGCCCGCCATCTGGTTTTGCCTGAGGCTGGCTAGGGCCCGCCGCACGGGCCCGTCACGCCCGCCGATCCGGCCCCACGAATCACCCCCGACCCTGCTCGCTGTCGAGGTGCGCCATCTGTGCGGCCGGATAACGGTCGCCGGCAGCCGCCCCGGCGGGTACCGCCGCTTCGATGCGAGCGAGATCATTGACCGTTAGTTGCAATTGAGTCGCCAGCAGGCCGTCCTGCAGTTGTGTGCGCTTGCGCGCGCCGACCAGCGGCACGATGTCGACGCCGCGCGACAGCACCCACGCGATCGCGACCTGCGCCGGATTGCCGCCCTTCTCGTCGGCGATCGCGCGCAGCGCGTCGACGAGCGCGAGGTTGTGCGCGAGGTTTTCGCCCTGGAAGCGCGGGCTTGCCGCGCGGAAATCGCGCTCGCCCTGCCGTGCCGTACTCCAGCGCCCGCCGAGCAGCCCGCGCGACAGCACGCCGTAGGCCGTCACGCCAATGCCGAGCGCGCGGCAGGTCGGCAGGATGTCGGCTTCGATTCCGCGCGACAGCAGCGAATATTCGATCTGCAAATCGACGATCGGCGCGACGGCCGCCGCGCGGCGGATCGTGTCGGCGCTGGCTTCGGACAGCCCGATATGGCGCACGTACCCGGCTTTCACGAGATCGGCGATCGCGCCAACCGTGTCCTCGATCGGCACGGCCGGATCGACGCGCGACGGCCGGTAGATGTCGATGTAGTCGGTGCCGAGCCGCTTCAGCGAATACGCGACGAAGTTCCGGATCGCGTCGGGTCGTGCGTCGTAGCCGGCAAACCCGCCGGCCGGATCGCGCAGCGCGCCGAATTTCACGCTGATCAGCACCTGGTCGCGCGTGCGGCCGCGCAGCGCGTCGCGGATCAGCATCTCGTTGTCGCCCATCCCGTAGAAATCGCCGGTGTCGAGCATCGTGATGCCGTTGTCGAGCGCCGCGTGCAGCGTGGCGATACTTTCGTCGCGGTCGGCCGGCCCGTAGAAATCCGACATCCCCATGCAGCCGAGCGCGATCGCCGAAACCTGCGGGCCCGTGCGGCCCAGTTGACGCGTGTCCATGTCCGTTTCCTTCAAGTGGTGAGTGGATGGACCGGATTCTGGACGCTTCGCCATGCGCGATAAACGCGAAACGTTCCACCAAACCATTCGACGCTGATTAACAATGGAGCCTGTTCCCATCCCCGCCGAGACTTCCGCCCGCATGGACCATCTGCAAGCAATGCGCATCTTCGCGCGCGTCGCCCATCTCGGCAGCTTCACGAAAGCGGCCGAGCAGCTGCAACTGCCCCGCCCGACCGTCAGCAATGCCGTCCAGTATCTGGAGAAGCACCTGAAGATCCGCCTGCTGCAGCGCACGACGCGGCGCGTCGCGCTGACGGCCGAAGGCGCGACCTACTACGAGCGCTGCGCGCGGCTGCTCGCCGATCTCGACGATGTGGAAACGCTGTTCGAGGATGCCGGCACGTCGCCGCGCGGCGTGATCCGCGTCGACCTGCCCGAACGCTTCGCGCTGAACCAGGTGATCCCGGCGCTGCCGGATTTCCACGCGCGCTACCCCGACCTGCGCGTCGTGATCAGCACGACCGACCGCTTCGTCGACCTCGTCGCCGACGGCATCGACTGCGCGGTACGCGTCGGCGTGCTGTCCGACACGTCGCTCGTCGCGCGGCGCGTCGGCGAGATGGCACAGATCAACTGCGCGTCGCCCGCGTATCTGGCGCGCCACGGCACGCCGCGCTCGCCGGACGAGCTGCCGGACCACATCGCGGTCGGCTATTTCTCGAGCCGGACGGGCCGCGAGCTGGACTGGGAATATGCGGACATGGATTCGGGCGAGGTGCACACGGTGAAGATGCAAAGCGTCGTGTCGGTCAACAGCTCGCAGGCGTATCTCGCGTGCTGCGTCGCGGGCCTCGGACTGATCCAGGCGCCGCGCGACGGGCTCGCGCCGCTGCTCGCCAACGGGTCGCTGGTCGAAGTGCTGCCGGAGTGGAATGCCGGGGCGCTACCGGTATCGGTGGTGTTTCCGACCGGCCGGCACCTGGCGCCGCGTGTGCGGATATTCGTGGACTGGCTCGCGGAAACGCTCGGCGGCATGCACCGGGCGGGCTGACGCGGGCCGGCGCCAGGGCGCCCGGCCCCGGTCACCAGCCGCCGGTCGCCGGTCGCCGGTCGCCGGCCGGTCGAAACGATCAGAACTTGTGGCGGATCGCGGCGCGTACCGCGAACTGGTTCGACGATGCCGACGGGCCGTCCGTCCCGACGACATAACCGCCGTCGGCCGCCGTACCGGTCTTGTCGCCGGCCACCTTCTGCCACGCGCCCTGCAGGTAGACGTCGGTGCGCTTCGACAGGCTGTAGTCGGCCATCAGGCCGACCGTGTGGTACTTCGGCTTGAACGAGCCGGCAGTCGCATCGAACTTGCCGTCCGTGTACACGTACTGCGCGCCGAGATAGAAATCGGGCGTGAGCTGGTACTTGCCGTTGATCTCGAAGTTCTGGAACTTGGTCGCGGTCAGCCCGAGGGCGGCGAACGTCGAGGCCGGCAGGTAGACGGTCGACACCGGGTTCTTCACGTCCGTCTTCGTGTAGACGAAGCCGACGGTGGCCGGGCCGAACGTGTAGTTCACGCCGCCGCCGAAGATGCGCAGGCGGTCGGCGACGAAGTTCGCGTCGTCGGCCGCGATCGCGCCCGCGTTGCCGATGCCCGGGTTGTTCGCCTGCAGGTACGCGGCCGCGACCTGCAGCCCGGCCAGCGAATACTGCGCGCCGATGCTGTACTGGCGGTTGTTCGAGAAGCCCGTGCTGTTGCTGAAGCTGTACGTGCCGCCGAATGTCAGGCCGTTCCAGTCGGGGCTCGCGTACTTGACCGTGTTGTTGACGCGGAACGAATTGTCCGTGTTGTCGTTGTCGAACGGGTGCGAGAACAGCGTGCCGCCCCAGTTGCCGTTCGCGGTCAGCGGCGCCAGATAGTCGACGACGGAGTCGTACTGGCGACCGAAGGTCAGCGTCCCGAAGCGCGACTGGCTCAGCCCGACGAACGCCTGGCGGCCGAACATGCGGCCGCCCTGGCCGAGCCGGCCGTTGTTCACGTCAAAACCGTTTTCCAGCGTGAAGACCGCCTTCAGCCCGCCGCCGAGATCCTCACTGCCCTTCAGGCCCCAGCGGCTGCCCTGGGCGTAGCCGCTCGCGAGCTGGTAATTCGTCTTTCCGACCCCATTGACGTTGACGTTGTTCGTGTAATTGAAGCCTTCGTCGATCAGGCCGTACAGCGTCACGCTGTTCTGGGCAAAGGCCGGCGCGGCGAACGCAGCGAGCGCGGCGGCAAAAATGACGTGCTTCTTCATGACGGATCTCCGGAGCCGAGGGCCGGGCAGGCCGAGCGCCCGGCGAATGTTTGATCTGTTGTATGTTTGGCCCGCAGGGCGGACGACGCGGTGTGCGGCCGCGTGAGGACAAAATGGTGTCACGTCGCAAACCGTCCGTCCATCGGGGGTTCGTCACCGCGCGCAAAGCGTTGCGCTCGTCCAACTGCCCCGTTGCGCGGATAGCCTGACCCGGCTTATCGGCAGCGGCAGGCAGGCCCGCCATCCGCGTAAACCCGGCAGGCGTCGCATCGGTGGCACAATGCGCATCCGTTCGCCATTTCTTCACGAAGTCATGCTTCACCCCGATTCATGCGCGGCATGCGCCGGCCGCGCCCGCGGCCCGCGCCGGGTGGCGGCCCGATGACCGCGCCCGCCCGGGCCGGCCGCTACGCCGAACTCGATTTCTTCCGCGGCCTCGTGCTGCTCGTCATCGTCGTCGACCATATCGGCGGCAGCATCCTGTCGCGCGTGACGCTGCATGCGTACGCGCTGTGCGACGCGGCCGAGGTGTTCGTGTTCCTCGGCGGCTTCGCGACCGCCATTGCGTACAACTCGCTCGCCGAGCGGCACGACGAGGCCGCCGCGCGCCAGCGCTTCATCCGGCGCGCGTTCGAGATCTATCGCGCGTTCCTCGTGACGGCCGGGCTGATGCTGCTGATCACCGCCGCCCTGAACGCGCTCGCGATCGACGGCCCGAACATGCCGACCAACGACCTCGACGGTCTGCTGCACAAACCGCTCGCCGCGCTGCGCGACATCCTGCTGTTCCGCCGCCAGCCGTACCTCGCGTCGGTGCTGCCGATGTACGCGTTCTTCGCGCTGCTCGTCCCGCTCGCGCTGCCGCTCGCGCGCACGCAGCCGTGGCTGATGCTGGCGTTCAGCGGGTCGCTCTGGTACGCGGCGCCGCATGTCGCGCGTTTCCTGCCGACCGTCGAAGGCGCGCCGTGGGATTTCAACCCGTTCGCGTGGCAGTTCCTGTTCGTGCTCGGCGTGATTGCGCGCTGCCAGCCCGTGTACCAGACGCTCGCGCCCAAGCCGCAGGGCTGGCTGCTGACGGCCGTGTCGCTCGCGATCGTCGCGGCCGGCGCGTACTACCGGCTGCGCATCGAGCCATTCCCGACCGATCCGTCGATCAAGCAGAACCTCGGCGCGCTGCGCCTCGTCAACTTCCTCGCGATCGCGTGGCTCGCCGCCAAGCTCGTGCACCTCGGCTGGATGAAGAAGGTCGCGCACGCGATGCCCTGGATCGGCACGATCGGCCGGCAAGGGCTGCTGTGCTTCGTCGCGGGCACCGGCATCTCGCTCGCGGTCGATTCGTTGCTTTACCAGGCGACCGAAGGCTATCTCGACGTGAAGCTCGGACTGATCGCCGACGTCGTCGCGATGGGCCTGCTGTATCTCGTGGCCAAACTCTACGGGCCGCTCGTCGCGCGGCTGCCGTTCCGTTCGCGGCGATGACGCGCCGCGCCGTCATGCGCCGCTGCTACGATAGCCGGCGCCTCTCCTGAAACGCTTCGCCATGCGCCGACTCGCCCTTCCGTTCGCCATCGCCCTGATCGCCGGCTCCATCGCCACCGCCCGCGCCACGCCGGCCGCGCCGCCGGTCTCGCCCGTGCCGCCGCCACCGGCCGTCCAGACCGCGACGACGCCGTCGACCGCCCAGGAGTCGCCGGTCAACCCGGGCAGCAGCGTCGTGCTGCGCACGTTCCGGTCGGCGTCGCTGAAGCGCGAATGGTCGTACACGGTCTACCTGCCGCCCGGCTACAACCCGGAAGGCGCGCGCTACCCCGTGATGTACCTGCTGCACGGCAATGCCGGCAATGCGAACGACTGGGTCACGCAGGGCCGGCTGCAGGCCACCGCCGACACGCTGATCGAGCGCCACGAGATTCCGCCCGTCGTGATCGTGATGCCGCAGGGCGGCACCGACTGGTACGTGGACCGCAAGGAGAAGATGCAGAGTGCGTTCCTCAACGACCTGTTACCCGAGGTCGAAGCGCACTTCGCGGTGTCGAACCAGCGCGCGGGCCGCGCGATTGGCGGCGTGTCGATGGGCGGCTTCGGCGCGCTGCGCTTCTCGCTGCTCGAACCGGGGCTGTTCTGTGGCGCGATGCTGCTGAGCCCCGCGATCTATGCGAACGAGCCGCCGCTCAATTCCGCCGCGCGTTATGTCGGCGTGTTCGGCGACCGGCAGTTCGACGCGCGCGTGTGGCACGAACTCAACTACCCGGCGCTGCTGCGCGGCTATTTCGCGCGCACCTGGCGCGTGCCGATGTTCATCGCGGCCGGCGACGACGACCTGACGATCCAGGCGGAATCGAGCGTGCTGTACACGCACCTGCGCCGCGCGCAGAACCCGGCCGAGCTGCGCATCGTCGACGGCGGACATACGTGGGACGTGTGGCGCGGGTTGCTCGGGCAGGGGCTGAAGTACGCGCTCGAGTGCGTGAAGTAAGTGCGGGCGGGCGTTGCCGCGCCCGCTTTCGCTTGACCGGCAGATAGCCGGGGAACGCAAGATCCTGCGCGAGTCATCCGCGCGCGCCTGTCGCGCCCGCCATTGCGTTCAAAGCCACGTGCCGCCCTGCCGCTCGCTCGGTTCCTCGTTAAGCGCGTCGAAGTCGTGAATCCAGTCCAGGTGATGCAGCACGCTGTCGCGTTCGGCCAGACGCGCGTTGCGCGCCTGCGCGGCCGGCCCGTCGGGCAGGTGCAGCACGTCGGCCGCCGAGATCGACGCGTACTGCACCTTGCGCGTGCGGCCGCGACGCAGCCGCTCGTAGGCTTCCTGCGCTTCGCGCCAGTTGCCCGGCCCGGCCTTCGCGAGTTGCGCCGCCAGGACCACCGCATCCTCGATCGACTGATTCGCGCCCTGCCCATGATGCGGCACCAGGGCATGCGCGGCATCGCCGATCAGCGTCACGCGCCCACGGCTCCAGCGGCCGAGCGGCGGACGGTGGAACAGCCCCCAGCGCTGGCTGATCGGCACCGCGGTGATCATCTGCACCACGGCCGGATGCCAGTCCCTGAACACGCGCAGTTGCTCGCCCTCCTCGGCCGGCATGACCCAGTCGCGCGACGGCCACGGTGACGGATGCCGCTCGACCAGCAGGAAGTTCTGGTCGCCGTTGTCGCCGATCGGATAGTGCAGCAGATGCCCATGCGGCCCGACCCAGAACTGGATCGTGTCGGGATCGGGCAGCAGGTCCATGCGCGCGGCCGGCACCACGCCGCGAAAGCCCGAGCAGCCCGAATACAGCGCGTCGTCGTAGCCGAGCATCCAGCGCCGCGTGATCGAACGCGCACCGTCCGCGCCGATCACGAGATCGGCCTCGACGCGCACGCCGTTGTCGAACGACAGCGTGACGCGATCGGGATGCTGCGCGAGATCGACCAGGCGATGGCCGAGATGGATGCATTCGAGACCGACCGCCTTCGACAGCAGGGCCTGCAGATCCGCGCGATGCACGCCCCAGTACGCGCCGCCGAATTGCCGGCGATAGTCGGGTTCGCCGCGATGATGGCCGATCACCGCGCCGCTGCGCCCGTCGCGATACACGAGGCCCGGGATGTCGGCACACACCGCATCGAAGGCCGCGCGCAAGCCCATGCGTTCGTAAAAGCGCGTCGCATTGGCCGACAGCGCGACGGCCGCGCCGACTTCGCGCAATTCATGAGTCTGCTCGTAGAGTTGTGCGTCGATGCCGTGCTCGCGCAATGCGAGCGCGAGGGTCAGGCCGCCGATGCCGGCGCCGACGATCGCAATCTTCAGGTTCGTCTGCATGATGAAGGTGTCTCCGATCTTCCTGTGTGGGGCGCGCGACTTGCGCGGCGGTCATGTCGAATGCATGTGCCGTATCGGTATTTTCAGGAGTGGACTTTCATCCCGCAATAAAATGAAATGAATCTGCTTCATCACGGAATGCAATGAACCGGGCCACGCAAAACCCATGGAACTGAGCGAGATCGACCTCAACCTGCTGCTGCTTTTCCAGCGGCTGATGCAGGAGCGGCGCGTGTCGAGCGTCGCCGAGCAGATGAACATGAGCCAGCCGGGCGTCAGCAACGCGCTCGCCAAACTGCGCCGCCGGCTCGGCGATCCGCTGTTCGTGCGCGGGCCCGGCGGCGTCGTGCCCACGCCGTTCGCGCTGCAGCTGGCCGACCCCGTGTCGCAGGCGCTCGCGACGCTACACGCCGCGCTGAATCCCGAGACCGGTTTCGATCCGCTGCGTGCAACACGCACGCTGACCATCGGCATGACCGATATCGGCGAAGTCGTGTTCCTGCCCGCGCTGCTCGAACACCTGTCGCGTGCGGCACCGGGCATCGCGCTCAATACCGTCCGCAACACGAGCGTCAACCTCGGCGACGAGATGGCCGACGGCCGCGTCGATCTCGCGATCGGCCTGCTGCCACAGCTCAAGGGCGGCTTCTATCAGCGCCGGCTGTTCGATCAGCGCTATGTGTGCCTGTTCCGGCGCGGGCATCCGCTCGAGGAAGCGCCGCTGACGGTCGAAACCTGGCGTGACGCCGAACATCTGGTCGTGGTGTCGGCCGGCACCGGTCACGGGCAGGTGGACGAATGGCTGCAACGGCGCCGCGTGAAGCGCCAGGTGCGGCTGACGGTGCCGCATTTCATGAGCGTGGGCTACATCCTGCAGCGCACCGACCTGATCGCAACCGTGCCCGAGCATCTCGCGCTGCAGCTCGCCGCGCCGTTTTCGCTCGGCTGGCGTGCACTGCCCGTCACGCTGCCCGGTGCGCCGATCCACATGCTCTGGCATACGCGTGTCAATCAGGACGAAGGGAACCGGTGGCTGCGCGACGTCGTGGTCGACCTGTTCGCGGAGACGGGCGCGCGGGCGCGGAAGGCCTTGCCCGGCCGGAAGAAATAATCGCCGCCACCGAGCGGTCGCATGCGCTTTACGACATCGCTCGAATGCTCGAATCCGTGCGCCGCACATTTCGACTACATTGCCGAAGGGGTGACGCCATCGAACCTCTGCCGCCTCGTTCCTCATTCAACCAGCAGGAAATCAAGCCATGTCTGTCTCGAAGAAATTCGCAGCCGTCACGGGCGCCGGCTCCGGCATCGGTCGCGCAGCGGCCCTCGCGCTCGCCCAGGCGGGATTCACCGTCGCGCTGCTCGGACGCAAGGAAGCATCGTTGCGCGAAACGCAGGACGCGATCCGCACCGCCGGCGGCGACGCGCAGGTATTTCCCGCCGACGTCACCGACGAAGCCTCGGTCGACCACGCGTTCGCGCAAATCGCGCAGCAGTTCGGCCGGCTGGATGTCCTGTTCAACAATGCCGGCCGCAATGCGCCTGTCGTGTCCCTCGACGAATACGACATCGACGTGTGGAACAGCGTCGTCGCGACGAACCTGACCGGCGTCTTTCTGTGTGCACGGGCCGCGTGGCGCCTGATGAAAGCGCAGACGCCGCAGGGTGGCCGCATCATCAACAACGGCTCGATCTCCGCGCACGCGCCGCGCCCCGATACGATCGCGTACACGGCCACCAAGCACGCGGTGACCGGCATCACCAAATCGCTGGCGCTCGATGGTCGCCGGTACAACATCGCGTGCGGCCAGATCGACATCGGCAACGCCGCGACGTCGCTCACGGAACGGATGACACAAGGCGTCCCGCAAGCGGACGGCAGCCTCGCGCCCGAGGCGCGCATGGACGTCACGCATGTCGCGAACGCGATCGTCCAGATGGCGAACCTGCCGCTGGACACGAACATCCTGACCATGACGATCATGGCGACCGCGATGCCGTTCGTCGGGCGCGGATAGAACGCGCCATGGCCTGCGCGGGCGGACATCGCTTACGGCAGCGGGCGATGCTTCCCGCGTACAACACGGTGTTCCCTTGCTCATGTGGGCCTCGGCCGTCCACTACGGAAAGGGAAAACGCCGCGAACAACCCGTCTTTGGGGCGATAGCGGCCATCGGCGCGGCAATTCTGTTTGTCGGATGAACAATGACTGACGTACCGTACTTCTCCCAGTGGGAGTCGCGGATGCTGATCGACAAGTTTCTTTCCGGCGAGCTCCGCTCGGAAGACGATCCGCTCTGGCACGAGTCGGGCGCCGGTAGCCCCGAGGAGTATGCTCAATGGAGCCCGCACATCTGCGGCATCGCATGCCTGAAGATGATGCTCGCGCATCGCACGAGACGCGTGGTCCCGCTGCTTGATCTGGTTCGCGATGCAGTGACCTTCGGCGTGTATCGCCCCGAACTGGGCGATGACGGCAAACGTCTGCTATACCGCCCCTTCGTGCAATGGCTTGGCGAGCGCTTCGGGATTCGGGGCAGCGTCGTCGAGCATACGGAATCGGCGCGCCTCGACGACAGGCTTCGCGACGGGCACATGCTCATGGCGTCGGTCCATCCGGGAATCCGGCATCGCGATTTCGAGCCGCCGGGGCGTGGTGGCCATCTGGTACTTGTGCTCGGCGTGGACGCACAGTCCGGCGACTGGATCTTTCATAATCCGTCGGGATTTGAACTGCACACGCAGGAAAACGTGACGATGCGGCGCGACACCTTCGATCGTTACTTTGCCAATCGAGGGATCCTGATCGCCCCACAGGATTGACTATCCTCAAACATCCGGATCCGGAATCCGCGCCGACTGAATCACCACCAGCGTATCGCCCGCCTCGATCCTGCACGGCGGATCCTCGTAGAACGAAAAGATCTTCCCGCACCGATCGAGCCCGACCACGATCGCGCCCGGCACCACATTCGTCAGGCAGCCGATCTCGTGCGGCAACGCCTCGCGCTCCAGCAGCGTCGCCCGCCCGCGCGTCGACAGCATGTCGTTCACGAACGGCACGATGTAGCGGCTGTGAACGGCATCCGCGAGCAGCAGCGCGCCGATCTTCGTCGACGACACGATCACGTCCGCGCCGGCCTGCCGCAGTTGCCGCTGATACAGGTTCTCCTGGATCCGCACGACGATCTTCGTGTCGGGTGCAATGCTGCGCACCGACAGCGTCAGCAGGATCGCGGTCGGATCGTCGGTCACCGAAATGATCACGGCCTTCGCCGCGCGCACCTGCGCCTGCTGCAGCAGATCCTCATGGGCAGGATCGCCAAGCAACCCGGTCACGCCGAGCGACGTCGCGGCTTCGAGCGCCTGCTGCTGCGAATCGATCACGATGAGCGTCGCGGGATCGACGCCGCTTTCCAGCAACTCGCGCACCGCGATCGACCCCGACAGGCCATAACCGCACACGACGATGTGGTCGGACAATTGTTTCTGCAGGCGTTTCATGCGGAATTCCTCGATGACGCGCTGGATCACGAACTGATACGCCGTGCCCAGGAAAATGAACCAGATGACGATACGGATCGGCACGATGAAGAACGCATCGAGCAGGCGGGCCCGCGCGGTGACGGGCACGATGTCGCCGTAGCCAACCGTCGCGACGGTCACCATCGTGAAGTACACGAGATCGGCGACGGTCATCGGCGTGCTCTTGGTCGAATCGCGCAGGCCGTCGCGATCGAGATACAGCACGATGAACGCGAGCGTGCACAGCAGCACGACCGCGCCGAGGCGGAACAGCAGCGTGCGCCGCGGCGACGTCGCGGGACGCGTGAACAGCGTGCGCGCACGCGGCGCCTGCCATGGATTGCGAGCGCGACGCAGGCGTAAGCGCAACGAGCGGCGCTGGTCTGAAGGCGAGGCCAACGGGAAGTCTCCTGATGAATGCGGGCTCGATTCTACGACGGGAACCTGCTCACCCGGCCGTCACAGCATGCTGCGCGGCCGCACCATCGTTCCGTCGACGAAGCGCTGCGCGCGAAACGCCGACAGGTCGAGCGACGGCGCGCCCGTGTCGATCCATTCGGCGAGCAGCCGCCCGACGATCGGCCCCATCGCGAAACCGTGACCGCAGAACCCCGTCGCGATCGCAAGCCCCGACGGCGTGCCCGGCGCATCGATCACCGGAATGCCGTCGGGCAGCACGTCGATCAGGCCGGCCCACGCCTCGACGATCTGCGCGTCCTTCAACGCAGGGAAGATCGCCTTGAGCTTCGCGAGCGCGCGCGGCGCATGCGCGCGATTCGGCTGCGGCTGCGGATCGCGCGGCTCGATCGGCCCGGCCACGCCGTTGATGCGTGCCAGCACATCGCGCCACGCAGCGGCGCTCATGTGCAGCCGGAATTTGTCGCGTTGCGACCAGAACTCCGGCCAGAAGAGACTCAACCCGCGCAGATGGCCGAGCGTCAGGTCGACGTCGACCTGCATGTCGTCGGCGAGATTGATCGCACCGTTCGTGCGCTGCCGGATGCCGAGGCCATGCCCCCACACCGTCGCCGCCGACACCGGCGGCACCACATTGGTGCGCATGCAGGTGCCGCGCACGGCCTGCTGCGGCAGCCGGATGCCGACCCCGTCGAGCAGCCGGAAGCTGGTCGCACCGGCCGCGCAAATCACGCGCCGCGTGCGGATCGTGCCGCGCTCGGTCGCGACGCCGACCACCGCGCCGCCTGCCGTCTCGATCGCCGTCACGCCGCAGCCTTCGAAGAAACGCGCCCCGCCCTCGGTCGCGCGCGCGGCGAATGCGGCGGCCACGCGACGCGGCTCGGCCTGCCCATCGGTCGCGGTGTACAACCCGCCGAGCGTACGCGCCTGCGGCGAAAGGCCGCTGACGCGCGCGTCGATCTGCGCGCGCGTCAGCGTGCGCGTGTCGAGCCCGTGCTCGCGCGCGACGGCAAGCCACGCATTGAACGACGACCAGTCCGCTTCGTTGTCCGCAATATAAAGACAGCCGCCCTGCCGCCATTCGAGATCGAAACCGAGGGTTTCCTCTAACCCTTCCCAGATCCGCATGCCGGCCATCATCAGCGGCACTTCGGCGGACTCCCGGCCCTGCTGCCGAACAAAGCCCCAGGCGCGTGTCGACTGCTGCCCGGCGATGCGCGACTTGTCGAGCACGACGGCCTTCAACCCCCGCAGGCTCAGGTAGTACGCGGCTGCGCAGCCCATGATGCCGGCGCCGGCGATCACAACATCGGCTTCGGCCGGGAACGCCGTTTCGGCGCGGGTCAGGGCGTCGTGCAGCGGATAGGTTGTCGTCATTGTTTCCTGTCAGTCGTTAATTCCTGCGAGATGCGGGCGCGGCGGTAACGTCATGACACACCTTTCACACAAACGCACCTTACGCGACACTGAATGACGACCATTTTGCGGTAAAGTTATCTTTTCCGCGCGTGGCCGGTCGGCTCGCCATTGGACGTCATGAAGGCTGTCCGTCGAGACTGCCGCAAGGCGTCGTTCTGAACGTCACGATCCGTTCCCGTAGCATGACCATTGAAGCAATCACCACGGATTCCCTCGCGGTCGCCGAGCGCGTGCGCGAGCTGATGACCCGCAACGGCATCGGCAAGCGCCAGCAGACTACCGAGCTGTGTCGCATCCTCGACCTGAGTTTCTCGCAAGGCCACCGCAAACTGCGCGGCAGCAGCCCCTGGACGCTCGCGCAGATCAAAAAAGTCGCCGAAGCGTACGGTGAACCCGCCGCGCAACTGTTCGGCGCGCAAACGCTCGACCCCGGCATGGTCGGCGCCTATTCGCAGGAGGCCGTACTTTATGCGGGCGTCGCCGAGATTCCGTGCACCGCATGGATCGGCGCGCCGCTCGAAGCCGGCGCACGCCCCGAGTTCGTCGCCTACGAACAGAACGGCCGCTGGCGCGTGCTACGCCACACCGGCGTGCTGTATCAAAACGCGTACGACGTGCACAAGATCGAAATCTATCCGCGCCGGGCGGAGAGCGACAAACTCGTCGTCGCGGTGATCGACCCCGATCGCGTCAGCGCAACCGAACTGTGCCGCTACCTTGAACGGCAGGGTTTCGCGACGGCCGCGTTCGACGGCCTCGCGCCGTTCGTCGATGCGCTGCAGGGCCAGGCCTTCGACGCCGTGCTGACCGAGTGGCTGTTCGACGACAGCACGGCCGCCACCGCGATCAAGGCCGTGCGCACGTCCGACAATCCGGGCGCGCCGATTTTCGTGCTGACGGGCGATCTGCTCACCGGCCGCGCGAGCGAAGCCGACATCAGCGAAGTGATCCGCGCGTTCGACGTCGTCTGCTACGAAAAGCCCGCGCGCATGGCGATCCTCAGCGCCGATCTCGCGAAACGGCTCGCACGCGGATAACGTCCGCCGGGCCGGCCGCCCTTCGAGCGGCCAATGCACGCGCGGCGCCGCGGGCACGGACAGGTTCCTCAGTACAATAGCCGCACCTGTTCACGCCCACGCCGGCATCCGCCGCCCGACTTCATGGCCCGCCTCATCCCCGACGACTGGAAAAGCCTCGCCGCGACCGGCGCAGCCGAACGCGAGCGCGAAACGCTCGCCGCGCTCGAACACGCGCTGCCCGACAGCTACACCGTGTATCACGGCGTCCACTGGACGCGTGCCGACCAGGCGTTCTCGGTATTCGGCGAAGCCGCGTTCGTCGTCGTGAGCCCGGCCGGCCGCGTGCTGCTGATCGAGCAGAAAGCCGGCTTCCTGCGCGAAACGCCGAAGGGGCTCGTGAAGGTCTACCTGCAGAAAGAGCGCAACGTCCCGATCCAGCTCGCGCGCACGCAGGAGACGCTGCACCGGCGCCTGACGGCCGCGCTCGGCGCGGGCGTCTACGGCGTCGAGGCGTTGCTGTACTGCCCCGACTACTCGATCCGCGACGCGTCGATCGCGGGTGTCGCGGCCGACCGCATCGTCGATGCATCGCGCAAGGCGCAGCTCGCGCAAGTGATCCTGCAGATCCTGCCCGAGGACGACGAACACCTGCCGAATGCGTCGAAGCTCCACCATTTCCTAGCGGACGAGCTCGCGCTCACGCCCGACACGAGCGCGCTCGTCGGGCAGGCCGGCACGCTTGTCACGCGGCTGTCGGGCGGGCTGGCTGCGTGGGCGCGTCAGCTCGAATTCGCGCCGTTCCGGCTGCGCGTCACCGGCACGGCCGGCTCGGGCAAGACGCAGCTCGCGGTGCAGGCGATGCGCGACGCCGTTGCGGCCGGCAAGCGTGTGTTGTACGTATGCTTCAACCGGCCGCTCGCCGACTACATTGCGCGCATCGCGCCGCCCGGCGCGAAAATCGCGAACTACCACCAGTTGTGCGACTGGGTCGCACGCGACGGCGGTTATACGCCCGACTTCCAGGTGCCCGGCGAATTCGAGCGGCTCGAAGCGCGTTTCGCGGAAGCGCCGATTCCCGAGCGCTGGCGCTTCGACGTGCTGGTCGTCGACGAAGGGCAGGATTTCCACGCGCCGTGGGCGGACGCGCTCGAGCGCTTGCTGGCGCCGGACGGCGCATGGTGGTGGCTGGAAGATCCGCTGCAGAACCTGTACATGCGCGAACCGGTCGCACTGCCCGGCTGGGTCACGCTGAAGGCACTGACGAACTACCGCAGCCCGCGCGACCTGCTCGAATTCGTGCGCGACGTCGTCGGCCGGGTCGAGCCGCTCGCGGCCGAGCTGCGCTCGGGCAGCCCGTTCGACGGGTCGGATCCGTCGGTGTCGGCATACGGGGAAGAAGGCGCGTCGGCCGACGCATTGTCGGAAGCCTGTATCGACGCAACCAAGCGCGCGGTCACGCAGGCGCTGTCGCTCGGCTTCCGCAAGCAGGACATCGCGGTACTGTCGTATCGCGGCCGCGAGGGCTCGGTGCTCGCCCCGCTCGACCAGCTCGGCCCGCACCGGATCAAGAGCTTTACCGGCAAGTACGACCTGTTCGGCAACCCCGAATACCGCGAAGGCGACGTGCTGCTCGATTCGATCTACCGCTTCAAGGGCCAGTCGGCGCCGTGCGTGATCCTTACCGAGGTCGACTTCGACACGCTCGACGCGCGTGCCGCGCGCAAGCTGTTCGTCGGTGCGACGCGCGCGACGATGAAACTGCTGATCGTCGCGTCGTCGCGCGCGGCCGCGCAACTCGCGGCGGGCTGACGCAATCGGCAGGCGACCGGCGGGCAAGCGCCCGTCCCGTCGCCGCCCACGGTCGATCAAGCCACCCGGAACGCCCCCACCGCACGACGCAGCCCGTCCGCCTGCTCCTCGAGCGACGCCGCCGCTGCCGCAGCCTGCTCGACGAGCGCCGCGTTCTGCTGCGACACCTGGTCCATCTGCGACACCGCGCGGTTCACCTGCTCGATCCCGTCGCGCTGCTCGCTCGATGCGGACGCAATCTCGGTCATGATGCCCGTCACGCGACCGATCGCCTGCTGGATGTCCTGCATCGTCGTGCCGGCCATGCCGACGAGCCGGGAGCCGGTCGCGACACGCTCGACCGATTCGCCGATCAGCGTGCGGATTTCCTTCGCCGCGGACGCCGAGCGCTGCGCGAGCGTACGCACCTCGCCGGCGACCACCGCAAAACCGCGGCCCTGCTCGCCAGCACGCGCGGCTTCGACCGCCGCATTCAGCGCAAGAATGTTGGTCTGGAACGCGATGCCCTCGATCGTGCCGATGATGTCGGCGACCTTCTGCGAGCTCTGGTCGATCTCGTTCATCGTGCCGATCACCTCGCCGACCACCGTCGCGCCACGCGTCGCGATCTCGCTCGCGCTGTCCGCGCAGGCCTGCGCCTCGAGCGCGTTGTCGGCGTTCTGTTTCACGGTCGCCGTCAGCTGCTCCATGCTCGCGGCCGTCTCCTGCAGCGCCGATGCCTGCTCCTCGGTGCGCTGCGACAGGTCGGTGTTGCCGGCCGCGATCTGGTGCGTCGCCGTCGAGATCGCTTCGGAACCCTGGCTGACCTGGCGCACCGTATCCGCGAGGCTGCGCTGCATGCCCGTCACGCCCTTCACCAGCTCGGCCATCTCGTCGCGCGACGACCAGCGCACTTCCGACGTCAGGTCGCCGTCCGACAGGCGGCGGAAATGCGACAGCAGCCGGTTCACCGGCTGCGTGATCGCGAAATGCAGGCCGATCGCGCAGCCAAGGCATGCGGCCAGGCCGAATGCGATGCCCGCAATCGCGCCCATACGCATCCAGCCGTAATAGGTCTGCGCGGTGTCGTACACGTCCTTGCCACGCGCGACCTGGTACGCGTCGAGCGCATCGGTCGCCTGCGTGAGCGCGACCGACAGCGGCGGCGCGACCGTCATCAGCAGTCGGTCGGCCTCGTCGCGCCGGCCTTCGCGGATCGCGTCGATCATCGGCTTCAGCGCCTGCCCGATCAGCGCCTGGCGCGCGGCGTCGAGGCGGCTCGCGAGCGGGCCTTCGTCGCCGTCGTGCGGCATCGCCGCGTAGTTGCGCCAGGCCGTGTCGGCCTTCGCGAGATAGTTCTCGGCCTTCTTGACGAGATCCGGCACTTCCGGCGCTTCCGGATGCAACAGTGCGCGATCGAGCGTCGTGCGCACGATCGTCAGGTTCAGGCTCGCCGCGGACAGCGCGGTCTTCGCAGCCAGTTGCTGCGTATAAGCCTCGTCGAGCGCGCGGTTCGAGCTCTGCATGCCGGCCAGGCCAATCAGCCCCGACACGACGAGCAGCACGGCGACGAGACCGAGCGTGGAAAAGATCCGCGTACGGATCGAGAAACGGGAAAACAAGGCGTTCAGGTTCATGACGGCACGTAAGCGGTGAAAAATGCCACGGCAATCGGTCCGCAGCACTCTGGATTACGGTTTGCCTGCAGAAAACTTGAGTCCGTCCCCGTTTCTTGCCTGATCGCGGTCAATTTTCCATGCCGGCAATCTCCTGTTACGGTTGCAACATATCGAGGCTGAGCAGAAATTGACTGGTCAACTATCCATCGCTATAGTTCGAATCAATTTCCTGCCACGGCAGATATATCGATGACTACCGATACCCTCCTCACTCCGCCCGCCACCGAAGCGGCCCGCCGCGACGCGCCGACCGGGCTGATCGTCGCCGCGCTGCTGCTCGTCATGCTGCTGTCCGCACTCGACCAGACGATCGTGTCGACCGCGCTGCCGACGATCGTCGGCGAGCTCGGCGGACTCGACCAGCTGTCATGGGTCGTCACCGCGTACCTGCTGTCGTCCACCGTCGTGCTGCCGCTGTACGGCAAGCTCGGCGACCTGTACGGCCGCAAGATCGTGCTGCAGGCCGCCATCGTGCTGTTCCTCGCGGGTTCGGCGTTGTGCGGCGTTGCGCAGGACATGACGCAGCTGATCGTGCTGCGTGCACTGCAGGGGCTCGGCGGCGGCGGCCTGATGGTCGTCACGATGGCCGCGATCGGCGATCTGGTGCCGCCCGATCGCCGCGCGCGCTACCAGGGGATGTTCGGCGGCGTGTACGGCCTCGCGACGATCATTGGCCCGCTGCTCGGCGGCTTCCTGGTCGAGCATCTTTCATGGCGCTGGATCTTCACGATCAACCTGCCGCTCGGCTTTCTCGCGCTCGCGGTGATCGGCGTCGCGTTCCGGCCGCACACCGCGCATGTGAAGCACCGGATCGACTACATGGGCGCCACGTTCCTCGCGACCGCCCTCACCTGCGTGATCCTGTTCACGAGCGAAGGCGGCTCGCTGCTGCCGTGGACGTCGCCGCAACTGTGGATGACGCTCGTGCTCGGGCTCGTCGCGATCGGCGGCTTCATTTATGAGGAGCGTCTTGCGGCCGAGCCGATCATGCCGCTCGAACTGTTCCGTCATCGCACCTTCGTGCTGGTCAGCCTGATCGGCTTCGTCGTCGGCATCGCGCTGTTCGGTTCGGTCACGTTCATTCCGCTCTACCTGCAGGTCGTGAAGGGCTCGACGCCGTCGCAGGCCGGCATGCAGTTGCTGCCGATGATGGGCGGGATGCTCGTGACGTCGGTCGTCAGCGGCCGGCTGATCTCGCGGCTCGGCTCGTACCGGCTGTTTCCGATCCTGGGCACGCTGACCGGCGGCATCGCGATGGCGCTGCTGTCGACGCTGACGCTCGATACGCCGCTGCACACGATGTATGCATACATGGCGCTGCTCGGGATCGGACTCGGCATGGTGATGCCCGTGCTCACGCTCGCCGTGCAGAACACGGTCGAATTCCGGCACATGGGCGTCGCGACGTCCGGTGCGACGCTGTTCCGCTCGATCGGCGGCTCGCTCGGCGTCGCGGCGTTCGGCGCGCTGTTCTCGCACGGGCTGCAGTCGCGGGTAATGGAGGCGCTGCCGGCCGGCACGGAGCTGCCGCCCGCGCTCGGCCCGGCCGCCGTGCACCAGTTGCCGGATGCCGTGCGCGACACGTACCTGCATGCGTTCGCCGGTTCGCTCCATGTCGTGTATCTGTCGGCCGCGACGGTCATCGCGATCGCGTTCGTGCTTGCGTGGTTCGTCGAGGATGCGCCGCTGCGCAAGCACAACTGAGTTTCCCGTGGATCGCGACGCAAGCGTCGAGCTGCATCGCGATCCCCATCTCCCCGCCATCAAGGCACCAGCACGACCCCACCCGTCGTCGCACGCGACTCCAGCAGCCGGTGCGCATCGGCCGCCTGTTCGAGCGGCAATCGCGCGCCGATCTCCACATGCATCCCGCCCGCCAGCCGTTCGAGCGTCGCGCGCGCAGCCTCCCGATACCCACCAACGTCACGTGCGATGAAACCGAGCACGCTCGGCCGCGCCAGCGCGATCGACCGCGCCGGCCCCAGTTCGTCGAGATCGACCGTGTGCCGCGCGCCGATCGCGGCCACCTGCCCGATGCTCGCGACCATCCCGAACGGCCGGATCGCACCGAGCGTGCGCGTCAGCACGTCGCCGCCGATCCCGTCGATCGCGTAATCGACCCCGGCGCCGCCGCCGAACGCGCGTGCCGCCGCGACAAAATCCTCCTCGCGATAATCGACGACCGCCTCGGCGCCATGCGTTCGCACGAGCGCGGCCTTCGACGCCGATCCGACCGTGCCGATCACCCGTGCGCCGAGCGCGCGCGCCCATTGCGTCGCCAGCAGTCCTACCCCGCCGGCCGCCGCATGCACGAGCACCGTGTCGCCCGCGCCGACCTGCCGGACGCGATGCAGCAACATGTAAACCGTGATCCCTTTCAGCAGCCCGGCGGCCGCTGCGTCGTCGCTCAAACCGTCGGGGATCGGCACCACGCGCTCAGCCGATATCGTGCGCAGGCTCGCATAGCTGCCGGTCGGCATACCCGCATACGCGACACGCTGGCCAGGGACGAGATCCGTCACGCCCGGCCCGACCGCGTCGATCACCCCGGCCGCCTCGACACCGAGCGCATCCGGCAGCGCCGGCAACGCATGCGCGCCCGTCCTGAAATAGATGTCGACGAAATTCACGCCGATCGCGGTCTGGCGAATCCGCACCTCGCCGGCAGCGGGCGGCGCGACGGGTGCATCGACACGGCGCAGCACGCCGGCGTCGCCGTAGCGGTCGATCCCGATCCGGATAGCGGTAATGGTTTGGGTCATGACGTTCCTCACAATCGAATGAAGTGACACGATCATCCCATCGTGCATAATCGATCGGAATTCCCGTTGACCGCCCATCTACTGTGCAAAATTCGACCGATCAAGCACCCACACCCGCGTCCGCGCCGCCGATGAGCTGGGACGACATCCGCTACTTCCTCGCGGTGATGCGCGGCGGCAGCCTGTCGGCCGCCGCGCGGGCGCTGCAGGTTCAGCATTCGACCGTTGCGCGCCGCATCGACGCACTGGAGTCCGCGCTCGGCATCCGGCTGTTCGACCGGCTGCCGCGCGGCTGGCCGCCCACCGACGAAGGGCTGCACCTTGCCGAGCACGCCACGCGCCTCGAAGCCGACGCGCATGCGTTCGCGCGCGCCGCCCAGGGTGCGGCGGCGCTCGACGGCGTCGTGCGCGTATCGGCGTCGCCGGTATTCGCCAGCCACTTCCTCGCGCCGCGCCTGGCCCGCGCGCAGCGGGCATGGCCGGCGCTGCGGATCGACCTGATGGGTGAGATGCATGCGGCGAACCTGTACGCGCGCGAAGCCGATCTCGCGGTGCGGTTGTCGCGGCCGACCGAACCGGGGCTCGCCGCGCGCCGGCTCGGCACGATGCGCTTCGCGCTGTGCGCGTCGCCGGAATGGGCGAGCGCGCCGCCCGACACCTGGTCGTTCGTCGGCTACGACGACGCGCTCGCGCAAACGCCGCAGCAGCAGTGGCTCGAACGTTTCGCGGCCGGGCGCCGTTTCGCATTCATCGCCAACGACCTCGCCGCGCAGCATCGCGCGTGCGCGGCGGGCGCCGGCGTCGCGCTGCTGCCGCGCTTTCTCGTCGACGATCCGGCCGCGCAAGCCGGTGCGCCACTCGTCGAACTGACGGCCGCGCCACGTTGCGACATCGAGCGCGAGATCTGGCTCGTCGTGCACCCGGACGTGCGCCGCTCGCCGCGCGTGCAGCGTGTCGCGGATGCGATCGCCGATGCGATTCATGCGGCGGACGGCCGGCTGTGAGCTGCCGACACGGCGAACGGCTTTGCCACGCGCTTCGGCGGCCGGCATAGTAGCGATTTGATTTCGCCAGCCCCGCCGCCATGTCCACCGCTCCCGCCTGCGTCGTTCGCGACGCGACCGACGCCGACCTCGATGCGATCCACGCGATCTATGCGCACCACGTGCACCACAGCGTCGCATCGTTCGAGGAAACGCCGCCCGACGCCACCGAACTGCGCGCGCGCCGCGATGCGGTACTGGGCCACGGGCTGCCGTATCTCGTCGCCGATTGCGACGGTCGCGTGGCCGGTTACGCCTACGCGACGCCTTATCGCACGCGCAGCGCATACCGCTTCACGATCGAGGATTCGATCTACATCGACGATGCGCAGCGCGGGCGCGGAATCGGCCGCGCACTGCTCGCGGCACTGATCGCGCGCTGCGAAGCCGGCCCGTGGCGGCAGATGATCGCGGTGATCGCCGATGGCGGCACCGGCGGCTCGACGGCGCTGCATCGCGCATTCGGCTTCGAACCGGCCGGCGTGCTGAAGGCGGTCGGCTTCAAGCACGGCCGCTGGATCGACACGGCGCTGCTGCAACGGCCGCTCGGCGACGGCGCACACGCGCTCCCCGCCTCGCCCGAGCCCGCCGCGTCGCGCTAGAATGGCCGCATGTCAAAACAGACTCATTCCACGCCCGACGAGGCTGCACCGGATTCCGGCAACGAGTACACGGTCGACGAGCTCGCGCGCGTGTCCGATACCACCGTGCGCAACGTCCGCGCGTACCAGGATCGCGGCTTGCTCGCGCCGCCGGAAAAACGCGGCCGCGTCGGCATCTACGACGACACGCACGTCGCGCGCCTGAAGCTGATCAACCACCTGCTCGCGCGCGGCTACACGCTGTCGAACATCCAGGACCTGATCAAGGCAATCGACGAAGGCCACGACCTGCGCTCGATCCTCGGCCTCGAAAACGCGATCGGCGGCCGCTGGTCGCACGAACTGCCGAAAACCTATTCGCTCGCCGCGCTCGCGCAGATGTTCGGCCCGCAGGCCACCACGCAGCTGTCGCGCGTCACCGATCTCGGCCTGCTCGAACGGCGCGGCCTGTCGTTCGTCGCGAAGAGCCCCGCGCTGCTCGAGGCGGCGGCCGCGATGACGAAGGAAGGCATCCCGCCGCGCGAACTGCTCGACGTGATCAGCCTCGCGCGGCCGCACTTCGACGCGATCGCGCGGCTGCTCGTCGATCTCGTCGTGAAGCGGCTCGACCGCTACGACGCCGGCACGCTGCCGCCCGCCACCGACGTGCCCGAGCTGGTCGACGCGATCTGGCGTCTGCGCCCGCTCGCGGCCGTGTTCGTCGAAGGCGAGACGAACCGCGCGCTCGAAACCGCGGCGAGCGCGTATCTCGGCGGCCGCGTCGCGACGATCCTCGACAAGAAGCTCAGCGACGAAGCGGCGCGCCAGTCCGGCGCGCCGGATACGTCCGATCCGTCAGGCGCCGGCGACAAAGCATAGGGCCGCCGCCGTCATATTCATATCGGCAATGCTTCGTTTGCGGACGCGATCGCCCATGCGACGATTCTTCCAACCGAGCGGCACCCACCGCTCCCGGAAGATATCTCGCATGGAGTTCGTTCGATGATTCGTTTCACCCGCTGGATCACCCGCACCGCTGCCGTCACGCTCGTCACGTTCGCCGCCGCGTCGGCCTTCGCGCAAGGCAGCGCCGACAAGGTCGTGCGCATCGGCTATCAGAAGGCCGGCCTGCTGTCGGTCGTCAAGGCGCAGGGCGCGCTCGAAGCGCGGCTCAAGCCGCTCGGCTATGGCGTTCAATGGTTCGAATTCCCGGCCGGCCCGCAACTGCTCGAAGCGCTGAACGCGAACAGCATCGACTTCGGCTACACGGGCGCGCCGCCGCCCGTGTTCGCGCAGGCGGCCGGCGTGCAGTTCGTCTACGTCGGCGCGGAGCCGCCGGCGCCGCACAACGAAGCCGTATTCGTGAAAGCCGATTCGCCGATCCGTTCGGTCGCCGGCCTGCGCGGCAAGAAGGTCGCGCTGCAGAAAGGCTCGAGCGCGAACTACCTGTTACTCGAAGCGCTGAAGCAGGCCGGCGTGCGCTATGACGAGATCCGCCCTGTGTACCTGCCGCCCGCCGACGCGCGCGCCGCATTCGAAAGCGGCAATGTAGATGCGTGGGCTGTGTGGGATCCGTACTACGCGGCCGCGCAGAGCGCGCTGAAGGTGCGCACGCTGTCCGACTACACGGGGCTCGCGGCGACCAACAACTTCTACGAAGCGACACGCGACTTCGCGCAGCAGCATCCCGACGTGGTCGGTGCGATCCTGAAGCAGGCACGCGAGACGGGCCTGTGGGTCAACGGGCATCCGGCCGACACCGCCGCGCTGCTCGCACCGAAGGTCGGCCTGCCGCAAGCGCTCGTCGAGACGTGGATCAAGCGCGTGCCGTTCGGTGCGGTACCGCTCGACGCGCGGATCGTCGCCGCGCAGCAAGGGGTTGCCGATGCGTTCCATGCGGCGAAGCTGATTCCGCAGAAGCTGAATGTTGCGGAGAATGCGTGGATCGATAAAGGCGTGGCGAGCGCGCTCGCGGCGAAGTAACGGGCGGCGCAGCGCGCACTCATTCCCAAAAGGCCGACCGGCACCCTGCCCGTCGGCCTTTTTGGTTTGCGTGAAGCGCGGGCCCAACCGTCGCCGCTCGGCCACGAGCAGCCGTTCCCGCCCATCCCTGCCATGACGCTGCGACAGCCGAAGCGCATCGACTTGTAGGGATTCGAGTCATGCGACGCCTCCCGCAAACCTTTCGGCCAACCGCTCCCGGCCGAACGCTTCGACAACGAAGTCGACGAACACGCGTGTTTTCGCCGGCAGCAGCGCTCGCGTCGCGTAATAGATCGAAATCGCCCCGGCATCCACGTACCAGCGCGGCAGCAGACGGACGAGTTCCCCCCGTTCGATCGAGGACAGCACGTCCGACACGGCCAGCAACGTGACGCCCAGCCCGAGAATCGCCGCCTGGCGCATCGCGGCCGGGTCGTTGACCACGATGGTCTCGCCGAGCAGCGCAGGCATTTCAACGCCTGCCGAGTCGCGCATCGTCCGGTGACGCACGCGGCCGGTGCGGCTCGAGCGCATCACGATGCCGCCGAGTGCTGCCAGATCGCCGGGATCGGTGGGCGGCGTGCGGCCGGCCATGTAGGCCGGCGACGCAACCGCCACGAGATGCGCAGGCGCCAATGGGCGAGACACGACGCCCGGCGCGAGATCGAATCCGCCACCCAGCGCGGCATCGTATCCCTCCGCAATCAGGTCGACCTGTCGGTTCTCGAAGTGCCAGTCGGGGCGAATCATCGGATAGCGTGCGAGGAACGCCGGCAGCAGCGGCATGACGTAGGTCATGCCGAACGTCGGCGCCATGCTGACTTTCAGCACGCCAGCCGGCTCGCTGCGATCGGTCGACACAGACGCGATCGCCGCCTGCAGCGCGTCCAGATTGCCGCCGATTTCCACCAGAAAGCGCGCGCCTGCCTCGGTCAGCGTGAGCTTGCGCGTCGAGCGCTGGAACAGCCGCACCCCAAGATTGCGCTCCAGCAGTGCAACATTGCGACTGACAGCGGCGGGTGTCAGCGCAAGGCGCCGCGCGGCCGCGGAGAAACTGCCCGTTTCGGCGCTGCGCACAAACGATTCGAGGTTGGCGAGCGTTTCCATGCGTGAATCTTAAAGCATTGCTTGAAAATAATTCAAACGATTACCCGCTAATCGTCAAGCAATAAAGGCGGCAACATTCGCTCACCTGACCTTGGGGAGTGAACGTCACCTGTTCGTCCCCTTGTCGACACAGGCATCGGCGTTATCACTTGACTCATCCCCTTCACCAGGAGCATCGACATGAGCACCATCGGTATCATCGGAGCAGGCGCCATCGGGTCCGCGTTCGCGAAAGCGCTGGCCGGCAAAGGCATCGAAGCCATCATCGCGAACAGCCGGGGCCCGGATTCGCTCGCGGGCCTCGCACGCGAACTCGGCCCGTCAATCACGCCGGGAACGCGCGAACAAGCGGCCGCGCAGGACATCGTTCTCGTCGCCGTGAACTGGGCGAAGCTGCCGTCCGCGCTGTCCGGATTGCCGAACTTCGGTGGACGCATCGTGATCGACGCGAACAACCCGATCGAGGCGCCAACCTTCGAACCCGCCGAATTGCATGGCCGCACGTCGAGCGCAGTATTCGCGGATCTCGTGCCGGGCGCACGCGTGGTGAAGGCGTTCAATCATCTGCCGGCGCACCTCCTTTCCGACGATCCACTGGCCGAGGGCGGGCACCGTGTGTTGTTCTTCGCGGGAGACGACGTGCAGGCGAAATCGGTTGTGAGTGGACTGATCGGGCGGCTCGGCTTCTTCGGCATCGACCTGGGTTTGCTCGAAAGCGGGGGGCGGCTCGTACAAATCCCGGGCGGCCCGTTGCCGGTGCTGAATCTCGTCAAATTCGGCTAGCCGCCGAGGGGGGTGCCGCGCCTTTTGCGCACGGTCCCGGGTGCCTCATGCGGGCGGCCGCCCGGGTTCGCAAACGCCCCTATTCCGAGTTCGCGCAAGACTGCTACAGCTCGGAGAACACCAATCACGGCATTCCGCGAGCCACGCTTTTACCGGCACCGCGGCAGGCCACGCAAAACGCATGAAAATCCATGGTCAGCGGGCAAAAGACCGCGGGCAAATTACCCGCTGGCCTTTTGCATTGCCGGACCACGCACTCCCGTTTACTTCAGCGCTTCCGCCACCTTCTTCTGCCGCCACAGGCACAGCAAATCGCACGCAACATGCGCGGCGGCGATCGCGGTGATATCCGCGTGATCGTAAGCCGGTGCAACCTCGACCACATCCGCGCCGACCAGGTTCACCGCTCCGAGCCCGCGCACGATCGCCAGCGCCTGCGCCGACGACAACCCACCCGCGACCGGCGTACCCGTGCCGGGCGCGAACGCCGGATCGAGGCAGTCGATGTCGAACGTCAGGTACGCGGGCCGCGCACCGACGATCTCGACGATCCGCTCGACCGCCGCGCGCGAACCATGGTCATGCACCCACGCGGCATCGAGTCGCTCGATCCCGAGAAAGTCGTCGTTCCACGTGCGGATGCCAACCTGCACCGACGTCGCCGGATCGATCAGACCTTCCTTCACGGCCTTGTAGAACATCGTCCCGTGATTGAGGCTGTCCGGCTCGTCGTCGGCCCACGTATCGCAGTGCGCGTCGAAATGAATCAGCGACAGCGGCTTGCCGTAGCGCTCCGCATGCGCGACCAGCAGCGGATACGTGATGTAGTGGTCGCCGCCGAACGTCAGCATCTTCGCGCCCGAACGCAGGATCGTGCGCGCATGCTCGATGATCGCGGGCTTGATCGACAGCGGGTTGTGCGCGTCGAACCAGCAGTCGCCGTAGTCGACGGCCGCGAGATCGTCGAACGGGTTGAAGCCCCACGGATACGGATGAAGCTCCGCGAGCTGCACACTCGCCGCACGAATCGCGGCCGGGCCGAGCCGCGCGCCGGAACGATAGGTCGTTGCAAGGTCGAGCGGCACGCCGGAAATCGCGACGTCGACGCCGTCGAGCACGCGCGAATAGTTGCGGCGCATGAATGACAGCACGCCCGCATAGGTGTTTTCGATCGAGGCGCCGTACGGCGTCGTGCGGCGGATCGCACCGTCACCGTGGAGAAGTTCGGTCATGGGTCGGACCTGTTTTCGTGGGGAACCGGCGCCGCCCCGCATTCTATGGGCGCGCGGGCCGGGCACGGCATGGATTCATCGGGCACGCACCGGCTTGCGCATCCAGTCGCGCGGCCGGGCAGGACAACGACAACGGCAATACCGCGGCGATCATAGCAAGCCGAATTGAAGTCGTTGCCCCGGTTGAGCGGGGGCAACGCGTTGAAGAAATCCGGCGGCCACGCCCGCGCATCGGAGTGCGGCATCGCCGGACCGACGCGACGGCAGGCACGCGCCTGCGCACGCCATCCCGACCGCGTCCTAGAAGGATTCACCGGTTTTTGCACGCCCGTTCTTCCGGATAATGGCCGGCAGCCGCGCCCTCGACGGCGCGCCGTCCGCCGCAGACAACAACAAACCGGAGACACCCGCCTTGATCGCCACGCTTCCCGCCACCTACCGCCGGCTCTGGCCGCTCGCCATCGCCGCCGCGCTGCTTTACGGGCTGTCGCTCGCCGCCGCGCCCTATCCGGGCCAGGCCGTCGCGAAAGCCGCGATGGGCATCCTGCTGCTCGCGGCCGGCAGCACCTGCGGTGCGGCACGCGAGCGCGCGTGGCTGTGCGCGGCGCTCGTCACCGCCGTGCTCGGCGACGTGCTGCTCGCGCTGCCCGACTGGCCGCTGTCGTTCGTCCTCGGCCTCGGCGCGTTCCTGCTCACACATGTGTGCTACTGCGCGATCTTCTTCCGCTGGCGCGCGCGACCGCATGGCTGGCGCATCGTCGCGCTAATCGGGCTGTGGATCGCCGCGCCGTCGTTCTACGTGGCGTTCTTCCCGCACCTCGGCGAATTGCTGGCGCCGGTCGCCGTCTACATGCTCGTACTGTGCGTGATGGCGAGCTTCGCACTCGCCGCCCGCACGCACGGCGCGCTGGTCGCGATCGGCAGCCTGATCTTCGTCGGCTCCGACACGCTGATCGGCGTCGGCCGTTTCCTCGGCGGTTTTCCGGGCATCGACTACCTGATCTGGGGCCTCTACGCGCTCGCGCAGGTCACGATCGTGGCCGGGGTTTTCCATGAGACGGCCGCCCGATCGATCCGTCCCTGATACTGTTTCAAACAGACCGCCGCGCGCCGGCGGTCTCGTCCACCGCCTGTCTCGTCCTACCGACGGCCCTTCCCGCCCATCCCGCATCGCGGAAAGCAGACCGTTCCAAACCCCGCTCAGCCTTTTCCCGTCTGGCTTCCGGCCCTTAGAGCGCCGCTTCTAGCCTCTTGCGGTTTCCGGGCTCACCCACTATCGTTACATCAAACAATGTAACATTCGAAAATGAGCCAAATCGGAGACACCCGGATGAATGCTCGCACGTTGCCTTTCGGTCCACCCGGCCACGACGGCCAGGACGAAACCACCGACATCGCCATCATCGGCACCGGCTTCGCCGGTCTCGGGATGGCGATCCGCCTGCGGCAAACAGGCGTGACCGACTTCGTCGTCCTCGAGAAGGCCGCGTCGGTCGGCGGCACGTGGCGCGACAATCATTACCCCGGGTGTGCATGCGACGTGCAATCACACGTCTATTCGTTCTCGTTCGCGCCGAACCCGCGCTGGACGCGCATGTTCGCGCCGCAGCCGGAAATTCGCGCGTACCTGGAAGACTGCGTGCAGCGCTTCGGCGTCGGCCCGCACCTGCGCCTGAACCACGAACTGCAGCGCGCCGAGTATGACGAAGCCGCGCAGCGCTGGCGCATCACGTTCGCGAACGGCAAGCGGCTGTCCGCGCGCGTGCTGGTGTCGGGGATGGGCGGCCTGTCGCGCGCCGCGCTGCCGTCGATTCCCGGCGTCGAGAACTTCAAGGGCCGCGCGTTCCACTCGCAACAGTGGGATCACGACTATTCGCTCGAAGGCAAGCGCGTCGCGGTGATCGGCACCGGCGCGAGCGCGATCCAGTTCGTGCCGCAGATCGCACCGCGCGTGAAGGAACTCGCGCTGTTCCAGCGCACGCCGCCGTGGATCATGCCGAAGCCCGACCGCAACCTGACCGGGCTCGAGAAATGGCTGTTCCGCACGCTGCCGTTCACGCAGAAGGCCGTGCGCAGCAGCATCTATTGGATGCTCGAATCGCGCGTGCTCGGCTTCGCGATCCATCCGTCGCTGATGAAGAATGTGCAGAAACTCGCGCTGCGCCACATCCGCAAGCAGATTCCCGATCCGGAGTTGCGCAAGACCGTCACGCCGAACTACACGCTCGGTTGCAAGCGCGTGCTGATTTCGAACGACTACTACCCGGCGCTGTCGCGCAAGAACGTCGACGTGATCACGACCGGTATCGACCATATCGAGGCCGATGCGGTCGTGACGACCGACGGCCGCCGTCATGAAGTCGATTGCCTGATCTACGGCACCGGCTTCCAGGTGGCCGATCCGTATCCGCGCGGCGCGATCATCGGCCGCGGCGGGCTCGACATCGTCGACGCATGGCGCGACGGCGCGCACGCGTATCTCGGCTCGACGCTGCCCGGCTACCCTAACTTCTTCATGATCGTCGGCCCGAACACGGGCCTCGGCCACAACTCGATGGTGTTCATGATCGAGTCGCAGATCGAATACATCCTCGGCGCGCTGCAGGCGATGCACCGTGAACGGGCGGACGCGATCGAGGTGCGCCCGCTCGTCGAGGCGCAGTTCAACAGCGACCTGCAGGGCCGGCTCAAGAAGGCGATCTGGTCGACGGGCGGCTGCAAGAGCTGGTACCTCGATCCGCGCACGGGCAAGAACACGACGCTGTGGCCGGGCTTCACGTGGCGCTTCCGCCAGGCGACCGCGCACTTCTCGATCGCCGACTACCACGCGTATCGCGCGCCGCAACACGACACGACCGCGCGGCCCGCCGCCGCGCCCGCCGCTTCCGCTTCGACTTCCACGTCCGCCGAAGCGGCCTGAGCCAGACAAGGAGCCATCGACATGAGAGATTTCGCCAACAAGGTCGCCGCGATCACGGGTGCCGGCTCGGGCATGGGCCGCTCGCTCGCGATCCAGCTCGCACAGGCCGGCTGCCACGTGTCGCTCGCCGACAAGAACGGCGTCGGCCTCGCCGAAACCGAGCGGATCGTCCGCGCGATCGCGCCGAATGTGCGCGTATCGACGCGCGTGCTGGACGTCGGCGAGCGCGACGCGATGTTCGCGTGGGCCGACGACACCGCGAAGGAACACGGCAAGGTCAACCTGATCTTCAACAACGCGGGCGTCGCGCTGTCGAGCACGATCGAAGGAATGGAATACAGCGATCTCGAGTGGATCGTGAACATCAACTTCTGGGGCGTCGTGCACGGCACGAAGGCGTTCCTGCCGCACCTGAAGGCATCGGGCGACGGCCACGTGATCAACACGTCGAGCCTGTTCGGGATCTTCGCGCAACCGGGCATGAGCGGCTACAACGCGACCAAGTTCGCGGTGCGCGGCTTCACCGAATCGCTGCGCCAGGAACTCGACATGATGACGTGCGGCGTTTCGGCGACCTGCGTGCATCCGGGCGGTATCCGCACGAACATCGCGCAGGCGAGCCGCGTGTCGAAGAACATGGTCGGCTTCATGGTCGCGAGCGAGCAGCAAGGCCGCGACACGTTCGAGAAGTTCCTCATCACGACCGCCGACGATGCCGCGCGCACGATCCTCTCGGGCGTGCGCAAGAACAAGCGCCGCGTGCTGATCGGCCGCGACGCGAAGGCCGGCGACTGGATGGCGCGCGTGCTGCCGTCCGCGTACCAGGCGCTCGTCGTGCTCGCGACGCGCCGCGAGGCCGCCCGCGCGCGCCGCGACGCCGCCCGCGGCACGCCGGCGCCCGCACCGCTGCACGCCACCTACAACAATGCAGGCAATCAGGGAGGAGAACAATCATGACGACCCCGAACATGATGCCCGTGCGGCGCGACATCCGTTTCGCGCTGCCCCCCGAACGCGCGCGCGACTGGCACGTGCAGGGCGTGCCGGTCACGCACTTCATGAATGCGCTGTCGCTGCTGTTCCCGGCCGGCGAACGCTTCTTCATGGATTCGGTGCGCAACTACCGCGACCGGATCGAGGATCCCGAGCTGAAGAAACAGGTACTCGGCTTCATTGGCCAGGAAGCGATGCACACGCGCGAGCACATCGAATACAACGATCTGCTGCAGTCGTCGGGTCTGCCCGCACACAAGCTCGACAAGCGTCTGTGGACGATCCTCGGCTGGTTCAAGAAGGCGCTCCCGCATTCGATGCAGCTCGCGATCACGATCGCGCTCGAGCACTACACGGCGATTCTCGCGAACCAGTTGCTGTCGGGCCACGAGCACCGGATCGACGGCTCGGTCGAAGGCTACCAGCAGATGTGGATGTGGCACGCGATGGAGGAAACCGAGCACAAGGCGGTGTCCTACGACGTGTGGACCACCGTGATGAAGCCGGGCCTCGGCAGCTACCTGCTGCGCACGGGCACGATGCTGACGACCACCGTATTCTTCTGGACGATCGTGTTCGACTTCCACCTGCGCCTGATGCGCGCGCACCGTCGCGAACACGGCAAGTTCGGCGGCATGTGGCGCCTCGTGAAATATCTGTACGGCCCGAAGCACGGCGTGTTCCCGAGCATCGCGCGCGAATGGCTCGACTACTTCCGCCCGGGCTTCCACCCGTGGGACCACGACAACCACCAGTACCTGCAGGGGCTCGACACGCTGCTCGAGAACATCGACGCGACCAACGCACGCTACGCGGCGCAAGCCGCCCCGCGTCGCGTGCCGCTGCACCCGGTCCCGCAGGCATGACGCCATGGCGCGCGCCCACGAGATGCTGACCGTCCAGTCCGGCGACGTGAAACTCGCCGTCTACGTAAGCGGGTCGCGTCGCGCGCCGCCGCTTATCCTCGTGCACGGCTACCCCGACTCGGCGGCCGTGTGGGCGCCGATCCGCGCTCGGCTCGCGAAGCGCTACCGCGTGATCGCATACGACGTGCGCGGCGCCGGCGCGTCCGATGCGCCGCGCCGCCGTGCCGACTACACGCTCGAGCGGCTCGCCGCCGACCTGAAGGCGGTGGCCGACGCGACCTGCGGCGGCCAGCCGTTCCATCTCGTCGGCCACGACTGGGGCTCGATCCAGTGCTGGGAAGCCGTGACCGATCCCGCGTTCCGCGGCCGGATCGCGTCGTACACATCGATCTCGGGCCCGTGCCTCGATCATGTGTTCCGCGCGAAGATGCGGCTCAAGCAGAGCCTGAAGTCGTGGTACATCGCGTTCTTCCATCTGCCGGTCGTGCCGTCGCTGGTGTGGCGGCTCGGCGGTGCGGCGCTGTGGCCACGCTGGCTGCAGATCACCGAACGCGTGCGCGCCGAGCGCGACCCCGTGCAATTGAAGAACGCGCTGAACGGGCTGCAGTTGTACCGCGCGAACTTCCTCGCACGGGCGCGCAAGCCGCGCGAGCGGTACGCGCAGGCGCCGGTGCAGATCCTCGTGCCGGTGCGCGACCGTTATGTCACACCCGAGATGTCGGTCGACCTCGACCGTTGGCTCGGCGACCATGTGCGCGAGGAAATCGATGGCAGCCACTGGGTCGTGCTGCGCCACCCGGACATGATTGCATCGCGGATTGATCGCTTCGCGTCCGCGCAGGAGCGGCCGGCCATCACGACCGCGGCGGTTCAGCGCCCCGTCGGCGCCGGCAGGCGTCTGAACAGCGTCTCGTAATCGACGACGAGCCCGTCGTCGTCGATGTCCATCTCGGCGGTGAAATGTCGGAAGATGCCAAACTTGGCGAAGCTGGATGTCGACGCATGACGGCCACCTCCCTCAAGGGCAAGAATGTTGCCGACCAGGTAGACCGATGGCAAGCCAAGAGCCTGTCCGCCGGCGTACTTAAGAATCGATCAGCGCGTCTGTGCTAGTTGTGAAGCTTCACCGGGTTGTATCGATGGTTCATCCGGACCGATCCTGAGAGACTGCAAGTTGCCAAACGCGCAATCTTTCAGGATCCCGGCTGGATGAGGCACGCTCGATCCGTCGATTTCTCATCCCCAAAAGTGAGTCTCGATAAGCTGCTCATTGAAAAGTTCACGATCGCTGATGTCAATCTCGAATTTGGCATCCCCTTTCCACATCGCCAAATTCGGCGCGTGGCCCGTGCGCTTCAGCCACCGCGCGACGCCCTCTTCGAAACTCAAGGCCATCTTGTTTTTTCGAACATCATTTTTTCGCAGGGGAAACTATCCCGGGCACACATCTCAGCCCACCACGTCGCCTTGGCGGTTGACCAGATCAAAGCCTTGGCCGTTGAAGCGGTAAAAGACGTCCTCGCGGGCCTTCACGGGGGTCGTGTCGTACCCGCTCAGGTCCGCTCCCGGTGCGCATAGGCGCTCGACATCCGCCGGCCATTGGGCTCGTGCGGCGCGGCGGATCAGATAGCGGTCGATCAAAGGGCCGCCGGCTAGGTAGTAGCCTGGGGTGATGACCAGCTTGTCGAACAGGAAATCAAACAGGCCGTAGCGCAGGGTAACGGGCTTGGAGAAGCCACTGGGCTTGTAGAGGGTGCGCTGCGGATCGGGTTGCACGGCGGGCAACCCTTCGGCCATGTAGCGACGGAGGAACTCCACGCGAGACAGGTTATCAACCAGCGACTGTTCATCACTGATGTCTAAAGCACCATGAGCCACAGACACATCAGTTGGACCGGTACGAAATATCAGCTTGAGAGCAAATTTTCCATCGCCATAAGTGCTGAACTGGGTAAATGGGTAAACCTCGCGCCACGACAGCGTCGTGGCCTTGTTGGGTCCGTCATAGATATGCACCAGTTGGGCTTGACGATTGAATCGCACAATCCCTCCCTTTAGCCTTAGCAATAAGGTTCCGACTATTCCGGTAAAGAGCATGAAGATGAAAAATTCCCAGCTGAACACAAATCCGCCCTGATGCCCTCTCCACATACGGAGGATTTCATAGTACCCACCCCATATTGTCACGAACAGACTCATTAGGAAGCCGCCCGAAAACAGGTAAAGGACGAAGGCGGCCTTGCCGACGATCAGACGGCTCTCGATATATCGCTCGTTGAACTGGTCCCTGTCGGATAGGTCGTCGGCAAAGCTCACTTGGTTGGGCCACATGGCGACTCGAATATCGGGAAGTTGCTGCCATTTCGGATGGCGTTTGAGATTAGCCATCATTTGCTCGAAGGTAAGCGTGGAATTCGGGTCGGACATCAGTTCGTCATCTCCAGCATGAGATCTGGCTGGGTGAAGCCGTTGGGCCAATAGCGCACCGCTGTATTGCCAAACAGATTATGGGCTTCCAGGCGAAGGTAGCCGTTGCGACCCTTGACCTCGATTCTCTCGGGATCATCGAAAGCGCTCTCGGTCATCAGGCCCAAGACCACCTTCTGGGTCACCTGATAGGCACTGATCTGTGGCTGCCAGCCGGGCAGCAGGATCACCACATCGCGTTGCGCCCGGGGCTCCCGCCGGCTGCCAGGAAAGACCGATTCGAGCGCAATGTTGCCCAACTTTAAGCTAGTGTCGATCTGAGGCTTCAGGAACAACTCGTAGTACTTCTGTTGTTCCTCCTCACTGCTATGCTTCGGTGCGAGGCCTAGGCAACTTTGCTTAATCCAGTCGGCAACCTTAGCCTTGTCGGCGCGCATCTGGTTCCATGAATAGGCAAGTTGCAGCGCTGTAACGACCAGAGCCACTGGTGCATCGACTAGCCAAAGGGCGGCCCGTTCCACGGCGTTGAATGCGACAGTCTTTCCCATTGTTTGCAGTGCAACCCGACTCCGTCATTCTGAGCCTCGCTACCCACCACCATCTGCGGACATAAAGCGAATCGAACGAATAAGGTTCAGAACGTCCGGGAGGGCCAATTCAGCAGCAGGCCGCAGCTCTTTTCCAGGCGTTTTGGAAACATCGCGCGAGTCGTGGCCAATCTCGACTCCACCCCCTTCCGTAATTAGAGCACGCGAATTATCGCCCAAGCAAAAATCAAGCTTTCGCACCTGACCGGGCCGGGAGCTATTTAACGCGAACGACGATATTTGAGTGACACCGGAGTAAATGGGATGTACATTTTCCAGACGACGTATGTTGTAGTACCACCTGTTTTCAGCCTCCTCAGAAGGAAGCAGCCTAAAGCAAATCTCCTTCGCATTGCCTCTATGACAACTCAAGCCCAATACCAGCGCCCCCTTTTTTTCTGAATTAAACACATAAGAGTTGTGAGAGAAATACCCATAGGGCCCTCCGCCTCCCATATAAGCTTGTGCATATCCACCGTCTTGAGCAATGAATTCGATAGCACAGCCTTCCATTGGGATGACATAGCGCCGCATGCCTTTCGGCAATCCAACGTCAATGTAGTCGGCGGCGCTTTGCGCGTCCTTGCTCTCATCACCCGCTATAACATCGGGCGTAACGATACTGGTGAGCAATCCCGCCAAAAGCAGTCTGACGATGATCACCATCTTCATCGAGGAGCCTCCCCCTTCACCTGATAGTCCTCTGGCAAGAACTGTTGTGCACCACCGCTATCCGGGAAAGCAGGCTGGTCAAGCAATAGCACTTGTGCGTATGCATATGCATGATATCGATCCACTAAACCATTAAGCTTCGGATCTTCGCGGTTGATGTGGCCAGGGAGGTTTATCAGACAACTCACCCGTCGGAAAGATGCGCTCGCGTAGAATGCAAACGGCCGGTTACGCAGCAGCTGGCTGGTAGAGTGCAGATTAAAGGAATGACGTGTATTTGGTGATGCCTTGTCCGCCTCATAGTTGGCCCTATTCATAGCCCAGTAATAGCCTGCTCCAGTCGACTCCTTGCGCCACTTTTTAGAAGCCATCACGGCAGCAGCGAACCGCCCCGTTCGCTTGCCTCATTCTTCATGCAGTTTTATAGACTTGAGGATTTCCATAAAAATTTCGTCGCTCAACCCTTCATCCAAGTCGAAGTTTCCACCTCGACGCACCAGACAATATCGGCTCATTGTCACTGTTTCTTTCGCGTTTCCAATTATCAATCTGATACATCGGTGTCGATTTTCAAATCGCTCGCAGTGGTCCCGACTCGATGCGATGTCTCGGCCATTTTTGTAAAAATCCTCCGCGATCCAGCCACTCCAATTCGCCCCCACAACTTCAGATATATGCGTCACCCCAGATAATCCACACTCCACTCTCTCCAATTCGCTTGTTGAGATGACGGATCCATTTGCAATTCTACGCAAGCCACTTCCATTCAATGAAGTCAGAACATGATCGAGATCACGCCTGTAGATGTGTAATGCCGGTAGCTTTTCGAGTAGACCTGGATTTTTTCGACCACCGACTAAAGACCCGATCAGCATTGTTGCTCCACTTTGCTCTCGATACGAGTTCGCACAAGGACTGGCCTCAGAATCAGCAACGGGTGCAAGGATCGCCGGAAGGCTAAGTGACAGACCACAGTTCTGATAAAAACCATAATGCTGTGTCGACTCACTGCCTTCCGAGACAGAAAACCAAAAAAGGAACATAAAAATGATTATCGAGAAACGCGAAAAACGTCGCCCCAGATCAATCAAATCCAATTCATTTTTGCACATTACCCCCCCACGAAACCCATTAATAAGCAACGCACAACTCAGTCTTCAACCTGCCTTTTTAACACCGAATTCGACGGCATACTCTCCCTATCATCAAAAATGAAGTGTATGTATTTAAAAAACTCCTGCCGCTCCAACAATCCTGTACTTCCGCCGTTCACCGGAGTTGTAATTGCTGACACATTGATGTCGGCCGCACCTAGATCGGCTCGACGATGGATGTTCATCCCACTACGGAAAGCACCTGCATTTGGCGACACCATCACCTTGCTTGTCCAAAAATATCCGGCCGAGTCTGCCGCGATAGACGGATCTATTGACAACCGAGATGGGCTGGGATCTGTCATGAAATCGACATTACGGAACTCGCTATAGGTTTTATAGCCATTCCGACCAGTAAGATGAATCAGCCCACGTCCCCGAAAACGCGGGCCATCACCAAGGTGGACATTCCCCAAACTTTGAGCTTTTTCGCGAATTTCCCCTGGTCGCTGCAAGATATAAGTTGGACGATCCCTGCCCCTCAGAAATCCCATAGCCTGCAACCAAGCACGCTTATTGTCGTAATCCTCACCAGCCTCTATTGGTGTTAAATCTTCGTACATGGTCCGAAAGTAGCGCTCATCGCCTTTCTCCGCGGTCGATTTAAAAGCACCGCTTTCCTTGTATATTTGCGCCAAAAAATGAGCTTGCCTCAGTGGCGTAATAAACCCATATTTCAACCACATGCGATTTATAGCAATGTGCATGTTTTGTGGCATAAAACCATCTCCGCGATTACCACGCGTCCAGCGCCCCCAAGCAACGGACCATGGGATCGCGCCCCCTGCATTCAGAGAAGAGCGCCGAGGTAAAGTTTGTGCCAACTCACGTGTACTGCGCCAACTGCAACGCTTCAATGCGTCGATAACCCTCATCGGATGAAAATGATAATGCTCCTTCTCGAGCGTCAGCCCATTCGCCACCGCGTCCTCCCAAAACGACAGGGCTTGATGATGGCGTTTGAGCTTTTCATAGGCCGCATCGCCTAGACAAATCGGGAACAGGATATTGGCGTCCGGGCTTTGTCCTTCGACACCTTTCAGCCAGTCCCAGCGCTTGTCGAAATCGTCACGTGCCCATTCGCTGGGCATCTTGACCACGCAGTAGCTCAAGCGCTCGCGTATTTCGCCCATCTGCGCTTTAGCGTAGGCGCGAATCAGTCGACCACGATGCTGGGTAGCGGCGTCGATGACCGTGCCAGCGCCTTGCGCCACTTCGCCGGAGCCGGGCAAGTCCGAAACGGGATGCTGCGTTGGGAGGCGGGGCTCGATCAGATCGAGCAATTGCATCGAGTCGCAGCGGCTGTTGCCGTCGGTATCGTCATCGATAAAGGTCCAGCCTTGCCAATGAGGAAAGTCGGCGTCGCTGTACACCGTGACACCCGCGCGATTGAGGTCGACGAAGGCGGTCGTGTTCGCGTCGATGGCGATCTTGCGAAAATGTGGCAAGCGACCTTCGTGCAGGTCCGAGGCAGCAGGCGCGTCGGGCCCAAGGATGCGTCCGAAGCGCAGCATCTCGTAGCCGGCGCTGGGGCATCCCGGGTACGTGTCCACTGCAGTCTTGTAAAGGTTGTAGCCCCCTTTGGCCTCAGATTCACTCCCCTTGCGCGCGCCGCCGATGTCACGCGTGGTCACGGTAATATCGCCGCGCGCCTCGCTCAGGGTGACGATCAGCACTTCCTTTGTTCGGCCGATCGGCTGCGCGGTCCACTGCGCCCACACCTCGGCGGTCAGATCATCGGGTGGCGTCGCGGCCGCCGCCCCATAGACCGCGGGTACGCGAATGGTGCGCTGCGCATTCGTCGGCAGGGCAAGCGGCTTCTTGCCTGAGTGGGGGGCCGGTGCCATGGCCGCTTGGTAAGCGCCGGTGACCCTCGGCCACCAATCGCCAGCTTGCGCCTCGGTCTTGCCGTTGAGCGCGAGAATGCGCGCCGGCGTTGTGCGGAAGCGCCGCGCGACGCTTTCGAGCGTATCGTTGGCCGCGCCCACGGTGGAGTTGAAGGCCCGCACCACATATTTCCGGGTTTCCGTACGAGGATTGACCGCGGACAGGGGCGCGCCAGCGGGAACCACGATGTGCATGTCGCCCCAGACACAGCTGCGCCGCCCTTCGGTGACCTCCAGTTTGCCTTCGCTACGCCCCATCAACCGCTCCACGTTCGCTTTGTCTGCGACGATTTCGAAGTGGATACGGTTGGGCTTGCCATAGATATCGCCCGCCTTGCCGATAGGATCCTTGCGATACACCTTGTCGCCGCTCTTCCAGTCCGCCTTCGCCACTGTGCTCAGGTGTTGGTAGATCGAGTAGAAGACGACCTCGACACCCTCGCCGATTTCGGTCCGGTGCTTGAGGATGACAACACCGTTGCTGGTCCAGCCGGCGTAGTAGTACAGCGGGTTGGTGTCGCGTTCTTCGCCGGTGGGCGTGGTCTTAGGCTTGGGTGCGCTGGGGCGTGCGAACACAATTTCGCCGTCGGCGATGGCACGCACCGGCTCTGGATTCGCGTCGCCGCCCGGCGCCACCAGATGCACGCCACCGTGCCAGCCGAACTGATGACTGACGGGAAATGCGCCTTTTCCGCTCTTTTCCCCCAGGCCAAAGGTACCCTCGTCCAGGGACTCGTCAGTGTGCGGTTTTGGCGCGCGCAAGAAAGGAAAGCTGATGAGCATAGGTAGGTTCCTGGCGGTTACTCGGAGAGCGGCAAGTCAGTCGGATCGGTGGGTACGCCAGTCAGCGGGTTGCCGTCGATGCCTAAGCGGTTGCCACGACCGACGCTGTCGCCTGTCAGCGGGCCCTTGAACCGAATCACCACGGCGTCGAGCGTGATACCGCCGTCGTCAAGCGTGATCGTGCCGCCGGGGCCACGCAGGCGGATTACGTCGCCGGCTTGCAACTCGACGACCTTGGTGCAATATCGAATGCCCTGCCCCGCCTCCAGTTCGACACGCCCCTGCACGCGCTGCGTTAGATGCCCGCCGATATCTA